>JBLIGS010000178.1:0-6438 GCA_047637095.1 Neolewinella sp. | reverse complement strand
CTTTTCGTTGCAGGATAACGGTAGGCGTAGTCGGGGCGCCATCCAGAGATTCGGCGGCGTAGCGGGATAATTGCCACTCGTCGGGCTTACCTGATACTGCTGAACCGGTCCAGATATTTCCTTCGCGGTCCTCGTAGATGTAGCCGGTGAATTCCTTTGCGATTTGGGTAAACTTACCGTTGGTGTCGTAGCGCCAAAAACCGTCGTTGCCACCAAACCAGACGTTCCCCTCAAGGTCTTCAATTACCGTGCGGACGTTGTAGAAGTTCCCGGCATTTTTGTCTGCGACATCAGGCATCAATTGGTCTTTGTCCTTGCGCACCAGTGTGAAGGTTAACCCATCATAGGTACACAGCGCTCCTCTGGAGGCAATCCATATTTTACCCGACCGGCCTTCTACGATGGAGTTAATATCATTATCCGGCAGGCCATCGTTGGTGGTGATGTTTCGGTAGGATTTTCCGTTGTAGATGCTGATGCCCTCCATAGTGCCAATCCAAATCTGCCCACTGCGGTCCTGGTAGAAACAGCCTTGCTGGTCGTAGGCGAGGCCGTTCTTTTGGGTGATGTTGATGAAGCTTACACCATCGTAGCGGTACACACCAGCGCCGATGGTTCCGAACCAGAGGTGGCCGTCCATATCTTCCAGCGTGGAGAAAACATGAAACTTTCTCAGGTAATTCTTATTGGTAAAATTGGTAAAAGTCTTCCCGTCGTAGCGGATGATGCCCTCCCAGGTAGCTAACCAGATATCGCCGTTGCGGTCCTGCATTATATTACGGGTGATGCTGGTGGGTCCATATTTTGACTTAGTGGCTGCGGAAGCTTTGAAGTATGGGTCGAAATCCTGAGATTTGGCCTCCGTTGCTTCCGGAATACTTGTTTGCGGAGGAACTTTAAATGGGCCGGTTTCCTGCTGGCCGTTGCAGGCGGCGAGAGAAATTAGGAGTAGTAGAAACAGGCTGGATCGGAAGAAGATCGTTTTCGTCATTTGGTTTGCATTAAATCAGACTTTTCTCAAAGCTGTTTGTAGACAATGCTCAAGAAACGATCGAGCTTTTGCTTAGAATGTAAAAGCTTGTAAAAGGCGTATTTACCTCTCCATCAACTCCACAGCAACCTCGTTCTTTCGATTCAAAACTTCATAAGGTGCATTGTATCCGAAAGCGTAAAACCGATTGGTGTAGGCAATACCCTCAGCATCCAGCGCTGCCGTTAGCTGGTGCTTATGTTGCTCTATTTTTTCATCGCTGGACCAGCCCCCGAAGGTGATCACCGCCATTCTCTTAGCTGGTTCTTCCCGAAATGCTATCTGCGACTGGTTTGGTTTAGGAAGCCCTTTTTTCTCATTCTCTTTGGGTACCATAAACATCACCGTCATGGAATCACCCAGCGACATGGCAACGGGCGAAGTCATCGCTATTTTTTCATTGGTCTCGTTTCCACCGAAGATGTAGCCAGCCAGGATGGAAAAACCTTGGCTTGACCCCTCTTCGTACTTTTGGGTGGAGAGTTTGACGGAAGTGAATAAGGTTGCTTCGTAGCTGCGGACCTCAAAGAGGTCGTACTTCTTGTCTGTAGTGTAGGAGTAGCTTTCTATCTTTTTTTGGGCGCTCATGGCGAAGACTTGCACTATGAGGAAAGCAATGAGAACTATGGCCAGCAGAATTAGTAATATTTTCATTTTTTGCTTTCTTTTTTACTTCAGGTTACTCAAGGACGTCGTATAAATAACTTACTGTTTTCGCTTCGCGGCTACTACGTGATTTGACCTTACGTTTTTATTATTACCAAACTTACAAATCCTTTACGTAGCCTTAGCTACGGAAATGATTTTAAAGCTTGATGGAGACAAAACAATGTGGTTAAAAGGCGTAAATTATTTGTACGGCGTCCCCTATGGCCCATTAATATTTATAGGACATACTTCAGGAACGCTAATTTAATATTTTCTACTCAATGGCTACAACTCTATCCAAGTGGAGATATCGCTAAAAAGCAACTCCAAGCATTCAAAGGCAAGGTCCATTAGTCACAACCATAACCCAAAATAGCCTTTGCACCAGCGCCAGCGCCCAAATACCTACTTAAAACTAAATCTTTACCCCACCTCAAAGGTTTACGACCTACGGCTAACAACCTAAAGAACCAACCGACTAAAAGACCAAAAAATGCCCTCAGTACTAAGCTCCATCTTCGGCCTAAAGTGCCCAAAATGTCGTAAAGGCGACCTCTTCCCAACCAGCTCCTTTGGCTTCGACAAGCCCTTCATGCAGTTCGAGCACTGCCCGAAGTGTGGCAATAGCTACTTCCCCGAGCCCGGTTTCTACTACGGTGCCATGTTCATTTCCTACATCGGTTCGGCCTTCTTTTGTCTAGGTTTCGTGATGTTGCTGCACTGGGTACTCGAATGGTCTATGGCCGGATCGTTTGCCGCCTTATTGGCGGTTGCCGGACTGTTCTTCGTGTGGTGGTTCCGCTTTTCGCGCTCGGTTTACTTCCACCTGGTCTCCAAATACAGTGCCGAGACCACCAGGGCCGTTGATGCGGGAGAACTCACCGTTACTGCCCCTGAGCCTACCAGTAGGAATTGACCTACCTGCCGTTATCCGACTGGGAGAGCATGGGGCACTAATGCGGGGTCAGGCCAATACTCCCCTCCGGTTGAAATTACTAAACTCGACAGGCGAACTTTTCTTGCACCGCAGAAAACGACAAAGGCTCCAGGAAGCTAACTTTATCAAGTTTAACTAAATACATACCAAGGTTCCGTATCAAAAAATAATTCGACTGGCGAGTTCTAGACTATCCGTAGCCCCGAAAGCCTATTTTTGCAGCAACCAACCACTCCCCAAATGGCCAAAAAGAAAAAGAAACCCTTCTCCGCCGGCAACACTCCCGACCCGGACAACCCCTTCGCTGCCCTCGCCAGCCTGGCCGCCAGCCTCCCTCCTCCACCAGACAACCTCCCCGATTCCGAAGACGAAGACTACCACGGACTAAGCAACGCAGGAAAGGCAGAAATGTCTCTTCGCATCCACCTCGACCGTAAAAACCGACGCGGCAACGAAGCCACCATCGTCACCGGATTTACCGGCCCTGGCGACGAGATGAAAGCCCTCGGCAAACTGCTAAAAACCAAATGTGGCGTCGGCGGCTCCGCCAAGGGTGATGAGATTATCGTGCAGGGTAATAAGCGGGATCAGGTATTGGAAATTTTGTTAGCGCAAGGCTATAAGGGTGCGAAAAAATCTGGAGGGTAACACTACCCCGGCCGAACCCTTCCAGAGCAAGTGAGGACGTTGCGAAGCAGCAAAAGATCCCACTTCAGTCGCTTCGCGACCCCAAAAATCGGTACGGAAGGCCTCAAACGGGACAATGATCGCACCCAAAAGGTCAAAAATCCGTTACACCCGAACACAAGCAAACAACCCCACCCATGCTACTAACCTGGATCGGCTTCTTCGTCTTCGTGGCACTCCTCCTCTTCCTAGACCTTTTCGTTCTGAACAAGGAAGACCACGTGCCCCGAACCCGTGAGGCGCTGCTGTGGACGGCAATGTGGACCACCATCGCACTGTCCTTCAGCGGCTTCATCTATCTAGCCTACCGTAACGGTTGGGTCGAATCAGACCTGGGGCCTAAAGAGGCCGTCATCACCTACCTCACGGGCTACCTCGTAGAGCTTAGCCTGAGCATGGACAATGTTTTCGTGATCGCCGTGATCTTCTCCTACTTCAAGGTCCCGCCCAAGTACCAGCACCGGGTGTTGTTTTGGGGTATTCTGGGAGCAGTGTTCTTCCGTCTAGCGATGATCCTGGCCGGAGTCTACTTATTGGAGCAGTTCGACTGGATGTTCTACGTCTTCGGGCTGTTGTTGCTGTACAGCGCGGTGCAGGTACTCGGTCAGCAGGAAGACAATGACCCTTCAGACAATCCAATCATCAAGTTCGTAAAGCGGCTGGTACCGGTTACGGGTGATTACCACGGGCACAACTTTTTTGTCCAGATCGACGGTAAGCGGGCCGCGACGCCACTCTTCATTACACTGGTGATTGTGGAGATTACCGATGTAGTCTTTGCGGTGGATTCCATACCAGCGATTCTGGGCATTACGACGGATTCCTTTTTGGTTTTCAGTTCTAACATTTTGGCCATCCTCGGTTTGCGGTCGCTGTACTTCGTCCTCAGTTCGATGATCGATAAATTTGAATACCTGAAGTACAGTTTGGCGTTGATCCTAGTGTTCGTCGGGGTAAAAATGCTACTGCATGAGATTTGGCATCCAGCGGATTGGGTGTCTTTAGTAGTCATCTTTGGCTTGCTTGCCGGAGGAGTCCTGTATTCCTTAACCCGCCCTGCACCTGCGGCCGCGCCTGAAGATTAGTCTGTTAGTCTGTTAGACTGTTAGGCTGTTAGGCTGTTAGACTGTTAGGCTGTTAGACTGTTAGGCTGTTAGGCTGTTAGGCTGTTAGACTGTTAGGCTGTTAGACTGTTAGTTGTTAGTCTGTTAGGGGAAATTCGATGGCTTGGATAAGATTCAATGAAAGTTGGTACTTTGCAGCATGCAACGTTTACTCCTTTCTATCCTCCTCCTTTTCACCTTTACTTTCTCCCTTTCCGCTCAGTCCGATTCCGTCCGCCTGGCCGATGTGATGAAGGCTTATGCCGAATGGGATCCTCAAGACGACGGCCTGATGTGGTCCGCCCCCGACGCTAAATCTACTGCGGTTGAGGTAACGGAGCTGCGCGCGCTGAAGGACAGAATCCCGGGAGAAGCCAAGCTTTCCACCGCCGACCGCCTCAACCGCGACATCCTATTGCACATCCTTGACGACGGTATTTTTCGGCGCGAATTCGGTGCCTGGCAGTTTCCACTCGACGCCGAGGGAGGCTTCCTGGCAAGCGTCGTTTACCGGGTCATCGGGCAGCAGGTAAACGGTGAAGAATCTTTGGCGCGCTACACTAAGATGATCGATCAAATCAGCCCGTGGTTCGACCGCCAAATTGTGGCCATGCAGTCGGGCCTGGCGGCGGGCAAGACCGATCCGCGTCTCGTGGTGGAAAACTGTATTGCGCAGATCGACCGCCAGCTGGAAACACCCATCGCGGAAAGTATTTTCCTGCAACCCGTTAATGATGATGCGGCGCGAACGCAGGTGCTGAGTAAGTTGGTGGAGCAAAGCACCTACCCCGCATACCGTCGCCTTCGGAAATTTTTGGCTGAGGATTACCTCCCAAAACTACGCCCCGGCATCGGTATCTCAGAAATCACCAACGGCAAGGAATTCTACCGCCAGCGCGTCCGCTTTTTCACCACCGATGACGTTACGCCCGAGGAAGTCTTCGCCACCGGCCAGGCCGAAGTCGCCCGCATCCGCACCGAAATGGAGGCCATCATCACTAAAACCGGCTTCAAAGGCTCCTTTGCCGACTTCCTCCAGTTCCTGCGGACCGACGAGCAGTTCTACGCCAAAACACCCTACGAACTCCTCAGCCGCGCCGCCTGGATCACCAAGCGAATGGAGGGAAAACTACCTCAGTACTTCAACCACCTTCCACGGATGCCCCTCACCGTCAGTCCCGTCCCGGACGCCCTCGCACCGAACTATACCGGCGGCCGTTACTCTCCCGGCTCCTACCGCAACCATAAAGCCGGTGCCTTCTGGGTCAATACCTACAACCTACCAAGTAGGCCTTATTACGTGCTGCCCGCCATGGCTCTGCACGAAGGCGTACCCGGCCACCACACCCAGATGATGCTCGCTGCTGAAATGAAAAACGTACCGGCCTTCCGCCAAAACCTCTACCTCTCCGCCTTCGGCGAAGGCTGGGCTTTGTACTGCGAATACCTCGGTAAGGAAGCTGGCATCTACGAAACGGACTATGAGGAATTCGGCCGCCTCGTCTACGAAATGTGGCGCGCCTGCCGCCTGGTCGTCGACCCCGGCATGCACTACTTCGGCTGGGACCGCGACAAAGCCGTCGACTTTCTCGCCTCCAATACCGCCCTCTCCCTCCACGAAGTCAATACCGAGATTGACCGCTACATCGGCTGGCCAGGGCAAGCGGTGTCCTATAAAATGGGCGAGTTGAAAATCCGTCAGCTGCGCAAAATGGCGGAGGCTGAGCTTGGGGATACCTTTGACCTGGCCTCTTTTCATGACTTGGTGCTTAGTAATGGGGCGGTTACTATGCGGGGGTTGGAGTCTTTGGTCAAGGAATGGGTTGAAACTAGGGAATAGGGAGCTAGGGAGTAGAGAACTAGGAATTAGAGAACTAGGAGCTAGGGAGTAGAGAACTAGGAATTAGGGGGGAGTGGTAGTGTTCAATAACCTGTGTCTAGATTAAATATATAAATAATAGTAAAGCGAAGCTTTACTCCCGAAGGGAGCGCGAAGCGCGGTTCCGGGGGCCATCCCTTCCGGCCTACGGCCT
>JBLIGS010000177.1:0-6458 GCA_047637095.1 Neolewinella sp. | reverse complement strand
CAGGAGTCGTCGGGCAAGAGAAATTAGGAGGGATAGAACATGGAGGGATTACCCCAACACGCGGTAGCTGGCTGACAGACTATCTACTAAAGACTGCTTGACTACGAAGTGCGGAGCATCCAACACCTCCCTCGCCTATAACATGCGGTAGCCCAAAAGACTACAAGGCCAAAAGACCAACATAGGCGGAGCCTACAAGACTACCCAGGTACTCTGACTCGGATGTTCTTAAACCGGCACAAATGCCCATGATCCTGCAGCGCAAGGTGGCCCTTGTCAACGGAGGCGTAAGTCTTGTATTCAGAGAACTTACTCTTTTGGTAGCGCGCTTCCCAGTCGTCCGAATGCAGGTCGTATTCAATCACCTTATTGCCGTTGAGCCAGTGCTCGACGTGCTGTCCTTTTTTGAGGATGCGGGCTTTGTTCCACTCGCCGATCGGGTTGCTGTAGTTGACTACCTGGGGATGCATGTCGTAGTTGGCGCCGGTGCATTGGGCCAGCGTCAGGCCGGAGTAAGTAACCTTGTAGGTCTCGTCGTCCAGCAGTTGGTATTCTGGGGCGGAGTGCCAGATGGGGGTATCCTCAATTTCCTGAACGAGGTATAAGATGCCGCTGTTGGAAGTGTCAGTGATGGCAAATTCCAGCTCCAGTTCGAAATCACCGAATTTCTCTTTGGTGATGATGTCTCCGCCGAAGCCATCTTCCTCAGTGCCCGAATGTTCCACCCGTAGTTCACCGTCGGTAACATTCCAGCCCAAAGTGGGGAAACCCTCGTGGTTGTACCCGCGCCAGGCATCGGTGGAGGTGCCGTCAAAAAGCATCGTCCAGCCGTCGTTGGTAGTCGTCTCCGTCCCGGCGTCGGTGGTCATTTCTGCTTCCGCTTCTGTTTCGGGGGCGCTGCCGCAGGTGCAGAGAAAGGGGATTAATAAGCAAAGGAGGAGAATTCGCATGGTCGATTTTTAGTGTACTGATGTAGAAAGCCGAAGCTGCTGCTGCAAACGAAATCGCCTACAGCCTTTAGGGATCAAGATAAACCTTTTCTGGCGATGGCCATACTTTACGTTCTCTGGTGAGGGTGACAAATTTCACAACGTCCAGAAGATCGTTTTTCCGTCCGGCGGCTACGCTCCTTGCGAAGCCGGAGTGGGACGTCGTGGCGGATGGGACATTGTTGGTATCTTTCTCCTTCTGGAGAACTAGTAACAGACTTATACAGTTACAGGGGGACTAAATGAAACTGATGAAATTCTCCCTCTTGCTTTCGCTCTGCTTATTGGCCACGACCCCATTTTTTGCCCAAGCAAATACTGATAAAAAAATTGATCCTAAAACGGAAAAAGTCTACCGCGTCAAACCGTTATTGACTGGTGGCCTAGGTCTTGGGGGCATGATCGTTGGCACAATCGGGATCGAGCGACTAAGAGACAAACCTTTAGTTACGGACAACGAGCTTCAGGGCCTTTCCAGAGAGGACGTCCCTGGTTTTGACCGCTGGGGCTTAGACCAAGACCTCGATAACAGAGAGGATGCTGAACACGCCAGCGACTTGGTTTTCAACGGGGCCGTCCTCCTACCGCTCACATTGTTCGTCAGCAAGAAATTCCGCAAAGACTGGTTGGACATCACCTCCATGTACATAGCAACCCATGCATTAAACAGCACGACTTACGGCTTCGGCCCCTTCGGCGCCGGCGTTGTAGACCGCATCCGCCCCATAGCTTACTATCCCGACGCCGATTACGGCCTCCGCAGCCAGGGCAATGCCCGCAACAGCTTCTTCAGCGGCCACGTCAGTACCACCGCCGTTGGCACCTTCTTCTTCACCAAAGTCCTCTCCGACTACAACCCGCAATGGATGGGCTGGCAACGGGCCCTGGCCTTCGGCGCAGCAGCCATCCCTCCCCTCTACGTCGCCGTTCAGCGCGTCCGGGCCCTTAAGCACTTCCCTTCAGACACCGCCGTTGGCTTTGCCGTCGGGGCTTTCTTCGGCGTTATGACGCCGCAAGTCCACAAGAACTGGCAACGCAAGCACCGGACCAAGCTGTCAATTGGCGGCGGCTATTCCGGTGGTGTTGGAAATGGAGGATTTGTACTTACGTTTTAATGGGCGAGGGCCTGTAGCCCGAGGGTTCGCCTTGGGCGAACGAGTTTAACTGGCTTCGTTGAAAGACCTTGCGGAAGCTAAGCTTCCGCCTCGGGCCATAGGCCCTCGCCCATTAAACCCTAGAGCGGAGCGGTTGTCTGACCAAACAGCGGCAGCCTCCAACATCCTTTCTCTTGTTTCCTTGCTCCTAACAACCTCCCCTGCACCTGCGTCCGCGGCAATCAACCCAAATTGTGGAGAACTTTTCACCTCCGAAAGCGCATTTCGACCTACCTTGTGAAACGCTGAAAAGTCTATCCCTATGCCAGAATTTTGCCACCTCCACTGCCACACTCAATACTCCTTACTCGACGGTGCGTCGGAGATCGGGACGATGATGGACAAGGCGGTGGCCGACGGGCAAAAAGGTGTGGCACTGACGGATCACGGCAACATGTTCGGCGCCTTTAAATTTGTCAACGAAGCAGCCAAACGCGGCATTAAACCGATGATTGGTTGCGAATTCTACCTCGTAGAAGACCGCCATAAGAAAGCTTTTAGTCGCGCTGCTGGCGAGAAAGATCGCCGCTACCACCAGCTGATGCTGGCCAAGAACAAACAGGGCTACATCAACCTCAGTAAGCTCTGTTCCATCGGCTACATCGAAGGACTTTACGGCAAGTTCCCCAGGATCGACAAGGAACTGATCCTGAAATACCACGAAGGGCTGATTGTTACCAGCTGTTGTATCGGTGCGGAAATTCCGCAACTACTGATTCGCGGCAAAGACCAAGAGGCAGAAGAAGCCCTAAAATGGTGGCTCAACATCTTCGGAGAAGACTACTACATCGAGATTCAGCGCCACCGGGGCATCGACGATATCGACATCGGTAAAGACCGGGAAGGCCGCAGGATTTTCTCTGGCAAAAGCCAGGAAGATATCAACGTAAAACTCCTCGCCCTCGCCCAGAAGCACAACGTAAAAGTGATCTGCACCAACGACAGTCACTACGTAGAGGAAGAAGATTATATGCCACACGACATCCTGTTGTGTGTCAACACCGGCTCGTTGAAAGACGATCCCAATCGCTTCAAATTCCCCAGTTCTGACTTCTACTTCAAGAAGCAGATGGAGATGGTAAACCTGTTCCATGACCACCCGGAAAGTGTGGACAACACCATGGAGATTTACGATAAAATCGAAACCCTGAAGCTGGCCAGCGACGTACTGCTGCCCAACTTCCCGATGCCGGCCGAGTTCGCTACCCAAGACGCCTACCTCCGGCACCTCACCTACGAAGGGGCGATTAAACGCTACGGCGAGATCAACGAAGTCACCCGAGAGCGACTCGACTTCGAGCTCGACGTAATTAAAGCCTCTGGGTATCCCGGCTACTTCCTGATTGTACAGGATTTCACCACTGCCGCCAGAGAGATGGGCGTAAGTGTAGGCCCCGGCCGTGGTTCGGCAGCTGGTTCTGCCGTAGCCTATTGTGTCGGAATTACCAACGTCGACCCCATTAAGTATGACCTCCTCTTTGAGCGTTTCCTCAACCCGGAGCGTGTATCGATGCCCGATATTGATATTGATTTTGATGATGTTGGTCGCCAGCGGGTAATCGACTACGTAATCGATAAATACGGCCAGGAACAGGTAGCACAGATCATTACTTACGGAACGATGGCGGCCAAGTCGTCGCTCCGCGATGTAGGCCGCGTAATGGACGTCCCGCTCAGCGAAGTAGACCGCGTAGCCAAGTCCTTCCCCCTCCAACTTGGTGCCAGCCTGAAACAAGTGCTCGCCGACGGCGACATCCACCCCAAGCTGAAGAGTAAGATGAATGGCGAGGACGTAGACAAAGCCTACGCCTTCCGTGACCTAGCAGCACAGGACGACCAGATCGGGGAATTGATTCGGATGGCCAAGAAACTCGAAGGTTCCATCCGTAACACCGGTATCCACGCCTGTGGTGTTGTGATTACCCCAAGTAACATTACCGAGCACGTTCCGGTAACTGCGGATAAGGAAACCGGGATGTACATCTCCCAGTTTGACAACTCCGTTGCCGAGGATGCCGGCCTACTGAAGATGGATTTCTTGGGTCTGAAGACCCTGACCATCATCAAGGACGCCCTTCGAATGATCAAGGAAAATCACGACGTCGTCATCGACGTTGATGAACTTCCCCTTGACGACCTAAAGACCTACGAACTCTTCCAGCGCGGAGAAACCAACGGCATCTTCCAGTACGAATCTGGAGGTATGCAGAAGCACATGAAGAACCTCAAGCCAACGACTTTCGATGACTTGATTGCCATGAACGCACTCTACCGCCCTGGTCCGCTGGAGTACATCCCCGAATTCATTGAGCGTAAGCACGGTCGTAGCCCGATCGTCTACACACTGGATGCGGAGGAAAAATACCTAAAAGAGACCTTCGGCATCTATGTCTACCAGGAGCAAATTATGCTTCTATCCCAGTCCATTGCCAACTTCTCGAAAGGAGAGGCCGATGTTCTGCGTAAGGCGATGGGTAAGAAGAAGAAGGAAGTTCTGGATAAGATGTATCCAAAGTTCGTTGAAGGTGGTACGGAAAATGGTCACGCCGAAGAAAAGCTTGCCAAGATTTGGAAGGATTGGGAAGCCTTCGCCTCCTACGCCTTCAACAAGTCCCACTCTACCTGTTATGCGCTAATAGCCTACCATACGGCTTACCTCAAGGCACATTACCCAGCCGAATACATGGCATCGGTGCTGACACACAACAAGTCGGACCAGACAAAAATGAGCTTCTTCCTCCGGGAATGTAAGCGAATGAGTGTACCAGTACTTGGCCCAGACATCAACGAGAGCCAGTCTGAGTTTGCCGTAAACAAAGAAGGCGCCATCCGGATTGGCATGACCGCCCTCAAGGGCGTTGGTGAAGGGCCGGTAGAATCCATTCTGGAAGCCCGCAAAGAAGGCCACTTTGAATCCCTGTTCAACCTGATGCAACGGGTAGAACCCGGCTCGGTTAATAAACGGGTGCTAGAAGCACTGGTGGATGCTGGTGGATTCGACTGCTTTGAGGAGGTCCACCGGGCACAATACTTCGCGCCCAGCGAGAAGTACGACAACTACCTGGAGCACGTTACGAAGTATGCCAATGCCTACCAGGCCCAGCTGGCTTCGGCCGCCAGTTCGCTGTTTGGTGCAATACAAGAAGAAGTACTGCCGGTTGAGCCTAAGCCGCCGGTGGCCAATGAATGGCTACTGCCAGAGAAACTTGCCAGAGAGAAAGAGGTTACCGGCATCTATGTTTCCGGTCACCCACTCGACGGCTACCGCCTCGAGATCGACAACTACGTCACCTGCGGCCTTGGAGAACTCACCCCTCAGAAATACGGTAGGAGTACCGTTAAGCTGGCAGGTATGATCGTTGGTGCTCGGCACTTGGTCTCTAAAAACGGCAACGGCTGGGGCATCTTCGAACTCGGCGATTACGACGAGACCATCGAATTCAAACTCTTTGGCGACGATTACCTCAAGTTTAAGCACGTCCTCATTCAGGGCACCGCCCTGTTCCTCACGGCAACCTTTCAGAAGAAATGGCAAAGTGAAGAACTAGAGCTCAAGATCTCCGAGATTAAGCTGCTGGAGGGTGTTGGCCGGGAGATGACGAGCGCCATCATTCTTAAGATGCGCTTGGAAGAGCTGACGTCGGCCAAGGTCGTCCAGCTCGACGAACTGTGCCAAAAGCACCAGGGCAACTCCAAACTCCGGATGGTCTTTTACGACCAGGAGGAAGACTCCAAGTTGAAAATGTACGCCCTCAAGCGGACGGTAGATGCCGATACTGACTTCGTGAAAGAAGTCGAGAAGATGGGGATCATGTATAAGCTGGAAGGCGGGAAGTAATTTTTGCTTTCAACAAAAAAAGCGTTTAGCAATTAGTGTTTAGGGTGGGATATAATTTTTGGCATCCAACGGGTGGCACACTGACCGTGTTTTACGGTCAAAACCACCGTGAAAAACATCTTGATAATTGTCGGACACCCTGACGCGGAATCCTATAACTATGCGTTGGCCAAAGTTGAAGCGCTTGGGCGCAAGGATGCGAGTTAGTGCATTGAAACTTAGATTACAGTGTATTAGTACACTAAAATTCCAGGCTCAACCTGACATCGACGTTTCTTCCCGTGGCGTCGGCGAAATACCGTTGGCGGTCGAGGTAGTCTCGGTAGCGGGTATTGAGCAGGTTTTGGGCGGCGGCGCGCAGGTGCAGGGTTTTGTTTTGGGACAATGTCCACTCCCGCTCAAGGCTGAGGTCTGCCAGGGCGTAGGCCGGAGGTGGCGGCAGAAAGTCCTGTTCTAGATCAAGGCGGTTTTGTTTGG
>JBLIGS010000176.1:0-6481 GCA_047637095.1 Neolewinella sp. | reverse complement strand
TAAGAACGTCCGCCTACTGGCAGAACTGCAGCATTTGCTGCGCCGTGCGCCGGAGTCTTTCGCCGAAGAACTCTATGCCGGCAAATCTACCTTCGGGATTACCCTGCCAGCCAACCACGATCGCCTGGCTAACCTCATTGACAGTGAACTGCCGAACATGGACTGGTACCAGGACAACGGCTACCCTGAGGTCGCTAGGGCCGTCCCAGGCTACATCGCAGGCTATGCCCTGTTTAACTATGCCGTCCCGCCGCCAGATAAAGACCTTTTACAATTGTACTACCGGGTTTGTGAGGACGGTTATTTCCGTAAGCTGGGCTATAAGCAGCAGTTTTTGGACAGGGATGGACGGCCAGCTCGCCGCGCGATACGCGCAGCCATCAACGACAT
Source organism: Neolewinella sp. (assembly GCA_047637095.1). Lineage (GTDB taxonomy): Bacteria > Bacteroidota > Bacteroidia > Chitinophagales > Saprospiraceae > Neolewinella. Next base: position 6,091 of record JBLIGS010000176.1, on the reverse strand, counting down.
CGCCGAGCGCCATACCGATGCCTATCCGCGTCTGCGCCCGGCCCTCAGTCAGCTGAATTTTGATAACCAGATAAATTTTGGACGGAGTTATTTGCGGATGGTGCGGGAATTGGACTTGAGTAAGCCGTAGCGGTATGCGATTTCGATATGTGGTATTTGATTTGCTACCGCAGAACACAGTTGCCACATGGTGAGGATATTCCAATACTCAGTCTTCTATTCTTCGCAGCAAACCAAACTCGGTTTTATTTGGCAAGCCATCTACTGGCCAGCCCACTAGCTTGTCATAACCGACAATCATATAGCCGACCAATATTCCATCTTTATCGTCGTGTTGGCAGATATAGAATTCTGTGAATTCTGAAGGGAAGGTGATCATTTCTGTCCCATCACTCCAGTGAAAGGTGTTTGCTGGGCCCACTGCCCGTACGATCGAAAATCCATGTTGGTCTGTAACTGCTGCAGATTGTTCCGGCGTGAGGATGTTAAAAGATGGGAGCTTGTCGCCCGGTTTAGGAACAGGTACGGTGGTTATGCTATCCTGGGCACTTGTCTGGGAAAAGGCTGTGCCTGTAAAAGTTAGCAGGAAGAAACATTGCAGTAGTAAACGCATGGAGAGAGGGGCTTTAGTAATTGATGCAATGTTGGACTAGATTACATAGAATCATACACTCAGATAGGCGAATCAACCTTAGTTGGAGCTGCCTTACATCCACTTGATAAATCGCCCGACCCGCTTTTTGTAGGCGGGGTAGCCTTGGTAGTGCGCCGTCAACCCAATCTCTTCGTAACCAGCCTTTGCGTTGAACAACAACAGCAAAAGGATGCCGATTGCCAGGCGATATCCGGAACCGGTGTACAGGCCGTAGCCGAACGCCCCGAGCAAAATACTGCTATAAATCGGGTGGCGGGCCCAGGCAAACAGGCCGTTGGTAACCAGTTCTCCGTGGGCAACCGGGGTAGGGAAAGGCGAGAAACTCTTCCGCATTTGTAAGAGGGCGAGCACGCCGGTGCAAAGTCCGGTAATGGCGACGCCCAGGCCCACGTATTCGAGGATGTCCGGCCGGGAGAAGCCCATCGCTGCCACGTCTGGGACATAAGCGAGGAAAAGCAGGAATTGGATGCCGACGTAGAGATAGTCGCGGGAAGTCTTTTGGGGCATGGTAGCTGGGGCTTACTACCAAGACGGTCTGGCCAGGTTTTAAGTTTACCAAGCCGCAGTATCTATACCAATTAGCCTACTTGGTAAGCAAGCATTGGGAATTGTAGCAACAATTGGGCTTTGTGAATAGGCTTGGCAAACTTGTGCTACAGCGTTCAGCCCCAGCATAGACCTCCTTAGGAGCAATATTCCTTCGCCAACTTCATTCCCATCTCAACAAACGCCTTCAGGCTCAACCCGCTGTTGTCGATAACAATGGCATCCTCGGCCTGGCGGAGGGGGCTGTCGGCCCTTGTGGAGTCGATGTGGTCTCGTTGGGCGAGATTTGTGGCTACGTCGTTTCTGGAAATGCCTAGGCCCCTGGCCTGGTTCTCTGCCAGCCGACGATCGGTTCGTATGTCTTTGTTCGCGGTGATGAACAACTTTAGGTCGGCGTTTGGGAAAACGACGGTGCCGATGTCCCGGCCGTCCATGACGATGCCGCCGGTCTTGCCCATCTCCTGCTGCTGAGGCACCACCCAGCGCCGGACGGCGGCTACCGCCGCCACCGGAGACACAAAACCAGACACTGCTTTATCTCGGATTTCGGTTTCAACGTCCTCGCCGTTCAACAAAGCATTGTTGGAGCCGGGAACAAAGTCTACCGTCATCCCTTCCAATGCACCCGCGACCGCGGCCGCATCTTTCAGGTCAATCTCTTCCCGTAAAAATTGCAGGGTCACCATCCGGTACATCGCCCCGGTATCAATGAAGCGATAACCCAGTTGCTGGGCCATGGCTTTAGCAAGGGTAGATTTTCCGCAGGCACTATAACCATCAATGGCGATGATGGGCTGGCGGACGGTAGCTGAAGAAGTATGCTCGTTGGACAATTTGTGTGTGTGTTAGGAGTGGATGGTAAAAGTAAAAACTATGCTTCTATCCGTAACGTAAAAATTCCAGGAGGCTATGGCCAAGCCTCTCTTCCTCTCTTGGTGGGAGAGGCGAACAATAGGCACTTGGCGACCTTGGCCAACCAAAAAGAAAGCCGGCAACTTTCGTTACCGGCTTTCTGCCTTAAGCCTGCGGCTTAATACTCGTCCTCATTGAAGAGAAAGTCATCCTTGCGCGGGTAATCCGGCCAGATGTCATCAATAATTTCGTAGGTCTCGCCTTCGTCCTCCATTGCTTGGAGGTTCTCGATTACCTCGAGGGGCGAACCGGAACGGATCGCATAATCGATCAGTTCGTCCCGCGTGGCGGGCCAGGGGGCATCTTCGAGATGGGAAGCGAGTTCAAGAGTCCAATACATACTAACGCGTGGTTTTGCTACTTAGAAAAAAGCCTCAGACGGCAATTTGTTTTCCGGCGTCGGGCCGCAAAAGTAACAATATGACGGAAACCAAAGGCCTTAAGTCACGAAAGTATTCTCAGGTACTGATTTTCAGTTACTTGTAAGCACCAATTATTTTGAAACTTTTATGCTCATAACCGGGAGGAATTTGCCCAATTCGGCTAGAGTTCTTCGGGCCGGTCGGATCGCAGAAGACATAACGTCGGCCTTTGTAGTCAAAAGCATCGCCCTGAATGTTGTCGCTGGCGACCGCAATTGTGAGGTGATCGTCGTACGCGATGACGGCCATGGGCATTTTTAGGAGGTCGCGGACAAGCGCAAAAAAGAGCGCCGAGCGGTCTTCGCAGTCGGAAAAACTGTAGCCAAAAAGCTCCTCGGGAACCATCGGCTTAGAATGGCCAAAATATTCGTTGTCTTCCTTGTAGCTGAAGGCAGATCGGGTGAAGCTGGCGAGTAATTCGAGCCGCTGTTGGTCGTTAAGCGGTTCGAGGAGTCGCTTTAATTGAGGGAGGAGGCTTTCTTTTAGGGTAGGGGAGAGCGGCGTCTCCAGGTAGCAATATTCGTTGATGAAGGGGTAATCGGACATGATGTCGATCATCGTCCGGTCAAAGGTCACCTGCATCCTCTGAGAGGTGCCGTGGTAGTTGAAGGTCATCTCCCGAATCGTCGGCTGTGCGCCAAGCGAAGGCCATTTTTTTAGTTGAAAGCCGAAGGAGCGACCGCCAGGGTTTGGTTGGTCGTCGAAGATGAACAACCGCTGCCGGCCGTTACAATCGCCTTCTAGGCAACTAATGTTAGCATAGGGCCGTCCGCCGCTGTCAATGATGGGGACTTCAAATAGCTCCTCGTCAGTGTAAACGTTGACAAATATTTTACTATCGCGATAGGTTAGCCTGGTATCAAAGCCAGCGTCAACCAATAGGCCGTAAAGGGTCATCTCCTGAGCGTTTCTGGAGCCAGGAATACCGTGGTAAACTACTTTCAGAGAGGTCTTAGCCAATTTGAAAAAGAGGTAATCGTTCAGCCCGTACTGCTGCTTTGCAACGAGGAGACTGTTCAATAATGTACCGGTTGGCTTACGCTTTAAGTCGTTATAGCTGCTTCGGATACTGACGTCGTTCATGAAGCCGGGGCCGCGGATGACCATGGCCGGATCATACTCCAGCGCTATCGGCTGGGCATAGAACGGTAGGTTGAAACGGTGGTAAGAGTCGGGGTTGCCAAATGGCGATTTCATGCTGCCAGGCAGCGTTAACAAAGCCAGCGCAAGAACAGTTATTTTTAGAAAGATAGTTTTCATCGTCAACGTGGGGCTAAGAGGATTACAGAAAGTCTGGGCTGACGTGCTGGCTAATGTGTAATCAATAGTACGTTGACGGGTCTTGGTAAAGTATGCCCAGCGGGCGTCTTTGGCTTTTTTTAATTCTTTATGGCTTGGTACGGCAAGAGGATGTTGGGGGCTATCCCTCCAACGCCTCACTGGCCTCTTCCCACTTTTCCATCACAGCTTCCAGCTCATCTTGCTTGGCCTTCAGCTCAGCAGTCGTCTTGTCCACTTTCGCGGCATCGTTGTAGAAGTTGGGGTCAGACATGACGAGGTGAACCTTCTCGATCTCCTTTTCTAATCGTTCAATCTTCCGCTCAGCGTTGCCGATGTCTTTTTCGTAACGGCGCTTTTCTTCGTGCGTAAGGTTGGATTTTTTGGGCGCGGCCGCAGGTGCAGAGGAGGTTGAAGGAGCAGGGATGTCTGCCTTGCTTTTTTCCAGTTCTACTGCCCGCATGTTGTCAATCTTCCGCCGTTGGAGGAAGAAGTTGATGTCTCCAAGGTGTTCGTGTAGCTTGTGGTCACGGAACTCGATGGTCCGGTTGGTAAGGCCTTCGAGGAACTCCCGGTCGTGGCTAACGACGATGAGGGTACCGTCGTAATCCATTACGGCCTGCTTGAGCATGTCTTTGCTGACCATGTCAAGGTGGTTTGTCGGCTCATCAAGAACCAACAGGCTGAAAGGCCGGAGGAGCATACAGGCCAGGGCGAGGCGTGCGCGCTCGCCACCCGATAGGACGGATACTTTCTTTTCAACGTTCTCTCCGGTAAAGAGGAAGGTGCCTAAAACGGAGCGCAGCTTGGTCCGCATTTCTGGCGGGCTGGCCTCCTCCATTGTTTCCAATAGGGTTTTCTTGCCGTCCAGGGCGTCCGATTGGTTCTGGGCGTAGTAACCAACGCTAACGTTGTGGCCTAGTTCGATGTCGCCAGCGTTAGCTTCGATCTCGTTGATCAGGATCTTGGCCAACGTCGTCTTTCCTTGGCCGTTTTGGCCAACGAAGGAGACACGGTCTCCGCGGTCAATCTTGATGTCTACTCCCCGGAGGACGTCGAGCTTGCCGTAGCTCTTGGTAATGTTTTTAGCATCGATCGTGACGGCACCGCTCCGCGGCGTCTTCGGAAACTTAAGGTTCATTACCGCGCTGTTGGTCACGTCCAACTCAATGCGCTCAACCTTGTCCAACTGCTTCTGCATGGACTGGGCCATCTTCGTCTTGGTGGCCTTCGCCATGAAACGATTGATGGTCCGTTCTTTATCGGCGATGACTTTCTGCTGGTTCTCGTAAGCAGCTTCTGCCTTCGCCCTGCGGTCTTTTTGTAGTTCGACGTACTTACTGTAGCCAGCTTTGTAATCGTACACTTTGGCAGTGTCGATCTCTAGCGTCCGGTTAGTAACGTTGTCGAGGAACTGCCTATCGTGACTAATGGTGATGACTGCTCCGGTGTAGGTCGTCAGCCATTGCTCCAGCCAGATGATGGATTCAATGTCAAGGTGGTTAGTCGGCTCATCGAGCAGAAGAAAATCCGGACGCTGCAGTAGCATTTTTGCCAGGATAATTCGCATTTGCCAACCACCAGAAAACTCGGTGGTCAGGCGGTTGAAGTCGCCCTGCTTGAAACCAAGTCCTTTAAGTACACGTTCAGCCTCCGCCTCCATGGTGATACCACCCACGATCGCGAAGCGCTCGGTTAGGCTGGTAAACTCTTCCAGCATGTTAGCGTAGGAGTCGGACTCGTAATCGGTCCTGGTTTCCATCTCCAAGTTCAACTCGGCCAGGCGGTCCTCCATCTGTTGGATGTGGGCGAAAGCCGTGAGGGTTTCTTCCATGACGGTAAGGCCCACGGGCATCTCCATCTCCTGGTGTAGAAAGCCGAGGGTGGAACCGGTGGAACGAACAACTTTGCCTTCGTCGCAGCCGATATCTCCGGCAATGATCTTTAGCATCGTTGACTTTCCTGCTCCATTACGGCCTACAAGCCCGACCTTGTCGCGCGCCATAACTACGAACGACACGTGGTCAAAAAGTACACGATCGCCGTACTGTTGGTATATACCGGTTGCGCTTAACATAGGAAAATGGTTCGTTTGGGGGCGCAAAGATAATCAAATAGTCAAGCAGTCAGGTAGTCAAGCAATAGGGGAAGTGCATCTAAAACCAAATCAGATGTAAACTACCCTTTAGGCACGCTCAGAGATCGATTTTAATGTTCTGGGTTTTTCTTTTTTGACTTGCCATCGAGGTTTTTTCTGCCCTACTAAAACCCTTCTGAG
>JBLIGS010000175.1:0-6541 GCA_047637095.1 Neolewinella sp. | reverse complement strand
TCTTCTATCACTGGCAATGCGGTTACACGCTTTGATTTTAGTTTACGAAGAGCCGTATGAATTGAGAGGTTCACGTACGGTTCTGTGAGAGGCTCGGGGGGAAGTTCCCCGGGTCTACTCGACTGGAGTCCGCAGCCGAACGTGCTCAGTGGAGTCCGGAGCCGAACGGGAGCAAGGAAAGTTAAGAGCAATATTTGTACCGTCGACATTTATGTCGACACCTCGTTCATCGGCATTTATGCCGATGGTGGTGGCTACTTACTGGCCAGCCCACTAGTGGGCCAGCATCAGCTTTAAACCAGGGTAAGGTTTTTACGCAGGGCCAGAGGGTTAGGGAGAACAGGAGATAACCCTCTTTTTCTCTCCCTAACTCCGCGTGAAAATTGGAAGGCAAACGAAGTATCGTACTGACAATCATCATTCTTCAGCATCTTTACTGGTCCGTCCACCGCTCCAACTCCTCGCAAATGCGATCATCAATCCTCCTTTTAGCTTTATTCACCCTCCTAACCGCCTGCTCCCCCAAGCTAGTTACCAAGGAAAAGGCCCAGTCAGTAACCTTCCGTTTAGCCTTCGGTTCCTGCGCTGACCAAGACAAGCCCCAACCATTACTAGACGTTGCCACCGGCCTAGCCCCGGATGTATTCATCTACTTGGGCGATAACATCTACGGTGACTCCTACACCTTGGACACTCTACGCGCCAAGTACGGCCGGCTAGCCGTAAAGCCGGAGTTTCAGCGCCTCAAGACCGCGACTTCTATATTGGCTACCTGGGATGACCACGACTTCGGTTGGAACGATGCTGGACGGCAATTTCCCTTCAAGGAAGAATCAAAAGAAATTTTCCTGGACTTCTGGGAAGTCCCCACTTCTAATGACCGTTACAGCCATCCCGGCATCTACGGCACAGAATGGCTGGAGCGCAATGGCCGGAAAGTCCAGATCATCTTGTTGGATACACGGACCTTCAGGGATCATTTGATCCATCGGGAAAAATCGAATACCGATTACAAAAACGACTATGTCCCCAACCAGAACCCTGACAGCACCTTTCTGGGAGCGGAGCAGTGGGCCTGGCTGGCCAAGGAGCTGCGCAAGCCTGCGGATGCTCGCATCATCGCCAGTTCCAACCAGTTTAGTCACGAGTACAACGGCTGGGAATCCTGGACGAATGTTCCCCACGAGCAGCAACGGATGGTCGACCTCATCGGCCAAGCCGACGCAAAAAACGTATTCTTCATTTCTGGAGACGTACACTGGGGAGAAATCTCTCGTTTCCCAGTAGCCGGCCGATCACCGATCTATGACGTAACCAGCAGCGGTATTACCCAAACTTGGGACATCATTGAGCCGAATAAGTACCGGGTAGGCAAAGCCATTGCACAAAACAATGTGGGCCTCATCGAGCTTCGTTTCTCTGCATCAGGAGGCACCGCGCGGTTGGCGCTGATTGATATTACCGAGAAGGTGGTTGTGGAAGAGGTTGTTCCTTTGACGCGATGATCGTTCTTAGTTCAACTTAAAACTAATCGGAATCCGAACCTCGCCGGCGCCCTGGCTGCCGTCGTGCCACAGGTGGCCGCTCGTATCCATATCGCGGAGAACATCGAGGACGGCAATGCCCGCTGAATTGGAGGCTCCCGTCAGGTGATGTACCAGCATCTCTTTGCCTAGTCGTCCGTCGTCCGTTACGTCAAAACTAACGACGAAGGTGCCTTTGAAACAGTTCTGGTTGCGGGCCCAAATTTCTTCCAAAAACTCTTCCGTCATAGCCTCCTTGAGGCTTTCGGCAAAAGTCTCCTCTGCAACGATCTGGGTTGCCCCGAATAAGTCGGAGCGGTAATCAATGTCAGCTCCTTTAACCGTAGGGTCAATCTTGACGGTAAAGCAAGGTTCCTTGCCGTCGTCAAAAAGGTTGGCCGTTTCAATGTCTCGGAAATTGGGAACATCGGAAGCCCCGTTTTTAAAGTCTTCGTGTTGTTGCTTAATGTCTTCGTTGAAAATGAATTCAGACTCGATTTTTTCGAAATTGAATTGGTAGCTGTGTCCGTCGGCAATAATTATTGTCGGCTCTGGACCAAAGCCATTGTCGAACTGTACGAATGCTGCACAAGCACAGGTTACAAGAGCAAAGAAGATTCCAATACGGGAATAGGGGGAGGAGAAGTTAAACAGTTTCATACGAGGGAGATGTTTTGGGTAAGGTTTTTGGTGGGTAGGATAGGTTTATAACTCTACTGATGTCCAGTCTGTTGTGAAGGATTGCTTGTTTAACAATAATTAACCCAGGAACCGCTGAATTCGCCTGCCGAGCGGATAAGGTTTATGACCTTCTCTAGAATATGCCCTGTGGAAAAACTTCCATAACTGAAACTAACTTCTTTCTCCGTCACCTTATCCGAGTACTTACTGTCCTTTGAACCCTAAGTTGTCCTATTTTAAATCTCTTACGCATGCCTACTTTCTTCTGGTCACCGAGTCCTTTTTCTCCCAACCCTCCCTCCGGAAGGTAACCGACCAGGTTGTGCGTAAGCATACCTGAAAGGCCAACTGGAGATGATCTCCGGTTGGCCTTTTCTTTTTTCTACGGGTGTAGCTTAACGGCAGAGCGCGCGGTTTGGGACCGTGTAGGTGTTCGTTCGAATCGAACTACTCGTACTTAGATTATGGAGCTTATGTTTTTTGCGGCAGTATTTAGAACTAAAGCATGAAAAATTAAACTTCAGGGATACGGAAGGTGGCAAGCAGTGGTGCTTGATCGGTTTAGAAAACCGTGCTGTCTGTTAGGACAAGGGGGCGATTCCTTCACTTTCCTCCAACGGTAAGTTGCCAGAGTTGGTAATGGGCCTTCTTGCTAAGAAGAGGCGCGTGCAAGCGTGCGGGAGTTCGAATCTCTCACTTACCGCATTAATTCTGTCCGAGTACTTAGGGACGCCGTACAAATAACTTACGCCTTTTGACCGCCTTATTTTGCCCCCACCAAACTTAAAAATCATTTCCGTAGCTAAGGCTATGCAAAGGATTTGTAAGTTTGGTGAGAACAAAAGCGTCAGATCAAAAACCAGTAAGTTATTTATACGGCGTCCCTTAGCTTATAGGATTCAGCTTTTGGCAGACAGCAAATCGCTGTAGCTGTTCTCAATCAACTCCTCGTCTTTAACCCCCAGGTAATCGATGTAGTGCTGGCACAATGCCAGCAACTCCTCCTGCTGGTCAGAAGAGTCTCCGATGGCTTCAATTTCGATGAAATTGCCCAGCCCTTCAACGGTGTCAAGGTGAAATTTGACGTTGTCGATGAAGTAGATCTCCCGATGTTTGTCCACCTTCACCCAGGTGCCGAGCGCCTGGTCCAAGGTGGCGGCCAACTGTTGGGCTTCCGCTTCAGTCGATAGTTTTGTTAAGGAGACAGAGCTGCTTTTGGGGCCACTCTGGTTGCTCCGCTGGTAGAATATCAGACTATGCTCAATGTTGCCATGCCGAAGCTTCAACCTGCCATCCGGTACATTGAAGTAATGATCAACCTGGTGGTCAATTCCTTTAAAGTCAGCAGACTTGGCTTGTAGTAATTGACGCTGCTCCTCCGTTCGGGTGGTACTGGCCTTGATTTCTACGAGGTACTTTTTCATGTTGACGCTGGTTGTTTTGGATGAACGGTTTTGAACGGTTGGGTTTGGGCCTTTCGGTATGGGGCACCCGCAAGGGGCACCCCTACAGGTTTAATGAAGACTTTTGCCTTAAGTTGCATGAAGTCAGGCGTTTACCGACGATCTGTTTTAGGGCTGATGTCCTACGATATTCTCGTCTCATTTTTCCCTACTCCTTACTCCCGCCTCTCTACTTTGTACTATTTTAATACTTCGCACTCTTTCCACCCGGCAGACTCTTCGAAATAAACTCCCGAACGTGGTCATTCGCATTTTTTAGATCTTCCCGGCGGAGGTACATCATGTGGCCGGAGTAGTAGCCTTTAAAGCTTAACCGGTCCTTCATCCGGCCGCTCGGGTCGAGGTGCCAGAGGTTGTATTTGGCGTCGTAGTAATTGGTGGCACCGTCGAAGTAGCCCGACTGAATCATGACGTTCAGATAGGGGTTCATGGCCATGGCTTTGCGGAGGTTGGGGCCGGATTTATCGCCGGAACGGTCCCAGGGGTGGACGGGGCCGAACATGTTGTATTGAAGGTCTGTCTTGAAGTTGAGCTCTTCGCGGAGGTAGTAGTTGATGGCCGGGGTGAAACTGTGTAGCCAGCTGGTGAGTTCCGAGTTGTAGTCGGGCCGCACTCCGGAAGCCATGCCATCAAAACCGGTGTACCGACTGTCGAGACGGCCAACGGTGAAATTGCCGTCTTCGTTGCCGCGCAGTAGGTTCTTCCAGAAGTAAGAAGAGGAAGGCATCAGGTTGTTGTCCAGCCATTCTTCAGGGCTAAGTCCGGAGAGGAGGGCAGCTTCTTTAGCAATTTTCATCTTCTCTGCGTCCGTCATCGACATGCCCCGGGCCAGGGCAGGCAATAGGATGTTTTGTGTGAAGGCTTCTGCTTCTGGTAGGATGTCAACCAGGTCTTGGCTCTGTAAGTCGGCCGGCAACTTCTTATGGTACCAGGCTGCGGCAGTGAAATAGGGGAGTTGGTTGGCGGCTTTAACGATGCCGCTGCGCTCGATGCCGATATCGGTAGGGGAGACGAGGATTACACCGTTGAGGTACATCCATTTGTTTTCTTGTAGCTCAAGGGCTAGGCCAGAGACGCGGGTCGTGCCGTAGCTTTCTCCAATCAGAAATTTAGGGCTGCGCCAGCGGTCGTTGCGGCTGACGAAGTTGCTGATCCAGTCGGCTAGGTAACTGATGTCTTGGTTAACGCCGAAGAATTGTTCGCGGTCGGCACCGTCGACCATACGGCTGAAGCCGGTATTGACGGGGTTGACGTAGACGATGTCTGCCACGTCGAGAACGGAGTAAGGGTTTTCGCTAACGCCGTAGGGCTGAACGGGGAACCCCTCGTCGTCGATGTTCAGTACCCGTGGGCCGGTATAGGCCAGGTGCATCCAGACGGAACCGGAGCCAGGACCGCCATTGAAGCTGATCAGTAGTGGGCGGTTGGGGTCGTTCACATCGGTTCGGACGTAGTAGGTGTAGTGGAGTCCAGCCACAACCATGTTTTTGCTGTCGTAAACGGGCTGTACGCCAATCGTAGCGTCATACGGTACCGTCTTACCGTTGATTTTGACGTTGTGGCTGCTCGTCTGTGCCATGTCCATTGGCAAGTTCCTGTTTAGTTCCTGGGCTCCCATCGTTTCTTGGGCGCGGACGCAGGTGCAAACGAAGATTAAGGTGCAAAGGAGGAGGAGTTGGCGTAGTCTCATTATGGGGGTGCTTGGTTTGGAAGGGGAAGATAGGGGTTAGATTTTAGGATTTAGATTTTAGAATTAAGGCAGAAAAGTTGTAGGGACTGAAGTAGGCGCGGCTTCAGCCGCTGACTTGAAAAGAAAGAAACTTGCAAGTCCGCATTCTTAACGCAAGCGTCAGTTGAAATATCGATGCACAAGAAATACGTTCTTCTAAAAAGAACACCATGCATCCCTCCCGAATTCTACCATTTCTCCTCGCCTGCCTGCTCCTAGCATTCTCAGCCTGCGGCCCAAATGCACCCCAGCCAGCGGTTGTCATGTCCGTCAAAGAGAGCTTGGCCGACAAAGGCCTGAACGACAAACCCTTCGATCTTTTCCTCCGCGTCTTCAAACATGAAGATGTTATCGAAGTTTGGGTAAAACCCCAAACAGCTTCGAAATATGTCCATCTTCAAGACTTCCCCGTTTGCCAAAAAAGCGGAGACCTCGGCCCCAAGCGGCAACAGGGGGACCTGCAAGTTCCGGAAGGTGTTTACTTCGTCGACCGTTTTAACCCCAACAGCAGTTACCACCTATCCCTCGGCCTGAACTACCCCAATAAGTCTGACCGGATCCGTGGCCACCAAACCCGGCCGGGAGGCGATATCTTCATCCACGGCGAATGCGTCACCGTCGGCTGTCTGCCCATCACCAATCCCCTCATCGAAGAGCTGTATGCGCTGGCGGAAATCGCCAAAGGCCATGGCAATCCAATTGCCGTCCACATCTTCCCTTTCCGGATGAAGGATGAGGCGCCAACGGGTAAATACTGGGAGGAAACGACGGTTGACTTCTGGAAAGAACTGCAGCCGGTGTACAACTACTTTGAAGAGAAGCAAGAGTTGCCTACCGTTGGTTTTGACGCAAAAGGGGCATACATAGTTAAGTGATGCGCCCCGGCGGGGCGCTTTCCCGACATTTCCTTGTTCTTACACCCGCCAATGCACCTGCGGCCCCGCCCAGCGCCTAGAAAGCCTGCGTTTAAACACTGCATTTATAACACACATCAAAATTAAACAACCACCAATGCGCTACCTGTCTGCACTTTTATTACTCGGCCTCCTCTGGAGCTGTGGACCGGAAGAATAACGGGTTATTAACTACGCAATTGTCACTAGGACGGCCCTGAATATGGGCGAAGATGCCGTCACGGTAGTGAA
>JBLIGS010000174.1:0-6575 GCA_047637095.1 Neolewinella sp. | reverse complement strand
ACTAACCCCTTGGATAAGCAGACCTCATCTCAAAAACCACACCGCCCCAAACGCAAGATCAACTGGTCGCAGATTTTCATCATTGGTTTGATGGGGCTGGCCTTAATATCTTTCATTTTGACGAGTATCCCCGGCGCCGGCGGCGCACCTTCACCACCACCACCGCGTGAGGAACGAATAGCTCCCGTCGTGAACCCTTTCGCTGAGCCGACCGAGCCCGCCGAACCACCTGCTTTCATCGATGACGGCGACCTGGCCATCTACCGCAACAGCGCCGATGAACCGTTGTCTGAACTGGATATTGAAATCGCCGGAGACGTAGCTAGTATCCGCCAAGGGCTGATGTGGCGCCGTGAAATGGAAGCTGATCAGGGAATGCTTTTCCTGATGCGGAACGAAGAGCCGCAGTCGTTTTGGATGAAGAATACTTACATCCCGCTGGACATTATTTTCATTAATGCCGCCAAGGAGATCGTTACCATCCGCCGCAATACAAAGCCGATGAGCCTGGACCAGGTAACCAGCGAATTACCCGCGGCCTATGTACTTGAGGTCAACGCTGGCTATGCCGACCTGCATGGGGTGAAGGTCGGAGACTCTCTCGACTGGTAGAGTTAACGCGTATTTACTCCCCAATAAAAAACGGGCCACACTGATTCCTCAGCGTGGCCCGTTTTTGTGTTTTGCAGTAGTTACAGTCGTTGCAGTCGTTGCAGTGGCCCAGATCAGTTTGGCCTCTGTACTTTCTACTCCTGCCTACTTACCCATCAGCGCATCTACGCCTTTAAGCGCAAGCTTAATCTTCTGCCTCAACTCCTGCTGGTGGGCAGAAACGAGCGTTAAATCGCCAGTTACAGCGGAAAGGCTGTTTTTGATGTTTGTAAGGTTCGCCCGCGCAGCAGCCGTAACGTCTGCCGTTACCCGGCTGTTTTTTAGCACACCAGCCAGCCCTTCAACGTATGCTACCTGCAGGTTGCGGCCGATGGAAGAGTTGGTGTTTGCCTTAGTGAAAACACCCGCTCGCGTCTGGTTCATCAGGTCCATCAAGCCGTAGGCCTTACTGTCCAATGCCTTCTGTTCTGCTAGGCGATTCAGCCGTGTGCTGTTCATCAACGTCCGGATAGCACTGCCCTGTAGGCCCGAAATTTTGGCATTGACGCCACTCGCAGAAATGCGGTTCAGGATTTCCTTTTCCAACAGCCACTCCGGCGTAGTGAAAATCTGCTTGTTGACGAAATCAACGGCAGCTTTCTGCTTGGCCATCGGGACGACGGTGTAAACGGCTTGGTTCTCGTCAGCTGTGCGCTGCCATTCGTGGACGCCACCAACGTTGTTGGCCACGTGGCCAGTATAGCGACGAACTTGACCGATGACGTTGTTGTAAATTTCCTCAACGTTGTCGAAGTACTTACCGTCTTCGCTCATCCATTCAACGATGTTGGGAACAACACGCTTCAGGTTCTTGATGCCGAGGTTGGATGCCTCAACGGCGTCGTCGCTCAGGTCTTCTGTCTGTGCACTCGAGTCGTGGCCACTTCGGCTCTGCGCGCCGAAACGGTAACGTGGGTCGTCCGCCTTGGCCTTAACCATTGCGTTGAGGATAGGGCGCTCGGATTCCGTGGTCTCTCCAGGCATTGGCTTGTAACCGTAGGCGATGGAGTGGAGGTCATAGATGCCAATCTTCGGGTTAAGGCCAGCTCCTTTATCCTCCGGCTGCGCAACGTAGTTGAAGCGAGCGTAGTCCATGATGCTTGGTGCGGTACCGTTTTTCTGTACAAAGCCTGGGCTGCGAAGCTGGTCAACAGTGTAAGCTGCGGAGCTGCCCATGTTGTGCGGCAGGCCGAGGGTGTGGCCCACTTCGTGTGCAGAAACGAAACGAATCAGTTCGCCCATTACCTGCTTTTTAAACTGTGGGGTACGGGCTTCGGGGTTAACGGCTGCCGTCTGGATGAAGTACCAGTTGCGGAGCAGGCGCATGACGTTGTGGTACCAGATGATGTCTGATTCCAAGATTTCGCCAGTGCGGGGATCGTGGACGTGTGGGCCCATGGCGTTTTGGATGTCGGTCGTCACGTAACGGATGACGGAGTAGCGAACGTCTTCTGGGCTCCAGTCGGGGTCTTCTTCTTTGGTTGGTGCCCGCTTGGACATGATGGCATTTTTGAGGCCAATGGACTCAAAGGCAGCGCGCCAGTCGTCAACGCCCTGGGCGATATACGGCGCCCAATCTTCCGGTGTGGCCGGGTCGATGTAGTAGACAATGGGCTTCTTCACGTCAACGAGTTCACCACGTTCCCACGCGGCCATGTCAACGGGTTCAAGGCGCCAGCGGGTGATGAAACGTTGGGCCTGTGCGCGTTGCGCGTCGAGGCTGTAGTTCGTTTGCTGGATGCTGAAGTAGCTGACGCGGGGGTCAAAAACGCGGGGCTGCATTGGTACTTCTGGCAGGACGATGAAGCTCTGGTTCATCTCTACCGACATCGTGCCAGTCACCTGGTTGTCGGGGAGTTTGCTGCCGGTGTAGGTCAGGATGTGGCGGATTTCGACGTTCTTCGGGAACGCCTTGGTGCTCATGACCATGCTGCGGCCTTTGTCGAGGCCGCGGATGCCAAAGTTCTTACGCTGGCCATCGCTCATGGCGCCAATCATCGGGATGTCGGTCTTGAAAAGACTGGTGACATCGGCAACAACACTCATGCTGTCTTTGCCATAGATTTTGATGTCGAAGGCGGCGACGATGGGCTCGAAGTTGTTGTTTTTGACCGACTGGTAGACGGGCTCGTCCTCGTTAGCCACGCTGTTGTAGCTGACGCTGCGAAGCAGGAGTTTGTCGTCGTGCTTTTGCCAGCGAATGACCTGCTGTGGGCGGCTGCGAACGCCGGCACCACCGAAGTTGAGGCCTTTGACGAAGCCACTGATGCGGCTGACGACGAGGATCTCGTCTTCGAGGAGGTCTATCGGAAGTTCGAAGTAAGTTTTGCCTTCCTTTGAGATTACATCGAATAGCCCCTCGGTTACCGTGGCGTCCTTAAGCAACTCCTCATAAGGGTCTTTCTTTTCTTCCTCCTTTTCCTCTTCTTTCTCCTCTTTCTCCTCTGTTTCTTCTCTTGGGTCTTCTTTCGGGGTCTCCTCCTGGGCAAAGAGGGTAGGGGTGAAAGCCAGTATGGCCAGTAGTATTAGTAGTCTTCTCATGCTTTGGTTGGGTTGGTTTTCGGTAAACTAAAGATTTTATATGGTAGAATGTTTTGGCGCGAACGCAGGTGCAAGGAAAAAGGCAGATGAGCAATGCTTGCATAAGTACCCGTACCGACGCCCGGTTAATTCGCAGGAACGGTTACCTTGCCGTAAAATTAGTCCCATGATTTATCGCTTGTTGTTTCTCCTTTGCCTAGCCACCCTCTTCGCCTGTAGCCCCAAAGTCACGGCGGATACCGCCGTGGAAAAGGTCGAAACCACCGGCCCAGTCAAAGAAGTTGATTTCGGAGAACAGGCCACCCTCCGGCAAGGCGAAAGCCTCCGGATTGGTAGAACCGATGTCGGATTTACCTTCACCCGGATGATGACCGACAGCCGTTGCCCCGAAGGATTGGATTGTATCCAGGCCGGCGAAGTCATTCTCCTCATCACCTTCCCCAACGGTGGTTCCCAACGCGTTCGCGTTGGTGCGGACAGCAAACAAAAAGCCAGCTTCGGAACTGCCGATGGCTCCTTTCAGGTACTGAAGGTCTCTCCCTATCCAGTTGCTCGCCAACCCCCGGTGCCGGAGGATTACGAAATGACGGTGAAGGTGATGAAGGCGGCGACGATGTAAGCCTGAGTACAGAGTACAGAGGCGGGAGTAAAAGGTACGGATTCTCGCATCTGTACTTTCGACCACCGACGACCAAACGACCTGGGCAAACGCATCAAAACAATACTTGGGTTAGACAGGCTGTAATCGCCGTCCGACACTTAGCATGAACCTTCAAATCACCTCCTACGTCGGTGTTGAAGGATGCATACTATGAGCGACAGGCTCAATTTTACCCGAATAAGCGCTGGGTGGACATAGTATGTGTCAGCTTTTGATGCGTTTGTCCTGCCAAACTACCAACTACCAAACTACCGACTACTATGTTCTTCCCCATCGGCGACGACCAGGTCTACAAAGGCTACAAACCCTACTTCGCCTACGGCTTCATCGGCCTCAACATCCTGATCTTCCTCTTTCAGGCAACCTTGGATACCGAGGCCTTCAGCAGCTTTGTCTACGAATGGGGCTGCATCCCGGCCAATATCGAGGCTGGCCAGCACTATCAGACCTTACTGACCAGCACCTTCCTCCATGGAAGCTGGATGCACCTGATCGGTAATATGCTGTACATGTGGATATTTGCCGACAACATCGAAGCTTCCGTCGGGAGTACGAAGTTTATAATCTTTTACCTCCTAGGAAGCTTGGTGGCTGGCCTTTGCCACATCTACTTTAATGCGGGGAGCACGGTTCCGGCGGTAGGAGCCAGCGGTGCCCTTTCGGCCGTAATGGGTGCCTACATTGTGATGTTTCCCAAATCGACCATTCGAGGTTACTTCTTTATTATCCGAGTATCAGTCCCCGCTTTCCTCTTTTTGGGCTTCTGGTTCTTCCAGCAGTCCCAAGCGGGCATCTCTAGCATCGGAGATACCAGCGGTGGCATTGCTTGGTGGGCACATATCGGCGGGTTCGTCTTTGGTGTCCTGTGTGGCTTTTTATTCCGGGCCTGGATGCCAATGCCTCGGTTGGCTACAGAAGAAGAGGACGAAGGGGGCTTTTTGGGGTAAGCACGAATTTGAGTGGGATAACTCATGTTTGCGCCTGATCAGGGACCGGACGATCTCTAGCTTTTGGTATCACAGTGTTGAACCTGATTAACAGGGCCAGCGTTCTTCATTGCTCTTAACAATCTCACCTTTGCACCAGCGTCCGCGGCCCTTAGCCTGTCGAAAGGCCTAAAGCCGTACGCTCACAATAATACCTTGATATGGCTGCATCTGCCGACATGCCTTACTTCATCAACCCCTCCAAGAACCTTTCTAAGGAGGAGAAGCAGGAAGCTTATGGGCTTGCCCAACGGGCCATCATTGCCATCCTTGGCGACGAGGAGGAGGAATTGATAAAGATGGTTACTATAAACAGTCTGCTCAAGACTTACCTGCCGTATTATTATTGGGTTGGTTTTTACCTCGTCCGTGGAGAGAAAAAAATGGTCGTTGGCCCTTACCAAGGAACCCTCGGCTGTATTTATACCAACTTTGGTCAGGGTGTCTGTGGTGCCGCTGCCACCAGTGGCAAAACCCAAATCGTCAAGAATGTCCATGCCCTGGTACAAGGAAAAGAGCACATCGCCTGCGACCCCAATACGATGTCCGAAATCGTCGTTCCCGTCCGTCGTTCCGACGGAACGTTACTCGGCGTCTTCGATGTAGACAGTACTGTAGAAGGCTCTTTTGATGAGGTAGACCAGGTGGCGTTGGAGCGGCTGTTGGCTGCGGTATTTGGTTAACCTGCTCCAGTTGGGGTGTAAAATCCTTCAGGACTACTTCGTCCTCCGTTTCAATACCCGAACTTCAAATCCCCGGTCCTTAATCTGCTCCGCCAGCTTTGAGGCGGTGCTGTACCGGTCCGTCTGCCCAGCGAGGGCAACGGCGAACTTACCTTTGTTGAACCGTTCTACCCGAGCCTTGTCGAAGCCAGCCACGCGCAGCGCGGCCACCCGTTCATTTGCTCCGGTGAGCTGAGAGAATGTTCCCGCAATTACTAGGTACTGACCGTTGTTCCGGCCGGCCGGAGAGGTTGGCTGAGTGGTCGGTTTTGGCGCTGTGGTCGTTGTCGTTTCTCCTGCGGTGGCAGATCCCGTCTTGGTGCCTGATGCTGGAGTGGTGGTGCCAGCAGGTGTCGTTGTTTCAGGCACGACTTTCTCATCTTCAGGCACGGCCTCATCGTACTCGCTGAAGTCGTTTCCGGTGGTTTTGCCGTCAACTGTTTCGGTACCCGTTTTGCGGGTGTCCAAGGTGTCTGGTACGACGGTGTCGTCCTTATAATCGTCCTCGTTGAGGACGATGCGGTCCTGGTCGCGACCATCGTCTTCTTCTGCCGCGCGGAGCGCGGAAAAAAACAGATAAATAAGGACTGCTAAGCAGGCAATTAGGATGAGCGGAATGAAGGTGGAAGTGTTTTTCATATGGCAGTGAGTGTTAAAATTCCAGTTTTAAGGCCCAATAGGGCAATACTTAGCGGTAAATTATCATTTTTGTCCCACGTTGTTAACGAAAATTAGCATTTAAAGTGCGGATTGCACCAGATTTTTCGTTGAAGACGCAAGATTTTTGTTCAAGTGTTTGCTTTTTGGAAAGACCATTTTAGAGGGCGCCCGGGAGGGCGCCCTCCTTTTTTTAGGGCAGACGCCGCAACCCACAACGCCGCAACCCGCAACCCACAACCCACAACCCACAACCCACAACCCCAGGGTAGGGGCAAGCCCCACCCCTACCATGCTACCGATGTTATTGGGTTGTGATGATGGTTTACCTGACCTCCGACGCTTCTGGCACCTCCG
>JBLIGS010000173.1:0-6582 GCA_047637095.1 Neolewinella sp. | reverse complement strand
AGCCTATCCCGCCATGCTTTTCCTCTCCGGACGCTACGACAAGAGCACGCCGTACTGGCAGGTCGCGAAAACGGTTGCCGCCCTGCGCAAGGCAAATAAAGGCGATGCTCCAATTCTACTGCGTACCGCCATGCGGGGGAGCCATCCGGGAACGCCCTTTGGGCCCGGGCAGAATGTGCGGGTGGAGCGGATGGCTTTTTTGGTGGTTAATGCTGGATTTCATTAGGTCAGGCTTCGGCCGGTACCTCATCAATCAACCGCTGTGCTTGTGGATAAACTCAATTTCGTCTAGCCAAGAATATTCTATTCCCCGGGCGTAAGCAAGCAGTTCAATAATGTCATCCGGTAAGCGCAAACCGGGCATGCCGGCGGCTATTTTGGCAATTCCTTCCGGGCTCTTGCCGGGTAAGAGTTCTATGGAGTAGGTATCACCGTCTTCAGTAGAATAGACGACCTTCTCCATCGATCTAAGTACTTCCAGTGGCGTAGGTTTCATTACCGAAATTTAACGCTTCTCGCGTTGCTCGGCGGCCTAAAGGCCTACGGTTGGAACACATCTCTGAATTGTAATACTTATCCGACTATTTGGAATGTATAACTCAGGTTTTAAGCCGACTTGAGTAGGATTATTGGAAAGTTGGACTTTGCGTACAGTTGTTCGCAAGTTGCTGTATGTCAACACCTTAAGAGGGTTGTTTCCCAGCCGTAAGCCTAAAGGCCGCGCAACAATCAGGACCGCACTACCGCCAGCGTAACCACCTATTCGGCCGGGGACGCCCTCAGTCAAGGTTCGTCTTCTCCACCATCTCCACGCCTTCCTCCTCAACCCAGCCATGCCAAACCGGCCCATATTCCATCCCCAAGTATTCGGCCGTAAGCCGAAACGCCGCGTAAAACGTATCCGTAATCTCTTCGTCGTTCGCACAAGACAAGACCGACATCCGCTTGTCTCGCAGCTGCCGCCCAAGCTCCTTACGCGACTCTAGCAGGTCACTCAGCCTATCAAAGAAAATCTTCATCTGCCCACTCATGGAATACCAATAAAGAGGACTGGCAAAAATGATCTGATCGTGCGGCAAAACCATCGTCTCGATTACCCGAAAGAAATCGTCTCCTTCGGGATAATCTTGCTCGTAACGGTAGGGATGGATGGTGAACTGCGTTAGGTCAATAACCTCCGCTTTTAGCTGCAAGGCTAAATGATCGGCCACCTTTCTGGTGTCGCCGTTGGGACGGGAGGAGGCGAGAAGGATGATTGGTTTTGGCATGGGGATTCTGGCCAGGCCACTCCAGTGGCCGTTTTGTAGTTCGGTTGAGGACGTCCCCGCCCGAACCTGCAAATCCGCCTGCGGATTTGATGGAGTGTCTTGTTTGTTATGCATCGGTTCGATTCGCAAGAGAATCGACTTGTATTCGGGCGGGGACGCCCTCAACCAAACCCTAGGGCGATTAGGAAAACGGGCACTGGAGCGCCCTCGCCACGCGACAGCAACCTCCGAGCAAAGCGAGTCCAAAACCTTCAATACGCGGCAGCAACTCACCAACTCACCAACTCAGTGACTCACCAACTCAGTGACTCAGTGACTCACCAACTCAGTGACTCAGTGACTCACCAACTCAGTGACTCACCAACTCACCAACTCACTACACCTTACTCACCGCAATAACCACCATCTCTTCTCCCGGCAGCTCGATGGTCTCTCCTTCAACATCGCTGTCAAGGACGAGGCTATCGGCAAGGACTTCGGCCATGATGTAGTCGCGGTAGGCGGAGGCTGCTTTGTCAACGGTGTCGGAAGCTTGGAGGCGGACCTTGATCCGGTCCGTCACCTCAAAACCTTGGTCCTTGCGGAGGTTTTGAATCCGGTTGACGAGCTCGCGGGCGAGGCCTTCCTTGGCCAGCTCCGGCGTCACGGTTACGTCGAGGGCAACGGTGATTTCTCCGTCGGAGGCAACCTTCCAGCCCGGGATGTCCTGGGTGGAGATCATTACGTCTTCGGCGGTCAGGACAAAGGTCTCGTCGCCAAGGGGAAGGTTGTACTCTCCGTTGGTTTCGATGCCGCTGATGATGGCGTCGGCATTCTGGCCGATCAGGCCAGCGACTTCCTTCATCTGCTTGCCAACCTTCTTACCGAGGACTCGGAAGTTGGCCTTGATGCTCTTCTGGAAGAAACCGGTATCGGTTAGCATTTCAACGTCCTTGACGTTGACTTCGCCCTTAACGATGTCGGCAATCGCCTCGACCCGGCGCTGGAAATCAGCGTCGAGGGCGGGAACCAGGATTTTCTGTAACGGCTGACGAACCCGGAGGTTGTCGGCTTTGCGTAGGCTCAGCGCCAGGGAACTGATCCGCTGGGCGTAGTTCATTCTTTGCTCCAGGTCTTGGTCGATGAGTGACTCATCGGCCTGAGGCAGGATGCTGAGGTGGACAGACGTTGCTTTTCCAACTTCTTCTGCACCTGCGTCCGCGCCCAAAAGATCGCGGTAAAGCTGCTCGGCATAAAATGGTGCCACGGGAGACATCAGCTGCGCCACCCGCAGGAGGCAAGTATGCAGCGTCTGGTAAGCAGCGCGCTTGTCGGCAGACATCTCACCCTTCCAAAAACGGCGGCGGCACTGGCGGACGTACCAGTTGGACAACTCCGCATTCACGAAGTTCTCGATGGCCCGGCAGGCCGGCGTCGCATCGTAAGCGGCGTAGTGCTCCGAAACTTCCTTGGTCAGGCTGTTCAGGCGGCTGATGATCCAGTGGTCGATCTCCGTGAGGTCTTTCTTCGCCACCGGCTTGTCGGCCACCACATCGTAGTTGTCGACGTTGGCGTAGAGGGCGAAGAATCCGTAGGTATTGTAAAGGGTGCCGAAGAACGTCCGGCGAATTTCCTGGATGCCTTCCTCGTTGAATTTCAGGTTGTCCCAGGGGTTGGCGTTGCTGATCATGTACCAGCGCGTTGCGTCGGCGCCGTAGGTGTCGATGGTCACAAACGGATCTGCGGCGTTGCCGAGGCGCTTAGACATTTTCTTGCCGTTCTTGTCTAGAACAAGGCCGTTAGAAACAACGTTCTTGTAGGCCACCGAGTCAAATACCATCGTACCAATAGCGTGCAAGGTGTAGAACCAACCACGGGTTTGGTCAACGCCTTCAGCGATGAAGTCTGCCGGGAAGACCCGGTCAAATTTGTCTTTGTTCTCGAAGGGGTAGTGCCACTGTGCGTAAGGCATGGAGCCTGAGTCGAACCAGACGTCGATGAGGTCGAGTTCGCGGACGAGTTTTTGGCCGTCCTTGAAGAGGACCACTTCGTCGATGTACGGACGGTGGAGGTCGTTGGGGACGCTTTGGTCGAGACCAAGTTCCTTGTTGGCAACCTGGATGGCGGCGTCGAGCTCGGCGATGGAGCCGATGCAGATTTCAATTTCGCCGTTTTCGCTGCGCCAGATCGGCAGCGGGATGCCCCAGTAGCGAGAGCGGCTGAGGTTCCAGTCGTTGAGGTTTTCCAACCATTTGCCGAAGCGACCGGTGCCGGTAGATTCCGGCTGCCAGTTGATGGTCTTGTTGAGCTCCGACATCCGCTCCTTGACGGCGCTGGCCTTGATGAACCAGCTGTCGAGGGGGTAGTAGAGGACGGGTTTGTCCGTCCGCCAACAGTGTGGGTAACTGTGGTTGTATTTGGCGACGTTGAAGGCAAGGCCAACCGTTTTGAGGTGGATGGCGATGTCGACGTTAACGTCTTTGTATTCTGGGTCTTCCTTGTAGTCTTTGACGTAGCGGCCGGCGAATTGGCCTGCGTCGTCGGTAAACTTACCCTGCTTGTCTACGAGGGTGAGGGAGCCGATTCCGTTGACTTTGCCAACGGCCATATCGTCCTGGCCGAAGCTGGGAGCGGTGTGGACGATGCCGGTGCCGGCATCGGTGGTAACGAAGTTGCCGGGGATGATGCGGAAGGCATCACCGTCTTCAGGCGTAGGTCCTTCGAGGAGTTGCTCGTAGCGTAGGCCGACGATTTTGTCGCCGGAGAAAGGCGCAGAGATGGCCTCGATGGTTGGCTGGTTGTGGCCGCCAAACCATTGGGGGACGAGGGCCTCTGCGAGGACAACGTCGTTGGCATCACCGGTGTACTGGTTCTTGGTACGGACTTTTACGTACTGAATTTTTGGCCCGACGGTAAGGGCCGTGTTGCTGGGCAACGTCCATGGCGTTGTCGTCCAGGCAATGATGTGAACGTCAATGCTGTCCGGACTTCCCATTGCACCTGCGGCCGCGGCCCCATCTTCGTCTTCCGTTGGTGGCGCCATAACCGGCAGGCTCCAAAGCCAGCTAGAATCTGCGTCCTTAGTCGCCTTAAACATGGCCACCACGGTCGTGTCGCTCACGTCCTGGTAAGCACCCGGCATGTTCAGTTCGTGCGAGCTCAGCCCCGTACCCGCCGCCGGCGAATAGGGCTGAACGGTGTAGCCTTTGTACATCAAGCCTTTGTCGTAGATCTGCTTTAGCAGCCACCAGACCGACTCCATGTACTCATTTTCATAAGTCACGTAAGGGTTCTCAAGGTCAACCCAGTAACCCATTTTTGTAGTGATGTCGTCCCACACACTCTTGTACCGCATCACCGTTTCCTTACAAGCTTTGTTGTAATCGTCGACGGAAATCTTCTTACCGATGTCCTCCTTAGTGATACCGAGTTCCGACTCCACCTTCAATTCGATTGGCAAACCGTGGGTGTCCCAACCACCCTTACGCTCTACCCGCTTACCGATAAGCGTTTGATAACGACAGAAAATGTCTTTGATCGTCCGCGCCATCACGTGGTGGATACCGGGCATACCATTGGCCGAAGGTGGGCCTTCATAAAAAACGAAAGAGTTCTCCTTATCGCGCTCCTCAATGCTACGCTCAAAGATCTTGTGCTCTTTCCAGAATTCAAGGATATCCTTGTCGATGTCGGGGAGGTTGAGTTTGTCTAGCGTTTTATACATAGTTGGAGAGGTTGCGAATTGCGGGGTGGGCGGATTTGGGTTTCGGATTGCGAATGTACAAACCGATAACTCATGGATGGAACAAAAAAGCTCCGGCGGAAGATGTCCGTCGGAGCTTTTCTGCAATCAGCAAATAGTGGCATTCCTACGGACGGGGTGCGTCAGTAATAATAATTATGCCACGAATAATTCGCTGGTTGTTCATGATGGACAAAGGTAACACTCTGTTGGGAAATAGAGTTGCGGGGTAAATTAGTAAGTAGTGGGGAGAAGGGAGCCTGTAGCTTCCGCCATGAATGTTGGTTATAAAATGAGGACTAGCGTATTGCGGTTTCGCTGAACTTTACGCCAGAGGAGCACAGCTGAGGAGTGTAGAAGAGCACAAATGCTGCCTCGATTAACCTAAATTAACCTTTCGCTCAATTTTTTTTAATCGATTGCTTGTTTCCTCAGTTATTAATTATACCTTGCGAGTGCAATAAGGCGATAGAATATACCGCCACGTATTGCAAAATTTAGTTTTCATTTGGTTTTTTGGGGTTATTGGGAGGCAACGGTGTTGCCTCTTTTTTTATGCCCCTAAGGCAGAGGTGTCCGTTTTTTTGTAGGCTTTCGCTAAATGATTATGCCTGGTTCTTACTTCTTATAAGAAGGATTATTGGGGCGGGGACGCTGGTGCTCAGGAAGTTATTTAAGCAAGGATTGGGCCGGCGCGAAGCACCGGAAGGGTCAGGCCTCATTTTTTCGCTAACTCAAATTGCCTTTAAAAACGACGTTTTGACCGCCTTGTGGTTGAGGCGCTGTACGTTGAAGGTCACCTCTTTAGCGCACAGTACTTCAAGCATTGGCCCCATTATTACCCCGCCGTAATCACTCCGCCATACCCAATTGGTACATTGACACTGTTGGCGATAAAGCATTTTTTTCCGGCTTCGTGGTGGAGTTCTTTGGCTTGGTCGACTTTGTTGGCCTGGGCGATAACTATGCGGGGTTGGAGGGTAATGGATGTGAACCTGCCTGCACCGTTGGCGTCTTCGTCCATGGAGCCTTCTGCATTGTCGACGTATTCCAAAACGGTGATGCCATTCACCGAAGCCAAATGGAGATACCACAGCATGTGGCAAGCGGATAGGGAGGAGAGGAAGAGTTGCTCGGGGTTGTACCGGCCGGGGTCGCCCCGGAAACTTGGGTCAGATGATCCTTTAATGGGATCGGTTTTACCGGCTGCGGAGATCAGATGGTCTCGGGTGTAGGCCCGGTAATCGAGGGTTCCGGAGCCGCGGTTGCCGGTCCATTCTGTTTTGGTAGTATAGTGGTGTTGACGAGACATTAGCGGTTATTTAGCCTTAAGGTAAAGGATTTGGGCAGACCTGAGAACTTTCGTTAGCTCCGAGAGCTTTAAGTTTGCATAACCTACGAGAAAGTATCAAATTATCTATTGAATCATTTTTCGTAGCTAAAGCAAATTATGCAAAAAGGTACTGTTACAAAATCTACTGGTTCCTGGTACAACGTACGGCTGGACGAGGAGAGCCCCGAAGAAGCCATCGACCTCCGCTGCCGGGTGGCCGGCCGCTTCCGGCTGGATGATAAGAAGTTGACCAACCCGAT
>JBLIGS010000172.1:0-6639 GCA_047637095.1 Neolewinella sp. | reverse complement strand
TGCCGACGTTGATAATTTCATGGCCGTATTCAACGAGCATGTGGGCCGCCTTGAAGGCGTAGCGGGAGGAGTTGGGGGTGGCGCCGAGGATGAGGGTCATTTGAGAAGTTGTTGCAGTTGTTGCAGAGTTGCAGTTGTTGCAGTTGTTGCAGAGTTGCAGTTGTTGCAGTTGTTGCAGTTGTTGCAGAGTTGCAGTTGTTGCAGTTGTTGCAGTTGTTGAAAACGTCGGAGGGGAGGCAGAGTTGCAGTTGTTGCAGTTGTTGCAGTTGTTGCAGTTGTTGAAAACGTCGGAGGGGAGGCAGGGTTGCAATTGTTGGGGCAATCTCAATCATTCATGATAATCACTAGTGCAGTGTAATTTAAGTTTGTCGACAAATTCGCTGGTGGATTTTTCCGGCTAACAAGGCGGAAAAACCGGAGCCTATCCGTAGTTAAGTGAGGATTTTTCCAACGCAGCTAGACGGTCTTCTTGCTACAAAACTAAAAAAAACTTCCGCAAACGTTTGGAAATTTACATAGCATCTCAAAGGTTCTCGACCATTTCGCCTAAGGCTCCATGGTTGAGAACACTTCGAGGTCCTAAATAGGCCACAGGACCTCGAAGTGTCTCGATAAGCAGAAGCACAGCGCAGGCTTTACGAGACCGTTCCCTGCGGGGCTGCTGCTCGGTGAGAGTCCTGTTTGGACCTTGCAATTGCCCTGCCTACCACGCCTACAAAGTGCGGCAGCCCACCACACAGTAGCAGCGAAGCTAAATGACTAAAGAACCAAAAGACCAACAAATTTCACCAGCTCCTCTCCGAGTCCAACCCCGGCCAATCCATCTTCAGTCCTTCGAGGGCATCGAGGACAACTTCCGTCATCACATAGTCGCGGTACCAGCGATCGTCTACCGGGATGATGTGCCAGGGAATTTCACTACGTTCGAGAACATCCTCGTAGGCCTTGCGGTACTTGTCCCAATGCTCCCGTTCTTCCCAGTCGCCATCGTTGTGTTTGTAATGCTTATCGGCTTCGGTTACCCGTTCCATCAGCTCTTCCACCTGCTGCTCTTTGCTGAGGTGGAGGTAAAATTTGAGGACAACGGTGTTGTTGTCGTGGACCAATAATTGCTCGAAGGCATTGATCGCGGCGAAGCGACGGTCGACGGTTTCCTCGTCAATCCATCCGTGGACACGCTGGACGAGGACGTCTTCGTAGTGACTGCGATTAAAGATAACCAGCTCGCCTTTGGCGGGAACTTCCTTGTGAATCCGCCAGAGAAAGTCGTGGGAAAACTCTAGGTCAGTAGGTTTTTTCCAACCGACGGCCCGGAGGCCAAAGGGAGCACATTCACCGAAGACGTTGCGCATGGCGCCGTCTTTACCACTGGCGTCCATTCCTTGAAATACAATGAGGACAGAGTGCTTGCCCTGGGCAACCAACTGCCCATGAAGTTCGGCGATCTTCTTCGCCCGTTTCTTGGTGATCTTGCGGGCTTCGTCTTTGTCTAAATCCTTTGGCGGTTTAGTGGAAATCTTGCTTAAGTCCATGTTTCTTAGATCTTGGATATCAGTTGTTTAGTTACTGGAGGTCAGGTATTAGACCTTAACGTTTAGGCATCAGGAACTAACCTGAAGACGATTACCTCCATTCCTTTGGCAACGAAGATAGGTAATCCTCCCCTGCTTTAAAATCACTTCCTTGCACCTGCGTCCTCGCCAAAAAAAGACAAGCCCCCCTACCCCGCATGGCAGGAGGCACATCGTCTATATCCCAAAACAGCAATTGCGTGGTAGGAGTGGGGTTCCCCCTTTCACTTTACATTCAAACAGCCCCGTATTACCAGAACCAGCCAACCAAAACGAAGGTCAGGATCAGGAGAATGATGGCTTGAATTCGGTAGTTCTTGTACCAAGCCACTCCCTGAAGTTCTTCCGTTTCCTCCTGAATCATACGCCTAGTCCAGGTGTAGTCATCCGTTTGTGCAGCAGTAGGTGGCGCCGTCATCAAACTAACCAAGATATTGACCAGTGCACAGCCAATAAAGAGCAGGCAAGTGCGGTGGAGGAAGTGCATTTTAGTGAATGCGTTTTCCATTCCTCCTACGTCCATGGCCAAATAAATTATGCTGATGGCAGCACCGAACATAAAGCTGTAAAAAGCGCCGTCGGCATTTGATCGCTTCCAGAAAAGGCCTACAATGAATGCAGCGGCGACGGGAGGAGCGATAAAGCTCAGGACGATCTGTAAATACTCAAACAAGCTATCAAATTTCTCAATTTGTGGTGCCCAAAGGCACGCCAAAACAACCAATACCAGGGTAGAAATCTGTCCGCTACGGACCAGCTGCTTGCTCGTCATATCGGGCTTCATTTTCTGGATAAAGTCCATTGTAATCAACGTAGAAGCCGAGTTGAACGTAGCCGAAACAGATGACATCATAGCCGCCAAAAGACCGGCGAGCACCAACCCGAGGAGACCGGGACTAAGCAATCGCTTCAGCAACAGCGGATAAGTGGCACTGGGGCAATCAATCAGGTTGGCACAGATTTCATTGTTCGGTAATTGGTAACCGAAGCCGGAGATATCGACATCGTTGAACATGATGATCGCGATGGTTCCCGGAATAACCATGATGAATAGAACAGGCAGTTTTAGCAAGCCCGCAAAAAGAGCTCCCCAGCGGCCGTGGTTGATGTTTTTTGCTCCCAGCACACGCTGTACCATAAACTGGTTATTGGCCCAAAAATAGAAGCCGAGAATCGGCACACCGAAGACCAATCCGGTCCAGGGCATAAATTGGTCATCTGCCGGTCGAATCAGGCTCAGCACTTCATTTGCGTTCGATGGCTGGTAGAATTCGGAGCTATAAACCCGTGCATCCATTGGGATACTGCTTATCCCAGTCGAGTCCGAAAAGCCCGAGGCGATGGCGTCTACTCCATTAATTTGGGGCAGTTTCCCTGCCGCACCAATTTCATTCAACCCAGCAATCATACCGTCCCAACCACCGACTTCAGCAAAGGCATAGTAGGTAATTATGCAAGAGCCAATGACCAATAAGATGGCCTGTATGACCTCCGTTTGAATCACTGAATTAAGCCCTCCAGGAATGGTGTAGGCGGCAGCACAGATCGCCAAAACACCAACGATGGCCGCCGTACTTAGGTCAGGAAAAATGAGTTTAAGGACAACAGTACCTACATAAAGCGCTGCAGCTGTGTCGATCAAAACGTTTCCGATTACGGTAACGAAGCTGAAGTAATACCTGGACCTGACGTCAAAGCGCCGTTCCAGAAACTCCGGCATCGTGTACACCTTCGACTTTAGATAAAAGGGTAAGAAGAAGATGGCGAAGAAGACCAGCACGATCGAGGCTGACCATTCGTAGTTGAAGACTTGTGTGTTGGTCCGATAAGCGTCTGCGGCCAGCCCTACCAATGTTGAGCTAGAAATGTTTGCTGCAAACAAGGAGATTCCAACGATCGGCCAAGTCATATTTCGGCCCGCCAGAAAGTATTCTTCAGAGCTTTTGGCCTTGGCACTATAGAGGCCATAGCCGATAATAAATACGGCATATAGGACCATCACAACCATATCAATGGTTGTTAGAGAAAAAGATTCCATGTCTACACTTTAGGTTACTACTACTTAAATCGAAAGGTCAATTATACAACTAATTCTGAATCAAAGCTCCTATGGCAACATAATGAGGGCCTAGAACCTGAAAAACGACGGTAGTCCTTTCACCTTACGCATAAGGGCTTTACCTTGTGGGCGTTTTACTCCTTTATTTATCTAAGACAACCCATAGAGATGCCTCAATTAAGCGATTCCGAACTCAACGAAGCAGCCACAGCCATTCGCCGTGGTATGGAAGTTTACGTTCATCGTGAGCACGGCCGAATGATGATCGCCGACGACCCAGAACGTAATGTTCGCGCCGATCCGGAAGTTTTTGAAGCCATCATGCAGGATGTATCAAACGATCCAGATGCTTACATCCACATCGAACGTATGCCTACCGCCGATGCCCTCAGCCTGATGAAAGCCTTTACTGACCGGGTTCGCAACCAAGAACTTTGGCAGGCACTCAGCTATGCCCTTAAGCGGCCACGACCTTTCCAGACCTTCAAGGGCGAACTCAACAAATTCCCGAAGAACTACGACAAATGGCGGGAATTCCGGCAGGTGAAGTACCGAGAATATGTGGCCAAGACGGTGGCAGCCAAGCCGGCAGAGTAGAGAGTAGAAAGGCATTAGGCGGTAGGCATTAGGTACAGACTTTATACGCTGTAGTTAATGTCTATCGCTTAGTTGCCAGTGCCTTAAACACTAATGCCTAATGCCTAAATTTTTCCTCCACCGCAACATTGACCGCAAGCGCTGGGACGCGGCGGTTTCAAGCGATGCTTCCGGCTTGCCTTATGGTTATAGTTGGTGGTTAGATGCCGTAACAGAAGGACGTTGGAATGGGCTAGTAGCTGATGATTATAGTGTAGTGCTTCCGCTACCGGTTCGGCGTTCTTTTGGGCGCTTAACGCAGGTGCAAAGAGGGGCTTTTACGCAGCAAAGTGGCCCCTTCGGTGAGCTCAAGGATGGCGACCTTCAACAATTCCTCTCTGCCCTTCCGAGGAGCATCG
The DNA here is from genome assembly GCA_047637095.1 of Neolewinella sp. Classification (GTDB taxonomy): domain Bacteria; phylum Bacteroidota; class Bacteroidia; order Chitinophagales; family Saprospiraceae; genus Neolewinella. Next base: position 2,014 of record JBLIGS010000172.1, on the reverse strand, counting down.
TCTCGCTGAACATCCCATTGTCGGAAGACAGCCGAGCGGAAGACATTCCCTCCAGTTTCAACATCCGCCAACGGACCAACCTCGTTCTTCCGCTCGATGCCGACTACCCCACCCTGTTATCTGGTTTCAGCAAAACCCTTCGAAAGAAGCTTCGTAGGAACCCAGGAGGAAGGGTCGTTGACGTCTCTCCGGAAACGGTCATCGAGATATACAAGGCCAGTTCCGGCCAAAAGGCCGGCCTTCAACCCCACCACTACGCCACCGTCCTCCGCCTCATCCAAGCCAGCCTTGCCAACAATTCCGGCCACCTCTACGGCTTCGAAGACGACACCGGCCTGCTCGCTGCAGGCTTCTTCCCCCACCACAATGGCAGGGTGATTAACCTGTTTGCAGGCACTACACCTGCTGGCTTCAAACAAGCTGGGATGGCCCGCCTTTTGGCGGCGATCATACAAAAGCACCAAGGACCAGGGAACCTCTTCGACTTCGAAGGGTCTGATATTCTGGGTGTTGGGAATTTCTTTAGAAGCTTTGGGAGTGTCGAACGAGAATATTTGGCCGTGGAAAGGCAAGTATTCAGATTTTAGACATAAAACATTAGAGTTTTAGACGTCTGAAATCGAATCTCCAACGCCTAACTTTTGCCTCCCTTCCACAAAATAAGTCGTCCTCCCCGCCACCTTAATAACCTTCACCTCCCCACCAGTTTCTGGATCAGGCTGGCCTTCTGTCCGCCAGGTATGCCAGAACCACTTTTCGGGATAATCCCGGTAGTAAGGCGCATTCTGGGTAGCGAAAGTCATCATCTCAATGATCTTGTGGTAAATGTTGGACTTCAGCCCGTCGGTCAAATCACAAACCCGGGTCGCGGGGTGAATACGGAGTTGGTAACAGAGGTCATCAACGTAAAGATTGCCCAAGCCAGCCACCACCTTCTGGTTGAGTAGAAAGCCTTTGATGGTTGTCTTCCGGTTGGCCATCTTATTGAGCAGGTAGTCTTCCTCCAGATCTAAAGCATCAGGACCAAGGCCGATTTCTTTGATGTAGGCCTCTCGGTCTTCCAAATAAAGGATACGGGCAAACTTGCGAGAATCGTCGAAGCCGAGGATGTTTCCGTCTCGAAAATGAAAGGCAAATCGTTCGAAGCGGCCACGGTATTCTTCTTCCTGGTACAGGTTCAGGTCACCGTTCATTCCGAAATGAAGGAGGACGTCGTGGCCATTGTCCAGCTGGGCGAATAGGTACTTTCCCCGACGGATGGAGCTTTTGATCGTTCGGCCGGCCATGGCGTCAGCAAAAGATGCGCCATTCATGTTGCGGATGATCTTATCGTCGTGGACCACCAGTTTGTCAACGGTTTGGTTGGTTGCGGCAGCGTCGAAGTATTGCTTGAAGTTGTGGACTTCGGGGAGTTCGGGCACGTTTCTAGATTTTAGAAATTAGATATCAGATATTAAATGCCAGACGCTAGAAAACAGACATCATGACATACAGTTAACGAGAACAGATAGATCCTGTTTAGGTCCGGCTTAATTTCTAACCTCTAATTTCTGACTATTTTATGCTTAGCATAAAGTCTAAACTCTGTCAACAAACGCCCTCCCCCTACCAAACACCCGTTCCACCTTATATCTTCGCGCTGATGACATATGAAAACGATCTCTTCCTCCGCGCCGCGCGCGGCGAACAAGTTGAACGCCCACCAGTTTGGCTAATGCGCCAGGCCGGTCGGATTCTGCCCCAGTACCGCGCCCTGCGTGCCCAACTCAGCGGTTTCAAAGAACTGGTTTCTACACCGGACTTGGCTGCGGAAGTAACCATTCAACCGGTGGATGAACTTGGCGTTGACGCTGCGATCATCTTCAGCGACATCTTGGTTATTCCCGAGGCCTTGGGCCTCGATTACACGATGGTGGAGAAGGTTGGCCCTCGGTTTCCGGAGGTCATTAAGTCAATGGCGGACGTAAAGAAGTTGCGGCCGGCGCATGATGCGCCGTCTCATCTGGGCTATGTT
>JBLIGS010000171.1:0-6695 GCA_047637095.1 Neolewinella sp. | reverse complement strand
GAAGGAAGTTAGAGGAGCAATGTTTCCATGCCGGTGGGCAAAAGAATGCCCGCCGGCATGGCCGGCGAGCTCCTTAATTGCACTCACTTTATTGCTTTCATATGAAGCACTTGTATTCACAACTCCATAATTAGCATCCAGTTCAATGATCGGAGCATTTTGGTCGTGTCTTAGCAAAATATGACAATTGGCCTGTCGGCCAAATTTCAAAGCCTGATAAGTTTTATCATTCTACGTCCCACCGTGCAGCAAGTAGCAGTACTTTTGCGTTCCCCTTTAGGAAATCTGTTTTTCTCTTTTTAGGATATCCCTAAGTACTCGGACAAAATTAATCGCACCATCCTACTCGGCACCTTTTGAGCCTGAACTTCGTTGAAAAGCCTCGCCAACACTACGGTGTTCTCGACGCCTCGAGGTGGCCTACGTTTTTCGCCTCGTTCAGACTCAAAATCTACCAGATCAGAATGTCGCATTAATTCTGTCCGAGTACTTACTTACATTAAACCAACTAACATGAAAATTTTTGGATTTTTCATCCTCCCACTTCTCATTCTAGCTTTTGCTTCTGGTTGCGGAGACAAGACCTGCACAGAAGACTCACGTTCCATTGAGCAGTACATCACGGACAACAACCTCACCGTTTCGGAAGGAATGCAGGGGTTGAAGTACATCATTCTTGAGGAAGGCGGTGTAGAGCGGCCTTCTCCGACGGCAACGGTTATTGTCAACTACACCGGCACCCTTACCAACGACGAAGTTTTTGATGGCACTCCAGCCAGTGGCCAAGCCCCCATTCGCTTTGGCTTAAACAATCTAATCAGAGGCTGGCAGCTAGGTATTCCCTTAGTTGGTCGTGGCGGAAGGGTTCAGTTGTTCATCCCGTCCGCTCTTGGATACGGTAGCGCAGGGTCTCCTCCCACCATTTGCCCTGACACCGACTTGGTTTTTGAAATCGAGCTCGTTAACTTCATCGAGTAATCAGGCAACTCGAGCACCACGAAGTAAAGACCTCCGGGCGGCGGCATCCTATCCACCTGTTCTGTCCGGACTGGCAAGACCCCCGCAACGTCGGCTCAGCCTTTCGGCTGGCCGATGCTGCGGGGCTATCCAGCCTTATTTTGGCGGGGACTACGCCCCGTCCACCAAATCGTAAGATCGACAAGACCGCCCGCTCTACCGTCCGCAGTGTCCCCTGGCGGGCAGCAGAAGATATGGTGGAAACTCTTAAGGCCTTCCGACAAAGCGGTGCCTTACTCCTCGCCCTCGAGTTGACGGACGAGAGTGTTTCCTTACTTGACTATCGCTTCCCTAAGGAGGTTATTACTGGCCAACAGGAGGTTATTTTGATTCCTGGCGCAGAAACGGATGGTGTTCCTTCGGAGATCCTGGGGCTCTGCCACGGCAGTGTCCATCTACCCATGTATGGGAACAATACTTCCATGAATGTGGCCGTCGCCGTTGGTGCGGCGGTTTATTTGTTGCTTGGCCAGCTATAACTTACCAAGCCAACACATGAATTCAAGTGCAAAGTGTTGGGGGACCATGCGGTTTATCAGGGTAAAAACACGTAGAGACCAACCTTCCTTTCACACATTCAACATTGACAGACCACTAAGTGGTTCCAGTTATTTCATGCGTTTAGGTCGCCCGTTTCCAGTCTCGAAAAAGTGGAATTTTGCGCATAAAAATGACCGCCCCATTGTTTCAATAGAAGAGATTATACTTTTATTTCCTAGGAGGTAACAAGCACGGTCAGAGCATAATTTTTAAAGGCCACCTTAATGGCTGGGCTGAGGCCCTTCACCTTGACGTACTGTAGGCCAGGGTACTAGTGGGCCAGCCAGTAAGTTCCCCACAACGGTTAAAAGAACGTTCTTAAAGACTTAAGTACTCGGACAAAATTCTATACTTTGAGTACTTATTCGCTTAGGTCGTCGCATAGCGCTTTCTTAAATAACCAATATCAAGTTAAGTACATCATCACCTATGCTTCCCACTAAAGGCTTTATACTTAGCCTATGGTCGGTACAAACTAAAAATCGCTCTAATTTCACTGTCTCCCTCCATCTCAGGATAGAACTCCTTAAGCAGCTCATTAGAATCGTAATAATTACTCAACGCATCGTTGAGCAATTCCAACGCACGCTTGCGCTTGTTGCACAGTAAGTAGATGGCTACCGCTCCATACATCAAAACCCCATCCTGATAGACTTCCATTGAATCCGTTATCAGCTGCAATGCATCTGATTCCCGCCCTTGGTCCGCCAGGAAAATGGCGTAAGCAATGGTCGCGTCGCTGTAGTTTTCGTCCATATCTCTGGCCCGAGCGAAAGCCCGTTCTGCTTCAGATGGCTCATTCGTCGCAGCATGACACATGGCCAAACCAAGCCAGCACTCTGCGGTATGGTTTACCTGTTCTACGGCACGGCCATAGTTATAGGCGGCAATTCCCCACTTCTTCTGAAGGGCAAAACATTCGCCCAGGTGCTGGTAGATGTCGTACATCTCCGGATCAATTTTCACTGCGCGAAAGAAAGCTTCTTTTGCTTCCTCAATGTGCCCCAACAATTGGTAACACCGTCCCACACGCATGAAGGTCTCATAATTTTCTTCTGCCTGCCCCGACTCAAAGTAGGAAGCATATACTTTTAAGGCCGTCGTGTAGCGCTCCAGATCAAAAAGCTTGTCGGCATATTCAAGATCGTAACGGGGGTTACTTCCATCCAGCGAACGCGCATTAGCAAAAGCCTCAAGGGCTTTGTACTCCCTGCCGTCGTCGTCATACCAAAGGCCGAGGTAATACCAAACCAAACTGTTGAAAGGGTCCTCTTCCAGCAGATAATTAAAGAATTTACCCAATTCTGTTCTCTGGTGCTCAAACTCCATAGCGTTGAGGAGTTCATCCAGCGCCGGCTCCTGGTAAGCATCCAAACGGACGGCCTCCCGAAGGGCGTGCCAACTTTCCTCGTTGCGGTTCTCTTGCATAAGGAGCAGGCCATCAAAGAAAGCCAAAAGGCTAAGTTTTGGGTTCCCCTCCACATTGTTTTGTAGATAAATAAGTACTTCCCGGGCATCTTTTGCTTTCTCAAAATGCGTCAGCACTTCAAGGCGGAGCATGAGGGCTTCCTCATCTTTTGGTGCGTAGAGGCTCAATTTTTCCAGGGCAGCCAATGAGGCATCTTCCTCAAGATTAATTTTGTGAACCAGGGCTTTCCACTTATAAAACTCAGGAGTAAAGGTATACTGGCTGATGGCCAAATCGGCCACCTCTAGGGTGCGGTCAAAGTCATGCTTACCGTAGTAATACACCAAGAGTTCCTCGAACTCTTCCTGGGCAAGAAAAATGGTTTCTTTAGCCGAGTTATTTTGCTCGTAACGAGAGACGAGCGCTTTCAGCGCTGTATCGCGCTGGTCATTTCTGTTATTGCTCATAAGGAGTTAGCACGGCTCCGGCATAGTCTCCTCGACCATTGGCTGGAACTTGTCTTAAACATACGAATCGGGAGGCTAAAAAGTTGCACCAAACCTAAAACAACTTGTATTTAATGTCGGCCACCTTCACGTCTCTGTTTTAAACGACTTAAGAGTTTCTGTCGGAATTCGTGCTCTGCTCGCTCCAGTTTCACCAGTTTTTTGGCGGGTAAGACCTTCAGGTAAGCATCTTCTGCAGCAACTCTCATATTGAGTTTTCGCTGCCGTTGTTTTCGCTGCGTTAACAGACGTTGCTTCGCGGCTTCTTCCGTTAACTCCAAAGCTGGTTCGTCACCTTTCTTACGGCCCTGTTTTTTATTTTTTCCGCCCCGTCGAATTTTGGATTCATATTCCCGAAATACAGGAAAGAAAGCTTTTGCTTCCTTGTCCGTGAGTTCCAATTTCTCTTTGAGAAATATTTCTCGTGCCTGATGAATCCGGGCACGGCTCGTGGAATCCATACCCCTTCCCGGCTGGGCAAAGGCTTCGGAGGTTCCACCAACCAAAATTATAAGGATCAATAAGTACTTCCACATATTCTATTTCTTTTCCGGAGTTGCTTCGTAAAGTTGTTCCAGGGTCAAATCATCCAGTTCTTCGTTCAGATAGGCATCGATGTCTTCGGCTGTGATTCCTGCAAGGAGTTCGTCGCTGGTCGGCATAACCGTGCCATCGTTGGCTAGGTTTACCACTGTTGTGTCGGAGGTAATGTACCATCCTGCAACCATCAATAACAGGACGCTGGCGACGATGGAGAGCCACCGGCCATAGGCCGGGCGCACAGCTGCAGGCGCTTCAGCGGCAGCCGTTACCCGCTCGGCCATCCGAGCAAAGTAGTCTTCCGAAGGAGCGGTAAAACCGTCCCCTTTTCCCTTCATCCCTCTAAGGATACCAGGCAGTTGATCTTCTTCTCTATTGGGCATACGCCTTTAGTTTTTGTTCAATTTTCTTTGCTGCCAGGTGATAACTCGCTTTTAGTGCACCTTCGGAGGTACCCGTTATTTCGCTGATTTCCCTATAGGGCATTTCCTCGAAGTAACGTAGGGCAAACACCGCTCGTTGCTTATTTGGCAAGGTTGCGATGGCCTTTTGGAGTTCCAATTGTGCAGCATCACCGTCGAAGTAAGCATCTGCCGTTAGGTGATGATCTCCAAGGTCGGCGATGTTCATTGTCGTCATTCGGTTGGAGCGACGTTTTTTGCTCCGCAGCCAAGTCAGGGCTTCGTTGGTAGCAATCCGGAATAACCAGGTCGAAAGCTTGCTGTCCCCTCGAAACCGATCAAGGTTTCGGAAGGTTTTCACCAGTGTATTCTGCAACACATCATCAACGTCACCAGAGGAATGTAACATCCGCATCAGGTGCCGGTACAACAACGGACCATACTCGCTAACCAACTGGCTAAAAGCCTTCTCTCGCTGGCGGGAATCCCGTAAACGGTCGATTAATACAGCTTCCTTATCAGGGTTGCTCAAATGGTGTTGACTTAAATGGTTACTTATCCGTTGGACACCCTAAAAGGGCAATAGTTTAATCCCCCAACAAACATTTTTTTACAAAACTTTAAGATAGGGGCTTAAGGAATTACCTTTCTAAGGCTGTTATAATACGAAGGAGGCAAAGCTTACCGTTATGACAGGCCACCCTCTATAACTTAGCAAGAACAGTTTGGCATAGCCAAACCATTCCCTGTTCCCACACTATGCCAACCAAGATACTATGCACAGAACTATCTCCAGTCTCTTATTATTGTTAGCCTTAGGTACCCTAACCGCCCAGGATTTATTTACCGTCCGCGTCGGTATTTTTCGCGATGTAAAAGTGGAAGAATTCTCTTCACTGAAACCTCTGGGCTTTGTCTACGGCATTCCCGGAACGGGAAATACGACGGAAGTTTTTGTCGGCCATTTCTCCACACAAGACAAGTCTACCGGCATTGCCGCTGATCTTCTGAAGCAAGGATACCGGAATGCGCAGGCCTTTGCTTTACCAGTCGGCATTTCTCCAAAGAGCACTTTTATACAGATTGCGCTACATTCTGGCAGTCGGCGCATTGAATGGGCTGCTCTGGAGCGGAGTGGCCAGCTATTTGTGGAAACTACGGATGGGTTATCAAAAATAATGACCGGCCCCTTCGCTTCAGCGCAAGCAGCGGCAGCGGCCTTGCCAGGCATCAAAATACTCGGCTACCGGGACGCTTTCGTTAAGCAAGTCGACCCCGCCCGGCTCGTCACCATTTCTACCTTCGAAACGGGCATTAAAAAGCCACTGATCCCCATCAACCTTCAGGGCAATACACCGCCTCCTACTACGCAGCAACCACGGACAACGGAGGTCACACTAAACCCAACCCCAGCACCTGCCACTTATGGCTCAGGAACTCCCCTTGCACCTGCGCCCGCGCCCACAGCCACTACTAGCCCCACAACTCCACCAGTAGTTGCAACGACCACCACCGAAAAAGGTCGCTATGCCTCCCCCCCAAACGTCAGTTCTAAATTCAAGCGCCAGAGTGCCGCTGAGTTACAGCGCGTCCTTAAAGAAAAAGGCTTCTACGAAAGCAGCATCGACGGCTACTACGGCCCCGGGACAACCGCAGCCTTCCAGCAAGCCTGGGCCAGCCAGCCGGAGCTACAGAAATACAAAGTATTGGCCACCATGCAGCCCGACGATCAAATGGGCGACTTCTGGCAAACCACTTACGTCCTTTTGGCCATTGCCGATGATATGGCCGCCGGAACAACCAGCGGAGCGCGCGCAGAACAAATGATGCAGCAACGTAAAACAATATTCTCCTCAACCACCCCACTTAGCCCCGCTGCCGCTACCCGCGTAAAGAACTGGGCAGCTACAGTCTGGAGCAACCTTGACGATTGGGCTACTGAAGATCCGCTGCATGCGCAAATCTTCTCTGCTTTCCGCGTCACCTACCACCAAACACAAATCCACCTTGAGGACCACTTCCTCAATAAAGGATTAAATGATACGGAGGCCAGAGATTTGGCAACTGCCGTTATCCAAAACCTGATTGGCGCCAAGCTAGACCGCTTCCTTTAGGAAAGCTATCAGCAGTGAGTAGTAAGCAAAAAGCAGTTAGCGGTTAACATTTAGAGTAGTGTACTCTAAATGTTAACTGCTAACTGCTTTTTACTTCACGCTTACCAGGAATACAGCGTATTCTCAGACTACTCCTCTTCCATACTGAATTTCACGCCATTATCGCCTT
>JBLIGS010000170.1:0-6734 GCA_047637095.1 Neolewinella sp. | reverse complement strand
CTAATCCGCTGGTGATTTTTGCCGACTAACAAGGCGGAAAAACCGGAGCCTAGCCGTAGCTAAGTGAGGATTTTTCCAACGTAGTTAGGCGGTAAAAGACACCGCGAATTAGGCGATGAAACTTAGATTACACTGTACTAGTGGTCGAGTCCTTAAGTCTTCGAATATTTAACGCAGGCAGCGTGGTGCTGGACGACTAACTGAAAGCCGATCATAGCCATAGCTACGTGAGGTTTTCAGTTGGGAAGTACAGCGCCGCGATGGCAAGTTAAATGGATGAATATTTATGAACTCGACCACTAGGTATAACTTTACCGCCAAGAACGGGCACTGGAGTGCCCTCCCCGTGCGGCAGCCTACAAGCCTACAAGCACTATCAGACTATAAAGAATTACCCTTGGTATTTCTTCAACATCCCCTTCGTCGTCTCCTGAACCTGGTTCCGCAAAAACGGTGTCCAGCCCATCAACAAGCCATTAAGGCCCAGCGCTTGCCGCGACCATTTCCACATGCTAAAACGATCGGTATGCTTTACGATTTTACCGTCGCGAATGACAAAACTAGCAGTAACCTCATTTACTACCAACCGCTTCTTAGCACCGTATTTATACTTTGCCACCCATTCTACAGTAGCCGTTTCCCCTTCGGCACTTACCCCGCCAAAGGCGATCTCAGGTTTGGCATCCCGCCCCAAGAGCATCAGCCACATATCATGGGCATCTTGGCTTTTTAGCTGACCGAAAGCCGGATCTTCAAAAACAACGTCTTCGGCGTAGCAAGCCACCATTCCTGGGGCATCATGGTCAGCAAAGGCGCGGTAGAAAGAGGTAATCAGTTCGGCGTTAGACATAGGCGGGAGGTTTGAGTAGAAAGGCAGGAGTAGAGAATACAGAGGCGAGGGGCCTGAGTACAGAAGTAAAAGTAGTTCCTTTTACTTTATCGCCTATCGCCTCATGGCTATCGCCTCTCTACTTTCTCCTCCTTACTCTCCCCGAAAGCTGCGCAGCAGCGCCTCCCCAGTACTCACTGTGCCAAGCCCCATCAAATCCTTCACTTGGTGGCGGCAACTGGTGCCGTTGGCCACCACAACAGTTTCTGCTGGCAGGTTGCGGAGGTGACGGAGAAGTGACTGCTCAGCAATTGTTTTGCTGAGTTCGTAGTGCTCGGCTTCGTAGCCGAAGGAGCCGGCCATGCCGCAGCAGCCGCTGTCGAGGAGGGTGACGTTGAAGTTCGGAGGTAGGCTGAGGGCGGCGGCGCATTTCGCCGCATCTCCAAGGGCTTTTTCGTGGCAGTGGACGTGGAGGACGATGTTGGCGGCGGCGGGGCCAAAGTCTTCGGGGCCAATTTTTCCTGCCATGAATTCCCGGTGGAGAAATTCGTCTAAGGTATAAGTATTGGCCGCCAAGTTTTCAGCCTGCTCCTTGGCTTCGTCCCGGAGGAGCTTGGGAAATTCATCTCTAAATCCGAGAATAGCACTGGGCTCTAGGCCAACGAGCGGAGTCTGTTCCGTTACCAAAGGAGCAAAAGTGGCTACGTTGCTGGCAGCGCGGACCTTGGCACCGCCGAGAAGACCTTTGCTGAGGTGGGCGCGGCCACTGGGCGCGTGCTTAGGCCAGATGACTTCGTAGCCGAGCTTCCAGAGGAGCTCGATGGCGGCGCGGCCGGTGTGAGGATCTTGGTGGTTGGTAAATTCATCGCCGAAAAGATGGAGCCCTCTCCCCCCGCCCTTCTCCAGAGGAGAGGGAAGAATGCGGGAACGCTTTGCGTTCTCGAACCAATCCCTTAAGCTCTGCTTCGGAAAGACCGGCAACGACCTTTCCGAAGCAATCCCCGCCAGTTTTTTCATCATTGGCCCGAAGGTCTTGAGTGCAAAATTTGCCAGACTGGGCACCTTTCCTCCGAGGGAGTAGAGTGTTTCGTTGGCGGCAATAAGTCGGGTACGGAGGCTGGTTTTTCCCAGCCGGTGCTGGTATTCCGCCTTGAGGTTCGTCATGTCGACGGAGCTGGGGCATTCGCTGGTGCAGGCCTTGCAGCTGAGACAGAGGTCCATGGCTTCGTTAAGAGCGGGATGGGCGAAGGGATCGTCCTGTTGGTTACGGGTCAGGACTTCGCGGAGGATGTTGGCGCGGCCGCGGGTACTGTGTTGTTCTGAGAGCGTAGCTCGATACGAAGGACACATCGCTCCTCCGGAGAGTTTCCGACAGTCACCGCTTCCATTACATTTTTCAGCAGTGGAGAGCAGTCCGCCCGTCGAACTGAAATCCAGGGTCGTTTCATAATCGGGGACCACGACGTCGGCTTCATACCGAAGGCCTTCGTTCATGGGTGGTGCTTCGACGATTTTACCGGGGTTAAAAATCCCCTTCGGGTCAAAGACATTTTTCAAATCTACCAGCATCTGGTAGACTTCCGGACCGAGCATACCAGGTAAGAAGGCGGCGCGGACCCTGCCATCCCCGTGTTCTCCGCTGAGGCTGCCTCGGTATTTTTTGACGAGCGCGGCTACGTCGCGCGTTATCAGAAAGAAGTCTTCCCGGCCAGCCGTCGTCTTTAGGTTCAGGATGGGCCGAAGGTGAATTTCCCCCGCTCCCGCGTGGGCATAGTAGACCGGGTTTTGGTTATACAGATGCATTAGGGCGTCAACTTCGGCGATGTAGTCGGCGAGGTCATCAATGGCCACGGCGGTGTCTTCGATACAGGCGACGGCTTTCGCGTCGCCGACAATATTGCCGAGGATACCTAGGCCTGCGGCCCGGAGATTCCAGACTTTGGCAACGTTGGCTGCGCCACTAACTATTGGTGTGGCGTAAGCGGACGGGGCTTTGGTCTCAATCAATTTCCCTGCCAACTTTGCTGCTGCTTCATCGGTCTCCGCCCTGAACTCAACGAGTAGCAAAGCCCTTGGGTCGCCGTCGACGAAGGCGGCGTTTTTTGCCTGTACCGGGTTTGTCCTGGCCAGCCGGAGGATGGTATCGTCCATCAACTCGCACATGAAGGGCTGGTACTGCATCACCCGCTGGGTTTCGCGCATGGCTTCGTCGATGGTCGTATAGTGCAGCGCGGCCACGGCGGTTCCCGCCGGCGGCAGGGGCAAAATCCTGACCTTTAGCTGGGTAGTAAACGCCAATGTTCCTTCAGAGCCGGCCAGCAGCGTACACAGATTATAGGCTGGCCCGCCCTCGGTGAAGGGGGATTGCTCGGCCAATAGGTCCAGGGCGTAGCCGGTGTTGCGGCGGGTAACTTCCCGTTTGGGGAAGGCGGCTTGTATTTTTTGGCGGTTGTCAATATCAGTCAGCAGTTGCCGAAGGTGTGTTTGTATCCGGCTGGAAAGTGATGTTGCTTCGCCTTGCTCTTCTATCTCCCCCCTTGCACCCTGCGGCCGCGGCCCCTGAAAAGCTCCAACATCTTGCAAGTTCCCATCCGCAAGCACCACCCTTGCCTCTAAAACATGCTCTCGCGTACTGCCAACCGTGATGCTCGTACTGCCGCAACTGTTGTTGCCAAACATTCCTCCGAGGGTACAACGATTGGCCGTGCTCGTATTTGGTCCAAACCAGAAGCCTAAGGGTTGCAGGGCGGCATTAAGCTGGTCTCGGACCACGCCCGGCTCGATGATGGCATAGCCTTTCTCCGTATTAATCTCAACGATCTCCCGCAGGAATCGGCTGACATCAACCACCAGTCCAGCGCCAACGGCCTGCCCCGCCAAGCTAGTCCCGCCCGCCCGTGGTGTAATCGCCACGCCGTATTCCGACGCAAACTTCACACAGGCCACAATATCTTTTTCCGATCGAGGAAAAACCACTGCCTGCGGCATTTCTCGGTAAACACTGGCATCCGTAGCAAAGAGGATGCGGTGGGCCGTATCCAGGTGTAATTCTCCGGATAATTCCCTCCCAAGGCCTTCCCAGGCCTGTATGGTGAACAATTTGGTTTCCATAGGCCGAAAATTACCAAATTTAACTTGCTTCCAGCGGGTATTGCATTTCTAATCCCCCTACCTTTGTAGTCTGCAATATTAACCACCAGTTGCCACTCAATGCGAACACGCTTTCTCATCCTTTTACTGTCCCTTTTCAGCAGCCTCGCGATCATCGCCCAGGAAACGATTGACTACACCCCACTCGCCAACCGGCTTGCCGATTACGGCCGCCTAACCATGAGCTGGGACATTGACGGCCTACTAGACTTGACAGACCCACAGTTGTTTGATTTTGTCCCCAGAGAAACCCTCCGTCAGCAGATGTCTGGCCTAGCTTCCGACGAGAACATGGAGGTGACCTTACACGATTTCACCGTTGATAGAATCGGAGAAGCCATCAGCCAAGATCAGGAAACTTTTGCTCCGGTAGATTGCCATCATGGCATCACCTTCCGCATGAAATCCGCAGAATATCAAGCCGATAGCTTTTTTACCCGAATGACCAGAATGCTGGAAAAGTCCTACGGTAACGTCCAGGTCGACTTGGCCAATCACACCATTGAGGTCAGTGTCCCTAAATCGATGTTTGCCATCCTTCGGGATCACAAGAACAGCTGGTGCTTCGTTGAATACCGCTCCGAGAATGCTGCGTTGATGGACTTACTTGTTCCTCCAGCGGTGCGCGAAAGACTGAAGTAGGCGGTAGATTGTAATCGGTAGTGTGGTAGACGGTAGATTGTAGGCAGCTCAGCTATTACTTCTACTTGCTACCACATTACCAACTCTGATCTACTAGATTACCACACTACTACACTCCCCTCTACAAACTACTTCCCCATGTACATAATCGGCTCCATTTTCGTCTCCGACGAAGTTACCGACGAACAATTTGCTTGCGACTTAAATGCCTGCAAAGGAGCCTGTTGCTGGGAGGGCGACTTCGGTGCCCCGCTCGAAGACGAGGAACTCCCCATTCTGGAAAAAATTTATCCCACTATTGCGCCACTGCTGACGGAAGAAGGCCGGGCAGCCATCGAAAAACAAGGTTTCTATACTAAGAATGAACAGTTCGGTGGCCATGATACAACGCTGGTGGATAACAAAGCCTGCGCCTACATGGGCCTCAACGAAATGGGCATGGCCTACTGCTCTATTGAGAAAGCCTACAATGCAGGGATGATAGACTGGAAGAAACCGATCAGCTGCCACCTCTACCCTATTCGGGTCAAGTCTAAGCCTGAAGTCAATTTCGAAGCCCTGAACTATGATCGGTGGGATATCTGTTCAGCGGCCTGTACAAAAGGTAAAAAGGAGAAAGTCAGAGTTTTCGAATTTGCCAAACCTGCCCTAATCCGCAAGTACGGAGAAGACTGGTACGAGGAGTTAGCTGCCGCAGTTGATCGGGAAGAGAACGAAGATGCTTAAAAGCAGTCGTTTTAGGACAAAAAAAGACCGGAAGCGCAAGCGCAGCCGGTCCAGAAATAAACACCTAAAACCCTATTAACATCTTTAAAACGATGGTAAGTACACCGTTTAGTATTTTCGTACACCGTAAAGATGTAGCAATTTTCGTCGGCAGTAAGACCTTAATGACTCTTCCAACACTGCGAAAATAGCGGCTATAATTGAAAGCCCAAAGGAAAACAGATAAAAAATGATAGATGTTCTCATCAGCGTCGTCCTAGCGGTGATCATGTTCAGCATCGGATTGAGCCTAATACCCATCATTTTCAGGCACTTACTCATCCATCCCAGGGCGTTAGTCACTGGACTTATTCTCCAACTTATTTTTTTACCTATTCTGGCCTTTGGAGTGTGTTTCACTCTTAAACTACCTCCAGCCTTTGCAACTGGGCTTGTAATTCTAGCTGCATGCCCCGGAGGAATGACCAGTAATTTCATTAGTTATCTGCTAAAAGCGAACACGGCCCTTGCCGTCAGTCTGACGATCTGCAATACTGCTTTGACCATTATTTCAATTCCGTTGATTAGCAATCTTGCCCTCTCGACTTTCTGGACGGGCGAAGGCATTGGCCAGCTACCTTTTCTGCCCACGGCGGGGAGAATAAGCCTCATCGTTTTACTACCGGTGCTTATGGGAATGTTTTTTCGGGCCCGGCGGCAGGTGCAGGCAAAGTTTTTGCAGCAAAGACTCCGCTGGGTAAGTGTTGTCCTTTTGGCTGTACTCTTCACCCTAAAGCTGTTTGCTCCTACAGCTATTGGTGGCAGTAACCTGACCGTTGCAGAAATTGGCATCATTCTACCTGCTTCTTTACTCATCAACTTCGGCGCGCTTCTATCTGGTCGTGTAGCTGGCCGACTAGCCGGCCTTGACCGCAACGACCAACTCACCCTCGGCGTGGAAGTCGGCATCCAAAATACCAGCCTTGCCTTCCTCATCACCGGTTCCATGCTAGGCAACGAACAGATGCTGAAGCCGGCATTGATCTATGCCGCTTTCACCTTTTTCACCGCAATGATTTATGGGCTGTGGGTTAAACCAGAGATGTGGGGGGAACTGAAGTCGGAGGTTAGGGGTTAGATGTCCGGGATTAAATGTGGCAGTAATAGCACTATTTATCCTTTTCGATAAATACAAAGATTGACTTTACTGATTTCTTCTCCTCAAGCTGTGCCCTCTTGTCTTGCAGCCGTATCAAAGCTTTCAACGGCTAACAAAAAGCCCCCCCTCACCGACAAACAACTGTCGAGAGGGGGCTTTGATTTAGGGAAGAGTTACTCCGTGTTTACCACGGCGAGTAGGCTACCATCGTATTACTGTTTGATCAGGCGGGCAATGCGCCGGCCTTCA
>JBLIGS010000169.1:0-6747 GCA_047637095.1 Neolewinella sp. | reverse complement strand
AGTATTTATTCAACGGATTGAAGCCTAATTCTTTCGACGCTATAACGATGTGGCACGTGCTGGAGCACCTTTACGACCCAGCAAAATACCTTAAGCAGTTTTACGAACTGTTGTCTGATGAAGGGATTCTGGTCATCGCGGTTCCTAACCATAAGAGCAGGGATGCCGGGGTGTTTGGCCCCGATTGGGCGGCCTACGATGTGCCGCGCCACCTGTGGCATTTTGGGCCAAATACCATGCGCAAAATGGTTGGGAATGCTGGTTTCCGGGTGACGGAAACGCGGCATATGCCACTTGACCCTTTTTACGTTTCGATCATGAGCCAGAAGTATGCCAACGGCGGCGGCGGCTTGGTTTCTGGCGGGATCAAGGGACTGCAGTCGTTTGCGACCAGCTTTGGCGAGGCGGAGTTGGGGAGCTCTGTCATTTATGTTTGCGTTAAGGGGGGGAGGAATATGTAGGGCGGGGACGCGGGTGCAGAGAATGTTGATAGGAGCATTACCTTCGCCCCACCCAAAAAACAACCCATGTATAAAGCCCTTCTTTGCGACCTCGACGGAACCCTTGCCGACACCGAACCACAACACTGCGATGCCTGGCTACAGGTCCTTGAAAATGAGCTGCAACTCTCCTACGATATTCACTGGTTTGATCAGTGGATCGGTACAAGTGATAGGTTAGTGGCCGACTGGTTGATCGAAGAGCATGGACTTGTTTTTTCGATAGACGACATCATTGGCCGCAAACAACGTCGCTTTCATGAGCTCGTCCGAGAATCCGGTAAAAGCTTCCCGGGCGTCCACGAAGCCCTTGGCCAAATAAGCGGCAAATTCCCGTTAGCTATTGCTACCAATAGTGGCCGCGGAGACACCGATGTGGTTGTCCCAGCCCTCAGCCTCGACCAGTTCACCGACGTCGTCGTCACCGCCACCGACGTTGAAAACCTCAAGCCTGCACCAGACATCTATCTCCTGGCTGCGGAGCAACTTGGTGTCCCAGCCAACCTTTGTATTGCCATCGAGGACAGTGCTCCTGGCGGCTTGGCCGCGAAGGCAGCCGGCTGCTATCTCATCGGTCTTAATGACCGGGTTAGCATGGCGGATGAGATGGTTGAGGATAACGGGGAGGCGCTGTTGCGGGCGTTGGAGTTGCTGAAGGGTTAGGCATTGGTATAGAGGCGGTAGATAAACAGCCTCGGCTTCAGGTCAGAGCACAATACCTACCGCCTTTCTACTATCGCCTCAAGTACTCCTCAATCTGCTCCAACAACCACGGCCGCTCCGTACAAGGCTCCGTCTTCTTAATCTTAGCTTTCAGTTGTTCAGCCGCTGCTTGGTCACCAGGGCCAAGGCGGAGCACGGCGTTGGCATAGGCGAAGATGTTGCGGTAGTTCTGGAGGTGATAACCAATGCCCCGCCGGCGGGTAAGCAGTTTCCTGGTACTACTGATGTGGGATTGAACGAGGGTGTAGCTGTCTTGGCGGAAATAGACCTTCAGCTGCATGACCCGTGCCGTTAGATGGTGGATGAAGTCGCGGAAGTCGGCTTGCTGGAGATGGTGGAGTGCCTCGCCGTCTTGTCCGTTAGACAGGGCAAGACGGGCACGGCCCAGCGCCAATACTTCTGCTCCTCTCTTTTCAATTAAGAGGTCTTGGTGGCTGTCTAGGAATTCAGCGGCGAATTTCTTTTCGCCGAGACGGAGGGCGATGGCGAGGATATTGTTGAAGGAGAAGATGCTAAGTAAGCCCCGGTCGTAGATCATCTTATTTTCCAGCCCCAGGCGGTAGAGCCGAAAGGTGTTTTCAAAAGAAGGGTCGTGGCCGGTGTTGGCCCGTCGGAGACCATAGTTGATGGCCAGCAGGAGCAGGTGCCGCTGATCCTCTGCGGAGGCTTGGGAGCCGGTCTCCACCAGCAGGGTAGTGAGTTGGGCAAAGATGGGGTCTGCGACGGTTGGGTCTTTGATTTGAAGTTGAGCGACGAGGTAGAAGAGCCTGATAAAGGGGTCCTTTTGATAGGTTTTACTGGCCGCAGCGGCCAGGGTCTCTTCTAGCCGAGGAACCTCGTAGCCATCTCCTGTTTTGTGCAGCCGTTGGTGTTCCAAGGTGATGCATGTTTGCCGGAGACGTAGGGCTAACAGGTATTTCTCCAGGGCATGCTCGGTGGACAGGTAATCTACCCGGCCGCCACGGGAAGCTGTGAGGTCAAGGTCGTACTGTTCGCTGGCGTGGAAATAGTCGAAACTCATGCGCTCATCACCAATGGTGTTGCCTGGGCGGTAACGCTTGAGACGGGTTCGGCGGTGGTCTTCGAGGCCACGGGCACGGTAGGCAGAGATTAGGAACTTATCGGTGGCGAAGTCGTCCCGCTGATAACGGTCCCAAGCCATGAAGGATTCCAGCCTTTTTAAAAGCTGGTGTTCTACCTGGCGGTGACGAGACGGATCGTAAGGTTCTGCGCCGAAGGCCGCAGCAAATTGTGCCTCAGGACTGGAGCCTTCGCCTGCCTCACAGAGGAATTCGTAGAGGCTGATGACATCTTTTCTACGATTATGTAGTGGGCAATGCAGCCAATCGGCCGCTCTTCTGGTCTCAGAAGGGGAGAGGTCATCGATTAATTCATGAAGTAAGGCCATTGTTCCAAGAGTAACTTTCAATAATTATACGACAAATGTTACTCTATTGTATCGCTTGTTTTGAATATTCACAATTATTAACCTTAGTGATGACGTCATAGGTCAGTTTTTATTGATCAATTTTCAAATTTGAATTAAATGTAGTTTCAACAAACCTTTAAAAGTGTCCTTTGTGGCTTGCGGTAGAATCCGGATTATTGTAACGTGGGAAAGTCTAGCTTTCCCGGTCTTGATCAATAATCCTCCCATATGCGCCATTTACTTCTACTCACTGCATTTATATTCGCGTCTGCGCTTTCCGCGCAGTGTAGCCTAAATGTGAATTTTACCGCTGCTTATTGCAGCGAAGACCTCAACGGCTTCTTCCTAGAGTTTACTGTCGTAAGCGATCAGGATTCTGTCTGGGAAGCCCCCCAGCTCAACATGAGCGGTGCCATCAACACCGGAGAATTGTTCATCGCCGGCCCATTGCCACTATCCCAGCAAAATACGGCCATTGTTTTCCTGATGTCCGATGTCCCGGAATGTGTTGAAGTTGTCACCCCTCCGGAAATCTCCTGCCCGGGCGAATCCTGCTTCGGCTTAGAAGTCGTTATCGTATCTAATAATGGTAATTCCTTCTGCAACGATTCTCTTTTTTATAGCTTCCAAGTACTGGGCGGTAATGCCCCCTATCGCTTAGAAGTAATCGATGCCAATGGTGTTACGGTTTTGCTGGACGAGGAGAACTTCGGACAGATCGGCTCTGTCTTCGGTGAAGGTGATTACACCGTTGTAGCAACTGATGAGTTTGATTGTGAAGTTAACCGGACGTTCACTGTCCTGGAAAATGACTGCGCTTCTATCCAAGGCCTAAGCTGGCTGGACAATAACGGAAACGGTATTCGGGAAGCTGAAGATACGCTTAGCGTAAACGCCTGGGTCGCCTTACGGGACGAAACGGGTGGCTTTGTTGGAAGTACCTCAACGTTGAGCGACGGCAGCTATGCTTTCAATGGCATCATGCCAAACAGGACCTACCAGGTTTCAATAACTCCTTCTCAAGGCAATTTTGACCTCGTAGCCCAGTTTGTGGGGAATGACCTTACGGTAGATAGTGATTTTAACCCCGCCACGAACAGCTCCAGCTTCATCATCCCGCAAAGCGGAACAGATGTTCTCAACATTGATGCTGGCTGGCTGGCAGTCCCCTGTGAATGGAACGTCAACATTGACTCCGTCTACTGTGACGAAACTGGAGACGGTTTCTACGTCCGGTTTTCCGTCGATGGTTCAGGAAACGACCTCTGGTATGCAGAACAGTTAGGTACCGAAGGCGAATACGGTGCCGACTTTTTCCGAACTGAAGGTCCTTTCGCGCTAGGCCAGTTTACCGAAATAACCTTCATCGATCAGAATGACGACAACTGTCAAATAACGGTGCCCCTCCCTGAGGTAACCTGTGAGGACAACCCGTGTTTCAATAACAGCTTTTCCATAGAAGTTTTTCAAGTTCTGGAGGATCAACTCTGTGGAACGGGCGAACTGTTTATTGATATATCTGGCGAGTCTTTCCCTGTAATACTGGAGTTTAGTCACGAAGCAACAGGGGAGGTTATTTCGACAACCTTTAATGAGCCTCAGCAGATTTTCTTCCCAGACCTTCCCGCCGGCTTCTACTTTGGTACTGCTTCAAACTCAGCAGGCTGTATCCGCGACTTTGAGATTTTCCTTGAAGAGTCAAATAACCTGGAAGTTGGCATCGTCCAGCAAGGTTCGCCTTGTTCTGGCGAGGATGTAATACTAATTGCAGAAGCTTTCATAGGTGGTGACCTAACTTTCGAGTGGAGCACGGGCGAGACAACCCAGCTCATCAATGTTACCGATTTCAACAACCCAACTTATACGGTTACTGTAACGAGTAGTGATGGCTGCGTAGGAACGGCTTTCTTCGTGATAAACGTGCAACAGCAAGACACGATCGATATTCCTTCGGTCGTAACCCTCTCCTGCGACGGAAGCCCTACAACGATCACGATCGCTAACCCCGTTGAAGGCTTCACTTATCAATGGTTTGGAAATAGTAACGAAGTATTGACTGGTACATCGGTCGAAACGGACCAGGCCGGCTTCTTTGAAGTTTTCGGAAGCAACGGAGTAGGCTGTTCTTCCTTCGGCTTTACCCAGGTCATCGACCTGAGCCTCGAAGAAGTCACCCTTGAAGCAACCAACATCGACAGTATTTGTGGCGGTCAGTTCTGCTTCGGTTTACAGAACATGAACATCTTCAACAGTGACCTTGTGGACATCACCTGGACTGGTCCGGAAGAATTCAACGAATGGAACGAAACGATAAACGTTGACTGGGTGAGCATCTGTGTGCCCTGGGAAGGCCTTTATACTGTTACCGTTGAAACGGAGTGTGAAACCATCTCGCTTTCCTTTGAAACGGGCAACAATAGCTGCAGCCTGATTTCCGGTACCCTGTACCTGGATGCTGACGGAGACTGTGACCTAGATGCTGATGACATCCCCGCTCCAGGCTTCATTCTCACCCTGACCGACGACGTTACGGGAGCTATGTACTATGCCTGGACAGATGCCGATGGCAACTGGGCAATTGAACTCCCTCTTGGCACTTACACCGTTGAACCAATCATTGAAGACGGTCAACCACTCGGCACCTGCGACCCCGCCACCAATGTCACGTTAGGAAGCGAAGCCGTTACCGGCGTCCAAGTCTTTATGCCTGTCCTGGCCAATTGTCCAGTGCTGCAGACTGAAGTAACCATTCCGTTCCTCCGCCGCTGTTTCACCGGCTGTGCCTACGTTAACTACGAGAATATTGGAGCTGGTTTGGCCGAAGATGCACAAGTTGTTGTGGTCCTCGATCCTTTCTTCGAAGACGTTGCTCCTAGTGTTGCCCCCGTCAGCGTTGTTGGTAATGTCTACACCTTCAATCTTGGCGACCTACCACCATTCAGTGACGGCCGCATTGGCTTTATCTTTACCGTAAGTTGTGATGCTGAAATTGGCCAAAGCCATTGCATCGACGCTTCCATTACGCCTGATGATCCGTGCTTCCCGCACGAAGAATGGCAAGGTGCCCTGGTGGACATCACCAGTGCAGTTTGTGACGGAGATACCGTGACTTTCACCGTTACGAACATTGGTGATGGTCAGATGACGATTCCGTTGAATTACGTTATCGTGGAAGACGGCATCATGCTGTCTGCTCAGCCACTAACGAACGGTCAACTCACCCCTGGTGAAGCGTTCGAGATCACGATGGAGGCCAATGGCTCCACCTACGCCGTCATTACCAACCAGGAGCCCAATGCGCCAGGCAACGACCAGCCAACCGCCGCCGCCGAAGGTTGTAACGGAGGAGGAGAAAACTTTTCCACCGGCTTTGCCAACATTCTTCCGCTGCAGAGTGGTAACCCTGCCCGCAGCATTGTCTGTCGTGAAAACGTTGGTAGCTGGGATCCAAATGACAAGCGCGGCTACCCACTTGGTTGGGACGATGGTAACATTGAGCAAGGAACCCGCCTTGACTACGAAATTCGCTTCCAGAACACGGGTACTGACACGGCTTTCACCGTCGTAATTCGCGACACACTGGAAGAAAGCCTCGACTTGGCCACCTTCAAAATGGAAGCTTCTAGCCACGATTACACTGTAACGATTGATACCCACCGCGTGGTGAGCATCACCTTCGAAAACATCATGCTGCCGGATAGCAACGCCAACTTGCTTCTAAGTCAAGGCTCGGTCATCTTCAGTATTGACCACGATCCTTCCCTCACCGGAGGCGACGTTATTCTGAACGAAGCTGCCATTTACTTTGACTTCAACGAGCCGGTGATTACCAATGTCAGCCGCCACGTGATTGCTAAAGATGGCCTCCCCGTTGGTCTGCGTGCAATTACGGCGCAGACGATCAGCATGAGCATTTACCCTAACCCCGCTAATGACCTGATTAACTTGAAAGTACCTAACCAAGATATCCAATTGACGGATGTGCTGACGGTGACGGACCTACACGGTCGTGCGCTGCTTTCCACCACTTACGGCCAGTTGGGGCGTGGTATGGATATCAGCTCTCTGCCTGCTGGTTACTACCTGATGTTGATC
>JBLIGS010000168.1:0-6762 GCA_047637095.1 Neolewinella sp. | reverse complement strand
AACTGCACCCCCTGCACCCCCTGCAACGACTGCACCCCCTGCAAGGATTCAAATCAAGTTTTTAAATTAAACCACAATTTGTAATTTTATTCCTACCTTCACGGTCAACAGCAGCCACACCGTGACCTTCACCTCCGAACAAGAAACCATCTTCGACTTCGTCCGCAAGGGCGAAGGCCACGGCATCATTGACGCCGTCGCTGGGGCGGGCAAAACGACGACGATTATGGAGTGCGCTCGCTTCGCAGCCGATCCCAGTCGCGTCCTCTTCTGCGCCTTTAACAGCAGCATCTCTCGTGAAATCGACAAGAAATTCAAGGGGCGCGGGATGCCGCAGGTCGTCGTCAAAACCATTCACGCCCTCGGTTATCAAATCCTGCGGGAGAACAGCGACTTCGCCGCCAAGCTGCAGCTCCGGGAGTATAAATACCGGGCTTTGTACAAGGGAGAGGACATGCAGCTGAAGCTCCGTCCCTACGTCAAAGAACTGTTGGCCCTGCATGGCTTGGATAGCCAGCCCAACGGAGACAGCCGCAAGGCCTTCGCCAGTAAAAACCTGCTATTTCGTCTCGAACGACGGCTACTGGAAATCAACCAGAAACACCGCTCAATCCTCAACGGGCCCAAGTTTGAAGCCTTCGAGGAAATGGTCCGTCATTACGGCATATTCACCCACCCGGAAGAGAACAGTAAAATCTTCAAGGATGAGTTGGCCTTGTACCACGGCATGAGTCGGATTTTGTTGAAGGCAGGCACCGAAATGGCCGCCCGTAGCCACATCATTGACTTCACCGATATGATCTACCTGCCTTTCGTTTGGAAGCTAAACGCTGCTACGAAGTACGACTGGATCTTCATCGATGAATGCCAGGACCTCAGCAAGGCCCAGTTCGCAGTAGCTGCCAAATACGGCAAACCCGGCAGTCGGATCCTCGCCGTTGGCGATCCCCGCCAATCGATCTACGGCTTCACCGGCGCCGACGTCGAATCTTTCGGCCGTGTCAAACGGATGACCCGGGCAACGCAGTTGCCCCTAACCACCTGCTTCCGCTGCCCTGCCTCCATTATCGAGATGGCCAGGGAAATTCGCACCGACATCGTCGGTGCCAAAACCGACGCCGGAACCGTCAACTCCATCGATATCGAGGCCGTCACCGAACTCGCCCTACCCGGCGACCTAATCATCTCGCGCTTCCGCGCACCCATTCTACTCCTGATCTTCGACTTCATCGACCAAAACGTCAAGGTCAAAGTCGCCGAAGACGAAGCCAACGAATTCATCGGTGAGCTGAAGATGCTCTTTAAACAGGCCGAGCTCCAGGCTTCCATTAAACGGCGGTATAAAACCTTCGAAGCCCTCAAAGAGCTGGTGTTTGCCCGCAACATGTGGGTGATCCGTCAGAATGCTGCTAAGATTCCGAAGGCGGCCGAGCGAGAAATATTCATCCAGACAGAGACTGAATATCTGGAGAAAAGACTGGCTTTCCTCCACAAGAAGCATGAGAAGTGGCAGCAGAAATGTAGGACGGTAACCGCTGTCCTTGAACGGATCAAAGCGTTTGTCTCGGCGAAGAAAAATGCCATCCGTTTGTCGACCATCCACCGGGCCAAAGGCCTGGAAGAAAAACGGGTCTTCATCCTCGATTATGACCAACTACCCTTCGCCCGGCAGCAGCAACGGGATTGGGAAAAGGTTCAGGAACTGAACCTCAAATACGTCGCAATCACCCGCGCAAGCGAGGAACTGTTCCTCGTCGAATCCGCTGACCTTGAAGAATTGGAGGAAGAAGGGAGTTTGTTTGATTCGCTGCCGTTTGATCTGTCGGATTGAAGGGGAGGCGGTAGTAAGTACTCGGACAATATTAATGCGACATTCTGATCTGGTAGATTTTGAGTCTGGACGAGGCGAAAAACGTAGGCAACACCGTAGTGTTGGCGAGGCTTTTCAACGAAGTTAAGGCTCAAAAGATGCCGAGCAGGATGGTGCGATTAATTTTGTCCGAGTACTTAAAGAGGCATTAGGCGGTAGGCTTAACGAAAATATCCGGTGAACCCCGATGCTGTATTTGACGATTCTCCTGACCTGGCTCGACTAGGTTTGAGTCGAGATGCTGTACTTTTTTGAATAGACTTCTAACAGTGTGTGTGCTCGCTTCGCTCGTTTTGGGCACTGAGGCACTTAGAACACTAAGGCTCCGCGCGTTGGAGTATCGCGTCTGAGACGTCACCCCTCTCCTGGGGAGCAGGGGCCGGGGGAGAGGCACAACGAGCGCAGCACCTTACACGTTTTCTATAACCAATCTATATTACATCCCATCAAAAGGTAAGATTCAAAACCACCAAGCAATATCAGGTAAACCTACTTTCATGACACCAGTCTATTATTATAAAAAAGAAGGATCAGGAAAAACGATGGCCGTACTGGTGCTGGATGCTGCTTCCGATCAGGTGGTCTTTCATTTTGCTTCTACCGAAAAGCTTTACCCCAAATTGAAGCGTCTAAAGAGCTGTGCAGGCTGTTTATTTGGCGTTCTTTCCCTGTTCTCCGATGGGGGCGAGTTGTTTGCTGGATTTGATACTGGAACTCCTCGAAATTGGGAGTTACAACGCCTTGACGGTTGGACTTTTATGGCTCTAAATTCTACTCAAGGCTGATCGATTAAGGACCGTTGTCTAAATTGCACAAAGTTTTTAGTAGTAGTCTGTAGAAAAAGCCTGTTTTGTTATGTCTCCTTGGAAGGGGATGAAATGCGCTGTGAATTCAACGAACTACTCGCCTATAGTCGATCATTCAACCACCTTCCATGTCTACCCACACTCCTACTCGTTCGTTTTACGGACTATTATCCCTGCCGGCAACGGCCATGGGCTTTGCCCTTTGCGTTCAGATTTCTGCCCTGAGCTGGATACTTAATACCCAGTATGGATTGAACATGGAGGAGATTGGTTTGGTGTGGCTGGCCGGGCCTTTGGCCGGTATTTTGGGCCAGGTGATCGTTGGCGTTATCAGCGACAACGTTTGGTTTATGGGCGGTCGGCGGCGGCCATTCATCGTTATTGGCGGAACGATTGCAGCTTTGATGATCCTAGCGTTGCCGTACTTGGACGTCATCAGCGAGGGGATGGGTATTGCTGGCATCGCTACTGTCGCCTTAACGGTAGCGCTAACGTTGGATTTGGCCATCAACATCAGTTTCAACCCCGCCCGGTCGATCATTGCAGATGTTACGGAGGCGGGCGAAGCCCGCACGAAAGGCTTCACCTGGATGCAGACCATCTCCGGTGCCTTCGGCGTCGCGGCCTACCTAATCGCGGTCCTAACGGATAACTACAACCTGATCTACGTTGGCGCAGTCGTCGTATTTATTTTCTCCGTCTTCCCGGCTTTTTTCATCAAGGAACCCCGCCACCTTCACCAGGGAAACCAGGTTGAACTCGAAGGCCAGACCGCTGCTGCAATGGACACCGTTTTGGATGAAATCGCCATTCCTCAGGATTCGGTAACCTTGAACCGGGGAACGAATTGGCCGGAGTTTTTGAAGATATGTTTTGCCCACGCTTTTACCTGGGTGGGCATTCAGACGATGTTCATCTACACCTTCGGGTTCATCAAAAGCTCCATCATGGGCCACGAAGTTGATGCCGTGCTGGACACGGAGACCAGCAATTTAATTGGCAAGCAAATCGGTATTGCCTTTGCGGTGTTGAACACCGTTGGTTTCCTATTGCCAGCCTTGGTACTGGAGCCAGTTAGCCGGAAAATTGGCCGGGTACGAACGCATACAATTGCCATTGCCATCAGTGCCGTTGGTTACCTATTGATCGTCTTTTTCGGACACACATCAATCTACGCTTTTGGTGGCCTAATGGCCGTTGTGGGTGTTGGCTGGGCGGCCATCGTGAGTCTCCCCTTTGCCATCATGACGGAGACGGTGGATCAGCGAAAAATGGGCTTGTTTATGGGCCTGTTTAACCTGTCGGTCGTTCTGCCGCAGGTCGTTGCTTCGCTATTGGGTGGATACATTGAGCACACGCCGGACAAGTCGATGATCTTCCTCATCAGTGCCATTAGCTTGGGGCTGAGTGCCTTTTTCTGGCTGTTTGTGAAGGAACAGGAAGAGAGGGTTGAGTAGAGAGGCGGTAGGCATTAGGCGAAGGAGGAAGTTTGATGGCTGGTTGTACTAATATGAAGCCTAATCTCTAACTCCTAATATCTTAAAATGGAGCCGCGGCCGCAGGTGCAAGGGCGATTTTTGGGCAGGGTTTTAATATGCTTTTCAACGGTTCTTTGGAATCTTCATGCGGAGAAAGAGAGTTTGGAGAGAGAGAAAGAGATGCCCTCCCTTAACTCCCTCTCTCTGCGTGAAGATTGAATATAGCGTTAGTCTCCAGCTTAAATCTTGGCCCTTATCCACTAACCATAAATTTTTAAAAGTAGCCTTGAATTCGAGATTCTTCAGGGTTGTCCTATTTTTACGCCATGCAAACAACCCTGCGGACCTTCCTCTCCCTGCTCTTTTTAACCATTTTCTGCACCTGCGTCCGCGCCCAAATCCAGCGCTACACGACAACGGTATTTCCGGGAAGTGACATTACTTTCAATGTTGTTTACGGCCAGGCCCCCTTCCTGAATTTTCCGTATTCCAACGAGAATAATACCAGCATGTCGGACCTGGTGATGGATGTGTACACCCCGGAAAACGATGACAACACCGCCCGGGCAGCGATCATCTTCGCCCACTCTGGCGGCTTTATTACCGGAGACCGGACCCACGACGATATGGTCGCCCTCTGCGACTCCTTCGCCCGCAAGGGCTACGTTACCGCTACCATCGATTACCGCCAGGGCTTTTACCTGTTCGCTAACGTTGACCTCCACGGCACCCGCGCCGTCTACCGCGGCATCCAGGACGGCCGCTCCGCAGTCCGCTTCCTCCGGGCCAACGCCGCCGCCTACGGCATCGATCCCAACCAAGTATACCTAGCCGGCAGCAGCGCCGGCGCCTTCATCAGCCTCCACTCTATCTACTTGACGGAAGCCGATGAAATCCCCACAGAGACCGGCATTAATACCTACACTGACATACTTTTTCCCCAAACTTCTCCAGATCTTGGTCTTCCCGACGTAGGTGACAACCTCTCCTTTTCTGGAACCCCCAACGGCGTCATCTCCCTCTGGGGAGCCGTCGCTTCCCTTGACATGGTCGATGCCTCGGACGACCAGCCTGTCTACCTTGCCCACGGCACCGACGATTCAACCGTCCCCTTCAACCAGGGCCCACCTTTCAGTTTCGGGGCCTTCCCAGACGTCTTCGGCAACAATCTCATCAACGATCAATTGGATGCCTACGGCACCGCCGAGCATGAAACTTACTTTGTCCCTGGCGCAGAACATGAATTCTATGGGGCCGACAATGGAACCTGGGCCAATGGTTCCGGCCCCAACGCTTACTGGGATACACTGCTACCCCGCATGGAACAATTCCTCTGGCGCCAACACATGCCTACCACTGATTTCGGGGCCTCCGTTGATGGCCTAACCGCCAGCTTTACGGATCAATCCAGCGGAGCACTAGAATGGTTTTGGGACTTCGGCGACGGCGCAACCTCCCAAGTGGCCAACCCCAACCACACCTATTCTGAGGATGGTGATTACAGCGTCCGCCTTTTTATCCACAACGACATCTTAAGCTGGGATACCCTCCGGCAAACGGTAACGGTGAGCGAAGCCGCGCTTCCGCTTACGTGGTCTGGAGCACCTTCCGTTCGCCATGATGGTAAGAACAATTGGCTGAATTGGAAGGTAAGCGAACAGGTCAATGTCTCCCACTTTGAAGTAGAATATAGCCGCTCAGGCGTCGACTTCAATTTCATTGGAAGGGTAGGGGCCCTACCTTTTACTAACCGGGAAATCAGTTACGACTTTGAGCATGACAACCCTTCGGCAGGAAGCCACTACTACCGCTTAAAGGCGGTAGACCATGACGGTTCTTTTTCCTACAGCCGGGTCGTTTTCATCGAGACAGAGGCCGCCCTTCTTGCCGTCCCAAATCCCTCTAACGGAATTATTCAGCTGGTTGGGCTAATGCAAGGGTCTACCACTGCAGACATTTACGACGCAGCAGGCCGTTCCTACGGGCAAGTGAAAATAAACGGGGCGAAAGCAGACTTGCGTCACCTTCGCCCCGGGCTTTATATTCTTCGTTTGCCGTCGTCGGGCGAAATGGTGAGGGTAGTTTTAATGTAGCGTGGATGTACGTAATCATGGGCTCCCGGCAAGGCGACTGTCCGAGACATCGGATGAGCCTTCGGCCGACTGCATCAGGCCAAAGAACGCATTCGATGACCGGCCAGTCGCCTAATGCCTGCCGCCTAATACCTACCGCTTTACCACCAACTTCCTCACTTCCTCACCAGAGCGAAGCAGGTAAATCCCCGTCGTAACGCCCGTCAGGTCAATTTCTCCTCCAACGGCCTTTGCGGCCTGGCGAACGATTTTACCATCCAACGTTTCTAAGCTGAATAGTGCGGCTTGGCCGGAGGGGTGTTGGACGGAAACCCGGCCAGAGGCTGGGTTGGGGTAAACGGAGAAGTCTCCCGTATAAATCATGGCTAGGGCCAGCGGGCTAACGCTCTCCTCTCCGGTCAGGTCTAGCTGACGGATGCGGTAGATGTTCTCTCCCGCCGTCGGGTTCTCATCGTTAATGGTGTACGTATTAACCCGCACAGTGTTCTCTGCGGCCAAGCGGCCGATCTGTTGCC
>JBLIGS010000167.1:0-6838 GCA_047637095.1 Neolewinella sp. | reverse complement strand
AGTATGTGTCCCTTTGAGGCTACGGAAGGTAGCATTGAAGAGGACTTGTACTATGTGCCGAATGACTAATTAAAGTACTCCTTCATCCGCTCAAAGAAGCCTTTCTCGCCCTTTTGTAACTGTGGCTTGAAGTTGTCTGATTCCCGAAGGCCTTCGAGCATCGTCGTTTCCTCTTTGCTCAGTTTCTTGGGCGTGTAGATGTTGACGTGGATCAGCTGGTCACCAGTGCCATAACCCTGGAGTTCTGGCAGGCCTTTTCCGCGTAGGCGGAAAATCTTACCAGACTGTGTGCCTGGCGGAATTTTGATCTTCACCTTACCGGTGATCGTTGGCACTTCAACGGAAGTACCGAGTGCTGCGTCTGCGAAGTTGAGGAAGAGGTCGAAGATGACTTTCTGTCCGTCGCGCTGCAGGTGCTCGTGCGGTTTTTCCGCAATGTTGATCAGCAGGTCTCCGGCTGGGCCGCCGCGGCGACCTGAGTTGCCGCTGCCGCGCATGCTCAGCTGCTGGCCTTCTTCAACGCCGGCTGGGATCTTCACCTCGAGGGTGTCTTCTCCGTAAGTCCGACCGTCTCCTTTACAGGTTCCGCAGGTAGCTTTGATGGTGGTTCCTGCTCCGCTACAGGTAGGACAGGTAGTGGTGGTGGCCATCTGGCCGAGGAAGGTAGAGCGTACCTGGCGTACTACGCCGGCGCCGCCACAGGTATTACACGTTGCTACGTCGCTGGCGTCTTTGGCGCCGCTGCCGTCACAGGTGTCACACTGCTTTTGGCGCTTAACCTTGATGCGTTTGGTAACGCCGTTGGCAATTTCCTCCAGCGTCAGGCTGACCTTAATGCGGAGGTTGGAACCGCGTTCGCCGCGGGACTGGCGCTGGGCACCGCCGCCACCGAAGAAGTCGCCTCCTCCGCCACCGCCGCCGCCGAACATGCCACCGAACTGAGACATGATGTCTTCCATGGTCATTCCGCCGTGGCCACCGCTGAAGCCACCTTGTTGACCCATGCCAGCATGGCCGTACTGGTCGTAGCGGGCCTTTTTCTGGTCATCGCTCAACACGTCGTAGGCCTCGGCAGCTTCCTTGAATTTCTCTTCGGCTTCTGCATTGTCCGGATTTTTGTCCGGATGATATTTCATCGCCAGCTTGCGGTAAGCTTTCTTTAAAACACTTGCGTCGGCGCCTTTGTCAACGCCTAGTATATCGTAATAATCTCTTTTTGCCATGGCAGTAGAATTCTTAATTGTGTGTGGCTAAATGCCAGTCGGTAACTGGCAGTTATTTGCCTACGACCACCTTGGCGTGGCGAATGATTTTTCCGTTTAGTGTGTACCCCTGTTCGATGGTGTCAACGACCTTGCCGGCCATGTCTGGGTGAGGGATTTCGGTTACCGCTTCGTGGAATTCGGCATCGAATACCTCACCGGTGGATACCATCGGCTTAAGGCCCTGGGCCTCGAGAGATTTATAGAGCTTCTTGACGATGAGGCCAACGCTGCTGTCCCAAATTTTCTTTGAAGCTTCGTCGCTTTCTGCCTGCTTGGTTGCCCGGTCGAAATCGTCCATTGCTGGTAGCAGTGACATCAGCGTCTTCTTGCCAGCAGTGTCCATCAATTCCAGCTTCTCCCGCTGGAGGCGGCGCTTGTAATTTTCAAATTCAGCGTACAGCCGAAGGTGACGATCGTCCTTCTCGGCGATCTGTTCTTCAAGCTTAGCAACCATGAGGGCTTCATCAACTTCAGCAACGGCATCGAGCTGATCTTCGAGCTCGGCTTCAATGTCATCCCCAAGGGTTTGTTCCTGTGGTTCTGCACCTGCGTTCTCGAGCATCTCGTCGATGACGATTGGATCGTTAGCGTTCTTCTTAGACATGTTGAATATGTTTTTTAACATTGACAGGACAGGTGCAAAATTAGGGCCATGTCAGGGGGATGGTCAGTTTGTCAGGACGGAGTGACAAAAACTGACAGAGTGCTTGCCGCGGCCGCAGGCGGTCACTGAGCGAAGCCGAATATGAGCAGGGGGAGTCTGGTTAACGCAGCTTCCAGCTGCGAAGGGCCCAAGCGTTCTCCGAACGCGCTAACTCTTGTACCTCATTCGGACCTGGAGGTGCTCAACCCAGAGGATTAACCCCAGCTATCAACCTTGCTTTTTTACCTTTCTTTGCACCCGCGTCCGCGCCCAAATACATTGTACCTCCATGGAACTTCGCACCGCCACCCCCAACGATGCCCCAGCCATCGCCGCCCTTCACGCCCGCAACTGGCAAATCGCCTATCGAGGCGATTTTCCAGCCCACTACCTCGACGTTGAATGCCCCGTCGAAAGACTTGATGTCTGGACCAAAAGGTTCGCCAACAGCGACCCCAATATGCTCACCACCATCGCCGAAAAAACCGGTAAAATGGTCGGCTTCTGCTGCACCTTCCAAGCCCAAGACGAGCACGGAAGCTACCTCGATAACCTCCACGTCACCCCCGAAATGAGAGGCCAGGGCCTCGGCAAAATACTCATGCGCGATGCCGCCAAGCTGGTGAATACCGACGAGATTTACCTCTTCGTTATTACCACCAATTCTTCAGCAATCGGTTTCTACGAGCACCTTGGCGGCCGCCTTGGTAAAACCAAAACGATTAACCTGGCAGGCACCGAATTAGAAGTCGTATCCATCCACTGGGAGTCCGCCAAATTGGCCGCTATTCAATGATGATGACCGAGTAGCGGGCGCTCTGGTTTCTAATCGGAGGCATGCCCTTGTAAGCCAATCCAAACTCGATTTCTGCAGGCCCAAGCGGAGAATTGGCGTAAACTTGGAAGGTACCCGCCCAGAGCATACCCGGTGTATTTGGAGTAAGCGTTGTCTTAGACAAAGCGCCATTTCCGTCGATGAGGCGCCAAAATAGCAACTCCTCCTGTTCGTAATGAACGGCCGCAAAAGGAGCTAATGGCAAGCTTCCTGCGTCCATTCTTAAAGGCAACGAGGTTTCTGCCACAAGGCTTAATGGATACCTTTCTCCCCTTCGCAGTGTATCAGGAAACTGGTCCATTGTCGTTAGGGTAAGCCCTTTCATTACTTGAAAGCTATCAACCTTTTGAACCCGCATATTCCGCTTCTGCGTCCGGAAAGGCTCAGCTTGAGGATTCTCCCAACTGGATTGGCCCAGCAGGAAAACGGGTTGGTTGTGGAAGATGGAATCTTCCGTCCATAAGTCATACTGGTTGCGGCGATATTGGACGTCGGTAAAGGTCCACGCCGGCTTGCCGCTGTAGAATTCGTAGAGGGAAGAATAGCGGTAACTGTTCTGGACCATGACGGGCAAATCGCCCGCTTTTTTACTGAGTTCTTCTACCCATGGCGCGTGGTCAAAGGGTTTGTCAAACGGCACCCACTCCCGCGGTGCCATCAACAACAGCCTGGCCAGTATCAGTATGCCGATGGTGATGAGGCTTAAGGTCCAAATGCCGTTTCGCCACTTGGGGAAATGATCTCTGGCTGCTCGGAAAGTTAGGTAGCAGAGTGGGATAGAAAGTAGGGCCGTCCATTGTGCCTCCGTGCCACCCTTAGTGGTGGTGTAGAGGAAGAACACAAGGAAACCGATGGTGAGCCAGAACATTGCCCTGGGGAAGCGGTCTTCTTTGGCCGTGGTTTTCTTGAAATTCAGGAAGGTTTTGACGTAAAACCAGACGAGTAGCGGACTGAAAATAGCCAACTGGTTCAGAATATACTGCGTCGTGTATTTGAACTGGTAGGCATCGTTCCGGCCGTTGAGGTGGTAACGGAAAGAGGGGAAGTCGTTGGCATACTGCCAGTATAGATGTGGGAAATACAGCGCCGCGCCGCCAAGCGCCGCAACCCAAGCGCCCGGTTGCCTAATCAGCCAAAACAGGTAGGGGAGAACGCTGAAGAAAATCAGCATTACCCCGTGGTACTTTGAATACAGGAGGCCAGCCATGGTAATGCCCCAGATGGCGCCGTTGACGATGCTTGGCCCTTCGAGGAACCGGCGGTAGGCCAGGAGGTAGAAAACGGTAAACATCAGCAGTGGCCCGTCGGGCGTAGCGATGAAGCCGTAGACGTTGAGGAACGGCTGGGCAAAGACCAGCCCTGCAGCCAACCAAAGCATTTCTCCTTTGGGCTTGTCCAGCAAGTGCCACATCCCGGCGATGGTTACCGTTGAAACCAAGACATGACCAAATCGTAAACCCAGTGCTCCGGGCAGCCAATCTTTGCCCAGGCTTACAATTAGGGCAACGGCGGGGGGATGGTCGTAGTAACCCCAGTCAAGGCTACCAGCGTACATCCAGTAGTAGGTTTCGTCGGGATCTAGGGGCGTGAGCCCCGCCTGGAGCAGGTTCAGGATAAACCATGCTGCAAGCAGGTACAGCGGAAGACGGGTGGGGGAGGAGGTTGGGAGTTGGATGGTGGTTGGCATTGTTGCTGCAAAGGTAGGCTGGGAAATGGATCTTCCTGACTTTTACTACCGGTTTACATCCTTTTACATTTGATATTGCGAAGCCGGGGGAGTAGTCTCATACATTACAATCCTAAACGAATTACCATGAATAAGTTAGCATTTTTAATCGTCCTTGCTGCCCTCTTTGTAGGGACTTCCCTGAATGCCCAGAACAATCAGATTCCCCGGCTTAGCCCCCCTGGTCAGCTGACGCAAATGGTAGGCAAGACGACCGTTACCATTGATTACCTAAAGACGGTTGCCCGGGGACGAGAGATCTTTGGCGGCTTGGTTTCTTACGACAGCCTCTGGCATACTGGCGGCGGCGTTACCACCATTGAATTTGACCGGCCGGTCACCATTGGTGAGCAGGCGGTACCTGCTGGAAAGTATAGTCTGCTTACCGTCCCCACGGAGAAAGAGTGGGTGATTATGCTGAATACGGATCCGAAAGTCTTTGGTTCCCACAACTACGATGGAACGAAGGATGTGGCACGGCTGACGGTGCCGGTGATGAAGCCAGGGCGGTTCTATGAATCGCTTTCCTTCGACTTTGACGTTACACCGCATAATGCCAAACTCTACATCTCCTGGACGGATGTTCAGGTCGTCATCCCAATCAATACGCCATCGGAGGAAAATGTTATGGCGCACATCGATAGTTTGCTTTCTGCCGATCTCTTGACGGATACGGAGGGCTACTTCCTTGCCTACAACTACCTCCATTTCAATAAGGTGCATTTAGAGAAAGCCATTGCTCTAACGAATCGGTCGTTGCAGGTAGAAGACAGTGAGTACCCATATCGGATGCAGGCGAAAATGTTTATTCTGATGGGGGATAAAAAAGGCGCACTCGGGGCCATTGAAAAGGGGGAGGTAACTGTGCGCCGGAAGTTTGCTAATAATGAGGAGCGGCTGGTGAGTTTGCTGAAGCATTATGCGGAGGAACGGAAGAGGATTGAGGGGCTTTAAGGAGATTTGGGCGCGGACGCCGGTGCGAGGGTTTGTTGTGGGGCGGGGGGTAATCGTAAGAACACCCGTTGGCCCTAACTCTAACTAAAGGCTTATTGAAAAAGCCGGCGTGTTTTAATGACGGTTGTAGGCACGAAAGGAGCCTATTGTGGAGGAGATGGTCTTACTATAGTGGCCGAGTCCACTATAAGTGTGCGCCGAGGGGGGGCAACTAATGCAGCATAGTTTTTTGTGACCGACTACTTATTTCTTGACAAATACCACGATTTAGAGTAATTGGCGATCATTGTGAAATTTATTGTTTATAATTGCATCCGATTAACACAGACAGCAGTAAATGGCCAAAGTCAGAACCTCCTTTTTCTGCCGCTCCTGCGGCGGCGAATCTCCTAAGTGGATGGGCCAATGCCCTTCTTGCCGGGAATGGAATACCCTCATCGAAGAGAAGGTCGTCAAGACCAAGAACGACCGACTAAACGACAAGCCCAATTGGCGCGACGTTGGTGATGGCGCGGCGTCCAAAGCCGCCGGGCCCATGGGCAAAGGCCCCCGGCCCATTATGTTGGAGGAGGTAATCGCCAGCGATGTTGCACGGCTAGAATCTCCCGACAAGGAACTCAACCGGGTGCTTGGTGGCGGCATCGTTCCCGGAAGTATTGTCCTCTTTGGCGGGCAACCCGGCATTGGTAAATCAACGTTGTTGCTGCAACTGGCCCTTCAGCTTGGGAAGAAGGTCCTATATATCTCCGGCGAAGAATCCGAAGAGCAGATCAAGATGCGGGCCGACCGCCTCGGTGGAGACATGACGAACTGTTACCTCCTGACGGAGACCAACACCCACAAGCTGCTCAAGCATGCGGCGGAGATTAAGCCGGCTTTGTTGATCATTGATTCGATTCAGACCCTTGCCAGCCCGCACGTCGACAGTGTTGCCGGATCGGTTAGCCAGGTAAGAGAATGTGCTTCGGAGTTACAACGGTTTGCCAAAGAATCCGGTATTCCGACTTTCCTGATTGGCCACATCACCAAGGAAGGCTCCATTGCCGGACCAAAACTGTTGGAACACATCGTCGACGCCGTCCTCCAATTTGAAGGCGACAGGAACTACACCTACCGTATCCTTCGGACGCTGAAAAACCGCTTTGGCAGCACCGACGAACTTGGTATTTACCAGATGGAGGCCACTGGCCTCCGCGAGGTCTCCAACCCCAGCGAACTGCTCTTGTCGGAACGAGACGAAGACTTGTCCGGCTCCGCCGTCTGTGCCACCCTGGAAGGGATGCGGCCGATGCTAATCGAGGTCCAGGCCCTGGTCAGCACCGCCGTTTACGGTACGCCGCAGCGCACGGCAACTGGCTACGACATGAAGCGGCTGAACATGCTGTTGGCCGTTTTGGAGAAGCGGGCGGGACTCC
>JBLIGS010000166.1:0-6899 GCA_047637095.1 Neolewinella sp. | reverse complement strand
TCCGCTTACGGGAAATATCACCACCGTAACACTTGGCGGTTACGTCCTTCCGCATTGCGGAAAGGGTTTCACGGGCAATGACCTTGCCGCCAATGGCGGCCTGAATAGCAATCATAAACTGCTGACGAGGCAACAATTCACGAAGTTTTCTACACATCCCCATACCCACGTAACGGGCCTTGGAGCGGTGGACGAGCGCCGACAGTGCATCGACGTTCTCACCGTTGAGCTTGATGTCCATCCGGACGAGGTCCGTCTCCTGGTAAGCCTTGGGCTGGTAATCGAAGCTGGCGTAGCCGCGGCTGATGGACTTGAGGCGGTCGTAGAAGTCAAAAACGATTTCTGCCAGTGGCAACTCGAAGTGAAGTTCTACGCGTTCTGGGCTGAGGTAGGTCTGCTTGGTAAGCGCTCCACGCTTATTGATACAGAGGTTCATGATCGCACCGATGTATTCGGTGGTGGTGATGATCTGGGCATAGATGGTGGGTTCTTCCACCATTTTACGGTTGTTCTGATCGGGTAGGTCCGCAGGATTTCGGATCTCCGTAACCCTGCCTTTGGTATCTGTGATCCGGTAGGTAACGTTAGGAACCGTCGTGATGACATCCATGCCGAATTCGCGAAAAAGGCGCTCCTGAACGATCTCCAAGTGAAGCATTCCTAGGAATCCACAACGGAAACCGTAACCTAGGGCGGCGGATGTTTCTGGTTCGAAAATGAGGCTGGCGTCGTTGAGCTGAAGCTTTTCGAGGCTGTCGCGCAGCGGCTCGAAATCGTCGTTGTCCAGCGGGAAGATGCCTGCGAATACCATCGGCTTCACTTCTTCGAAGCCGGAGAGCACTTCAGCGGGGTTGTCCCTGAGGGTAATGGTGTCACCCACTTTGATTTCAGAACTGTTCTTTACGCCAGTGATGACGTAGCCTACGCTGCCCGTACCAATGGATTGGGTTGGCTTTGGCGTGATCTCCATCGCGCCAACTTCATTGGCCTGGTATTCAGCGCCGGTGGAGATGAATTTGACTTGGTCCAATTTATTCAACGAGCCGTTTATTACCCGAACGTAGGCGATGACGCCACGAAAAGGGTTGAAAACGGAGTCGAAAATAAGGGCCTGAAGCGGTGCTTCTGGATCACCACTTGGGGCGGGAACACGGTCAACAACGGCGGTCATGATTTCTTGAACACCGATGCCGGTTTTACCGGAGGCTTCGATGATGTCTTCACGGGAGCAACCGGTAAGCTCGATCATCTGGTCCGCCATCTCTTCGATGCGGGCCGTTTCCATGTCTACTTTGTTCAGCACAGGAATGATCTCCAGGTCATGCTCCAACGCAAGGAACAAGTTGGAAATGGTCTGTGCCTGAATACCCTGGGTGGCATCTACGAGCAGCAGCGCACCTTCACAGGCGGCGATGGAGCGGGATACTTCGTAGCTGAAATCTACGTGGCCAGGGGTGTCGATCATGTTGAAGACGTACTCCGTCCCATCAAGATGGGTGTAGTGCATCTGGATGGCGTGGCTCTTGATGGTGATCCCGCGCTCGCGCTCGAGGTCCATGTCGTCCAGTTGCTGGTCCATCTTTTCCCGTTCCCCCACCGATTGGGTGAAGTCGAGGAGGCGGTCAGAGAGGGTACTCTTACCGTGGTCGATGTGGGCAATTACACAGAAGTTTCGAATGTTCTTCATATTGGGCACAAAGGTAACTTTAATCCCTTTGGCTGAAGCGCTTTCGGGAAGGTGTTAATACAGCTTATTGTCAAGGAAACGATTGTGGGGTGATTCGGTTGCGGGCTTGGTACATTAAAGTTCTTGAAATGGCCGCGGACGCAGGCGGTCACTGAGCGAAGCCGAACGTGTGCAGAGGATGTTTAAAAAGTAATATTGACCTAACCTGATATTTTGTCCGAGTACTTCTCTATCTGCAATTGGTAAACTTCTCTAAACGCTTTAGGGCTTTTTTTAAGGCGGTATAACCGATACCTTCTTCAGATGATTCCAGTTCCCAAATTCGCTTGTCCGGCTTAAGGTTGAGGGTGCCGTTTACGGTGATGCTCTTTAACTCGCCACCGTCGGCAAGGTCGTAAACGATGAGCCGGACAGAAGCCATCCGATCGGCAGTAACCGGATTTAGGGAGCCGGGAAGGTCCTGTAATGAGCCCGGGCCTACATCGATATAGATCAAATAGTCCAAGTCGGTATGGTCCATGAACCATTGAATGTTAGCGGAGGAAAGTTGATCTTCGAAAATAGCGGGAAGCTGGCCTTGCTCGTTTAGTTGGTTCTCGGTAAGCAGTGTGGCGGATGAACACTTTCCGAATTTTTTTCCCAGCTTTTTGTAGGTCAACCGTTTAGCATGTTCGTTACCGAATATTCCACGAGGTTCTAGCACACCAATGTGCTCACTTTCTAGAGGAAGTTGGACATTCGGATAGGCACCGCCATAACGATAAAATCCTTTGCTGATGCAAGAAGAGAGGGATGTAATTAAGAGGGTATAGAGGAGGAGGTGTTTCAATAGCTAGTGGGCAGTTGGTTGCGAAAGAGAATAACGGTGAAACAAGAACTTTATTTCACCCAATCAGCCGTTGGCGGTGGGAGGAATGATCCATGGCCCGGCCATATCAATGCTCAGGGGGAATTCATTGAGGATGCACTCTTTTTGCCAGCTGGGAAGCATAGCGTATTCTTTACTGTATCCGTTTCTTGCTGCATCATCCCATAGCTGAGAACAGGCTACTCGTATAGCTCTTATCGCTGATCCTCTCCAGGAGGTTTCTCCTTCGTGTAAATCGATAAGTCGGATGTAGGCTTGTTTGGTGCTGGCGGCGAGATGCGGAATGTTTTCGGGGTTCAGCACAAATTTTCTGACTAATTCCGCCAGTTGCCGATCGTTCCTCTTCTCGTTATTAGTCAGGTAATCACCGCCGAAAGGGCGAATCCTGAGTCGGAGATGCTGGTCCCCGCAAGAAATGAATTCGCCCTGCGGAACCTCTTCTGTTTCATAAGATAGAGACACTGCTGGATTACTAAAATCCAGAGGGTGCTCTTTATTATCAGAAGAACTTTGTTGGCAACTACAAGTGATTAGGCCTCCTAAAAGCAGGACGAAGGAGAAGAACCTTGATCGACTTTCAATCATGAGGCAAAAGCTTTTTCTAATAGATTCAATTTTTTTTAGAAGTTGGCTGGTGCTTTCTCTAAAACGTCAACCCCAGCCCATTACTCGTAGATTGAAGCAAAAGGTCCATCTCTCCATTCCTGCCTGAGGAGATGAAGTAATTGGCCAAATCAAAGACCATCAGGAAAGCGCCCTGGAGCATGATGCTTTGGCCGAAGCCTTTAAGTTGGTCGCTGTTGACGTCTGGCCGTTTGGCCCGCTCCGTCAGGTAAAGCCCGCCCATGATGTAGCCAACGTCCAACCCTGCATTAAACAGCAGTATTTTCTGGAAAGCATTGTGTTCTCCTAAGCTGGACACCAAGTCCCACCCCGCCGGATCCGATTTCATGGCCGAGTAATACCCAAAGCCCGCAATGGCCAAGTTGACGCCGTTCCACATGGCATTCATCCGGTGGAAATGCTTGGTGGCTCCATCGGCGGAGCCTTGCAGCGCAAGGCCGCTGCCGATGTTGACAACCGCCCAGCCGGCCAGCGTCAACATGGCCGTTTTTTGGTGGGAGATACCTGCTTGGTTGAAGTCAAGCAGGTTAACATCAACCTGTTGGGCTTGAAGAAAGCCATAACAACAAAGCAATAGAAGAACGGAAAAGAGGAATCGTGTTTGCATAGAAATAACAATAGCGCCTACCGCCTATTTGTTCGCGCTACAAGGGAAGTGTGAGGTCAAAAACCAGTAAGTTATTTATAGGGCGTCCCCTAGTAGCGTGGAGAAAGGACCGCAGGTCCGAATGCAGCCCCACGTCTTCGTTAATTGTTGAGGGTAAAGGGTTGATTCTGAATCCAGCGTAAATGGATGTGATCGATAGGTACAAATACCCCATTCTCCACGTGTAAACGCCTGATCAAAGCCCCGTCTTAATCAGCCAATGAGAGATTTAGCTAAGTTTCAGCTTAAACCACCCAATACAGGCTAAATGCTACCCATTCCATTTTCTAACATCGCCATCTCCTTGTCCGGAGGCGGCTACCGAGCAACGACTTTCCACCTCGGAGCACTGTCCTTACTCAACGAAGTGAAGACGCCTGGCGGCGAAAGCCTCCTCAGCCGAGTTAGCATACTTTCTACCATTTCCGGCGGTACGCTGACGGGGGTAATGTACACCTTGAAAGTAGTTGAAGGCTATGGTTACCAAGAGTGTTTTGACAAGCTATACCAGTTGTTGGAGGAGGACAAACTGGTAGAACGGGCACTAGGTAAATTGAATGCTCCTGGGAAGTGGACCAACAAACATAAAAGCCGGGACGTCATCAATGCCTTCTCCGAAGTCTACGACGAATACTTCTACGAACGGGCCACCTTCGCCGAACTGTACGAGAACCCTACCGGCAACCTTAATGATATCATCTTCGGCGCGTCGGAGTTTACGACGGGTATTCAATTCCGGTTTCAGCGGGGACATGAAGACGAGATGTTTGGGAATGGCAACCTGGATTTGCCGCGCGAAGCGGCGGCAGAAATCAGGTTGGCGGACGCAGCGGCTTCCTCCAGCTGTTTTCCCGGCGGTTTCGAACCGATGATTATGCCCAAAGACTTTGGCAACGGTCCCGATAGCAGGGTCAACCAAGCTTGGAACAACCTGGAGCACGAGCCGGTTACTGCCATCATGGACGGTGGTGTACTGGACAACCAGGGCATCGAAGGTGTAAAGTTGGCCGAGCGCCGGCATAAGAAAAACGATGTGCCGTTCATTGGCACTTACATCATCTCCGACGTTACCGGAGAGACGATGGATCCACTCGTTGTCCCTGAATTGGAACACAGCCGGTTTAGGGACTTTTTTACCTTCCGTAGCGTCAATGTAATCGCGCTTTTGTTACTCGCCGTAGCGGTAACTTTCCTTATCCTAAGTGATGCTACCACACTAGAGATCGTCTTGGTCTCGGCGTTGTCAACTGTGATAACCTTGTGGTACGCCTTGTACACCTTTACGCGAAAAACGCTTCTTAATGAGGTTCGTAACACCTTTACCGGAGGGCACCTACCCGGAATTTTGAATAACTTCAGAGTACTGACCAGAACTCCGCTGTACATCTTGTTCTACCTAGTTAAATTCCGGGGACTGTCTGTCATGAAGATGGTGATGGACATTTTCCTACGTCGTATCCGTAGGCTCCAGCTTGATGCGCTGTTTGCCAGCCCGGATTGGAACGGGAGGATAAAGACCAACAACATCTATACCCTTAAGGGGAAGCACCTCAATGAAGTTGGAAGTAAGATACAGCGGGTAGTGGAAAATGCTAATAATATGCCCACAACCCTGTGGTTCAGTGAAGAAGAAAAGGAGAACCACATGCTGGATGATCTTATCGCCTCCGGGCAGTTCAGTCTTTGCTTCAAT
Organism: Neolewinella sp.; assembly: GCA_047637095.1. Classification (GTDB taxonomy): domain Bacteria; phylum Bacteroidota; class Bacteroidia; order Chitinophagales; family Saprospiraceae; genus Neolewinella. Next base: position 1,381 of record JBLIGS010000166.1, on the reverse strand, counting down.
CTGTTGAAGTACTGCCGGGAGATTAAGGAAAAAACCTACGATGGAAAGAACATCTGGGAAGGCTTAGAACCAGCGCAGCGAGCTGAGGTGGAAGCCATTGAGCAAACCTTAGAGGAGTACTGGGTAGCGTTCAAGAAAGAACCTTACTGGTTGTTGAACAAGGACAAGGTGGGCGTCGTGGCCTAAGAGCAGTCTAGCGACTACTGCACTTAGCGGTTAGGGTTTAGTGGTAGGCTGTTTCCTCACATTTTAATTGTGATTTCTTAAGAATCGAGGCCGCAAGCAGCTGAATAATAGCGACAGGGCATACGTTGTCGCTACAGTTTGCGACTGTAAAGGCCGTGATTCCTAGGGGATCACTAACGGAAAACCCTTCTTTTGCTTGTTACAAGATTGCTAAAAGTGCCAACCTTGGCAAACTCCGGGATGACTCCTGTTTCTGAGGGGAACTATCCTTACCTTCACGCCCCAACTTTAGCTATCTTCTACCAAATGACCTTTGTACCGCGTCTTACTCTCCTTGCCTTCCTACTCTTCCTTTGCACCTGCGTCCGCGCCCAGGAAGACCTCTACGATATGGACAAAATCGTAGAGGTAGAATTGGTGATGCACGACTCCCACTGGAAAAAGAAACTCAACTCCTGGAAGAAGCAGAAGCTGAGCCGGCGACTGACCGGCACCCTGAAAGTAAACGGAATTACCTACGACAGCGTCGGCGTTCGTTTGAAAGGGAACAGTTCCTACTTCGCGCCTGCCCGACAGGAGAAGAAGAAACTGCCCTTCAATATCAAGGTTTCCTACACCGACAAAAAGCAGATGGTGGACGATAAGTACCGCACGCTGAAGCTGTCCAACGTCTTCCGCGACCCCAGTTATCTCCGCGAAGCGCTCAGTTATCAGATTGCCCGCGACTATGTCCCGGCTCCCAACTGCAACTTCGCCCGCCTCACCGTTGATGGCGATTACTTCGGCATTTATAACCTCACCCAATCCGTTGACCAGCAATTCTGGGCCGACGAATACGACACAGATAAAGGCCTGTTGTTCAAATGTGACCCCGAAAGCAAAGAGGACCCACCGTCCTCCTGTCCGCCAGGTTTTGGCGCCAATCTCGCCTACCTCGGTCCGGATTCTACCTGCTATGAAGCCCGCTACGAACTTAAAAAAGGGGGAGACGGTTGGGACCAGCTCATCGACCTCACCAGGGCCGTCAGTAGCGAAAAATCTGACCTCAGCGCCGTCATGAACGTCGATGAAGCCCTCTGGATGCTGGCCTTCAACAATGCGCTTTCCAACCTCGACAGTTACCTTGGTGCTTTCTGCCACAACTACTATCTCTTTAAGGACCCAACCGATACTTGGCGGCCCGTTATCTGGGACC
>JBLIGS010000165.1:0-6906 GCA_047637095.1 Neolewinella sp. | reverse complement strand
TTTTTTAAGCGGAGGTAGGTGCTGGACAGAAGGTTTAGGATGCACAAAATATGAAGGACAATCAGAATAAACCAAACGAGCGAAGCGAGCCCTCTCTCCTTCCCCATGCGGCAGCAACTCTGTGGAACTCTGTGCTACCTCTGTGAAACGCTGTGTTCCCCAAAAAAAGCCGCTTGCGGCCCTACAATATGCGGTAGTCTACAAGCGCGAAGCGCGTCTGCGAGTGAAGTGTCGAAACCATTGAACGTCTACAAGTCGCTAAGCGAGGTCTACAAACGATCAAAGGGAGTACCTATAAAAGAGCGCAGCGCGTGTACTTGCGGTAGCATCCAATGTCCTTTCTCTTTTTTTCTTGTCTCTTTTCTCCCGCCAGTTCATCCACTAAAGACACAACTCACCCCAGCTGCTCAACCCGCTCTTTCAACCGCCTCCAAGTACTCGCAAAGAAAAACATCCGCATCACCCGAATGTCCTTTCCACCGTTATGACTGATGGTCATCCCACTCTCGTCCTCCGTAACCGAAGTAATATTAAACAACGGGATGTAGGTCGGTTTGCCAAAGCCAACCTTGGCCTCCAAGGCCACATTGTCGATCTTGATCCGGAATAAATTCCGGCTGATTAGAAACAGAAAAACCGGTAATAAAAGAAGTGTAGACGGATGCAAAGACGTTGGCACTACCCATTCATATACCAGCAACAAAGGCAGGGCAACGACACTAAATGCGGTCAGAAACAACGTCGCATTCCGAACGGGAAAGAGGTAGCCTTTTTGGAAATCACTGTACAGTTGCCAAAGCCCAAGCATAGTCATGACCGCCACAATTCCAGAGAGAACCGTCGCCACCGTAAACGTCCAGTCAGGAAAGTCTCCTCCCTGAATTTTGTAGGCCCAGTAAACGTAGACGGCGAGCAATACGCTGCCGGCAAGGGCGATGATTTGGTAGGGAGGGGTCTTTTTGAGCATGGAGCAAGGTAGGTAGAAAGTCAAACAGTCTGACGTCAAGCAGTCGCTACCGCACGTCGTAGTGTGGATGCTCGCTGTGCTCGTTAAAAGTTCCGCTTTTTGTTTCCAACAGTCTCTCGCTCCAATCACGAGCGGTAGCGACTGTTTGACGCTCTGTCTTTAAGTTAATTAATGGACTTAAGACTCTTTGATTAACTCCTTCTCCATACACACACTATTCTCCATACCAACGTACTGCCCATAATTCTCCGCCATCCGCACGTATCCCTGCTTTTCATACAGGCGAATGGCGGAGGGCTGGCGGACGCCAGTTTCCAGCAAGCAGCGAGAATACCCTAATTCAACCGCCCAGGCCTCCAACTCGTTCAGCACCTGGACCGCAATACCTTTCCCTCGTTCCTCAGAGCTGGTAAACATCCGCTTTATCTCCATCGTCTGGTCATCGTAATGCTTGATGCCGCCGCAGCCAATGGGGCGATTTTCAATGTGGGCCATTACCACGGACTTGATGGTATCGAGGCCGTTATACTGGTTGTAAAAATCGTGTTCATCTTCGTCGGTAATCACCAAGTGGGCGTCCAGCAACTTGATAAGTGTTCTGAATTCAGGATTGCTGGAGCCAGTCCTGGAAATGGTAATTGAAGTAGACATAGGCTAAAATTAAGTAAATAGTTAGGTCTTAGGTAGCCCAACGAACGGACACTCGGAGTGTCCCTTGCGCAGCCGGGACCTCCGAGCGTCTATTCTGAGGCCACCTAAACAGTACTTTTAAGTAAGACTCGCACTCTTCCTCAACTTCCTCCTAAGGTCAACGGTTGATCAACCAGCCACTTCATCAACTTTCTGACAAAGGGCCATACTATTAATCAACCTCCACCAACTTGATCAAAGAAGCCACCATCGAACGTGTCCTTGAGCGCCTGGAAAGCGGCGCCGACGACTTTGCCATAGAAATTCAGGACTTTGCCCATTCTCAGCCGAGTCTGATGACCTACCTGACCGATGAAGAAAACGATGTCTTTACCGACCCGGAGCGGGAACTCCTCCTCTTTGGTTCCCTTGTGATTTATCAGTCTGTAACCAACCAATTGGTGGAACCAGAACCGGTAAGCGAGGATTCCATTGGCCAGGCCGACGAAGCCAATTATGCCCTGGTTGGGGAAGGAAAAGGCGATTTCCGCACACGGATTACACCACTTTTCGAAAAAAGCCCGGAGGAAGAATTGCTTGCTTTCGCCGAAGATTTATTGATCGGTGGCGACGACGACGACGACAACATCTCCGTCGAAGCCCGCGAGCCCCTCTTCATCACACTGAAGACGGTAGTGGATGTTCTGACGGCGTAGCATTGGTGCTCCGTTCTCGCACAGCGTTTATCCGGGTCAGGATCAGCCAGCCTATGGCGGCGATACCGACGCAGGCGATCGTCGCTTCTGTGTAACCGTAGTATTCAGCGATGTAAAAAGTGATAAGCGGGCAGAGGACAAAGGCGGCCGAGTAACTGGCAGAGAGAAGGCCTAGGTATTCACCGCGGCGCGCGAGCGGCGCATAGGTAGAAACGTAGGTATTCGTGAAGGGCATGTAGAAAATTTCACCGATGGTGAGGATGATGACCATGCCAAGAACAGCGACGTAACCAATCTCCAACGAGGCCGGTAACAGTAGAAACGATCCGGCAATGAGGGCAGCGCCGACCAACATTACGGGGATGGGCTTGTACCGCCGTTCTGCGATATAGATTAGTGGCATTTCCAGCGCGACAATGACAACTCCGCTGATGGTGAATAACCATCCGATGGCCCGTTCGTCAATATCAAATTCACTGAGGTGGACGGGAAAGTTGGCAAAGAGCTGAAAGAAGCAAATCATGATGGCCGTGTTGGCCACGACGAAGGCCAGGAGCCAGCGTTGGTGGTGGGCGGGAGTCGTTTTTGCCGCGGACGCAGGTGCAAGGATTTGACCATCTAAGGTCTCCTCTTCTAACTTATTTTTCTTCACCCGGGCGACCAGTGGACGGGCCGTTTCATCCGCTGGAAGAGCAAGGTAAAAGACCCCAGCTGCTAGCAGGAAAGTCAGGCCATCTCCCCAGAACATCAGCTTATACCCGAAGGCGTAAATGAGGTAGCCTCCAAGGGCAGGGCCGATGCTAAAGCCGAGGTTGACGGCCATGCGCTGCAGGCCATAGGCCTGCGTCAACACCGCCTTCGGCGCGTAGATGGCAATGGCCGCGCGGTTAGCAGGCCGGAAAGCATCCGCCACCAGGGATATGCAGAAAGCCAGGGCGCAAAGCGCCCAAAATTCCGTCGCATACCCCAACATAATGTTCAAGATTCCTGCCCCAATCATACTGTATAACTGGATGTGCCATGAGCCATACCGGTCGTTCAACAAGCCGCCGAAGTAATTGCCCAGCACCCCTCCAGCGCCGAAGGCAGCCATCACATATCCACCCTTAATCGGTGCATATCCTTGCTCCTTAATCAGGTAGACAGACAGAAAGGTAACCACCATGGCTCCGCTTCGATTTACCAGTAAAACGAGGGCTAAAAGCCAAACTTTTCGCGGCAATCCGCTAAAAGCTTTAATATATAAGTGCTTGATGCGTTGTAGTAGTGAAAACATGGGGTAGCGTTGCCAGAGTGTGCAGTAGTGCAGATAACCCCCACCCCTAAAGCGAAGTTGCCAAATTCCTGTGTATTTTTGCGCTACCGTTAACGCTTTGAGGATCGTACAGATCAACAATGTTTTGACGCGCTGACCAAACCACCATCTCGCCTCTTTATATGGCTATAGACAAGGAAAAGTTGATGCTCGGCGGCCTACGCCGCCTGCTTAATGGTACTGCCCGCATGACGCGACGCGGAGCCGGACGTATTGGTTACTACCTCCTCACCACCCCTCGCCGGCTGGAAGAGGAGCCCGAAAATCTCGTTTTCCTTGAAAGCGCAGAACAGGGGAGTATGAATATCATGGACATGGACATCCGGACCTACCACTGGCCCGGTGAAGGACCTTCCGTCCTCCTACTCCACGGCTGGGAAAGCTCCACCGCCCGCTGGTTCGCCTTGTTTGAACCGCTCCGCAAAGCGGGCTACAACATCTATGCTATCGATGCTCCTGCCCACGGACAGAGCAGTGGTAAAAAATTCAACGTCTTCGTTTACTGCCAAGTGATAGACGAATACTGTAAGCGCCTAGGCCTTACCCACGACGCATGGATTGGTCACTCGGGTGGCGGCATGGCTGCCATTTACTATTGCTCCCAGGACCAATTCAGCTATCGTCCCAAACGGATCATCAGCATGGCAGTCCCCGGCGAGCTAGAAAATTTCATCGACAAGTTCTGTGAAATAGTTGGCGCCAACGAACGGGTTAAATACGGCATTGGACATCGTTTCCGGAAGCACCTAGACCTTACTATTCAGGACGTCAACTTCAAGGAGTTCGTCAAACTGGTAGATGTTCCCGGTCTTATCATCCACGATGAGGAAGACGACGTTGCCCCCATCGAAGGGGCCCGCCTGATGCACGAAAACTGGCGAGGATCAGAACTGGCTACTACCCGTGGCTGTGGACACAGCTTGACTGGAGACTTGGTCCCAGCCATCGTCGTAGAATACCTTGATCAGTGTAAAATAGAGGAGAAAGTTATCGGGTAAACCTAACGATAATCGCGCATTCTTGTAAACCCTGCTGCTGATTAGATGTTTCCAATTTGTCTTAAGAAACAGTCTAACAACCTATACATGCGCACTTCCTCCGTCGGCATCGACGACCTCGCCGTTTACATTCCCCAGATATACCTCTCCATTGAAGACCTCGCCAAAGCGAGAGACCTCAACTACGGTAAACTCAGCAAGGGCCTCGGCCTTCTGGAAATGGCCATCGCCGACGCCCGCGAAGACGCGGCCACCATGGCCGCCAACGCCGTCCTGGACCTCATCCACAAGAACGACATTACCCCTAACGACATTGGACGGATTTACCTGGGCACCGAAAGTGCCCTCGACGGGGCCAAGCCAACGGCCACCTATGTCCTCCAGATGCTACAGGATCACTTCGCCGACTCCCACGGCACCAACTGTTTCTTGCACTGCGACGTGGTAGACCTAACCTTTGCCTGCATCGGTGGCGTAGACGCCCTGCAGAACTCCCTAGAATGGGCGGCGGCCAAAGATGGCCGCATCGGCATCGTCGTCGCTAGCGACGAAGCCAAGTACGAAATGAACAGCCCCGGTGAATACACCCAGGGCGCCGGCGCCGTGGCCATGTTGGTAAAGCAAAACCCTCGCCTACTGGTCATCGACCCAGACTTTGGCGTCGCCACCCGCCCGGCCCACGATTTCTTTAAGCCCAACCGTAAAGTCACCAAGCGGGAGATCCTCGAAGAAGTCATCGGTATGCTCCCCGACGTCTCCGCCGAAGACATCAACCTCGACCAGCTAGAGGCACAGCTGGCCGAGGGCCTTGAGGTAAAAGGTATTCTGGACTGCAACGAACCTCACCTGATGCTGCATAAGATGACGCCGGTTTTTGACGGCCCCTACAGCAACCAGGCTTACCAGGCCCGCATTCGTGAGGCCCTTACCGATTACCGCCGGCGGTCTGACGGAAAACCAGGTGAACTACTCAAAGACCACGCCTTCCTGGTTTTTCACCTTCCTTACGCCTTCCAGGCTCGGCGGATGTTCTCTGAAATCTACATGGAAGAGATGAAAGCCAGTGGCGAATGGGTAAGCTTCATCCTACGCAATGACCTTGAAGTTCCCTGTGCCGACGATTACGACGACCGGGAACAGTACATCACCAGCTGTGCTGACTTCCTTAAGCTCGTCACCAAGTCCAAGGATTACAAAGACTTCGTTCAGGAGAAGATTGCTCCGGGAGAATGGGCGAGTTCACGGGTTGGGAACCTCTACGCAGGTAGTGTATTCCTCAGCTTGATGTCAACGCTTGAAGCAGCGCTAAAAAGAGACGATGACCTGGTCGGAAAGTCCATTTGCATCTTTGCCTACGGTAGTGGATCAAAGTCTAAAGTTTTCGGCGCAACCCTACAAGAAGGTTGGAAAGACGTCGTTGCTGGCTTCAGTCTAGAGCAACGCCTTAACTACCGCCAGGCCATTAGCTACGACGAATACGAAAAACTGCACCGTTGCTGTCAGGACAAAAACGTGGCCACCAATGACGAGGGAAGCTTCTTCCTAGCCGACATCCACGACGAACGAAACGAAAGTGAGGGCGTTCGTCACTACGGTTACGCCGCACAGGCGATTATGACGACGTAGCCTGTCAACACAAATCAAGTCTCGTACACAAGTAAAAGCCGTCCTGCTTAACAGCAGGACGGCTTCTGTAAATAAGGTTGCAAAAAGAAAAAACGGGTAATAAGGTGTTTAAAAAATAATAGGTGTTTAGGTGTTTATTGTCGAAGGACTACTACCCTCTCCCGACGATACAAATATACAACACCTATTCTCAACTGACAACTTAAAAGTTACAAATAACACATTATTTGTCTTTTATAATCAAAATAGGTTCAACTTTAAGCCTCTGCTCTTCTACACTTTCTTTGCACCTGCGTCCGCGCCCATGTCAACATCCAGCCCGTACACCGGTTACATTTTCCAAAACCTACCTTGATGTCTGAAGAAGTTAAAAAAAGTGGTCCTTCAAGTTTTATGGTCCTGATTTATATCATCCTTGCCATTACGCTATTGACGCTTTTCCTTGAAGTAACCGGTATGGCTGATGTGGCTGGTACGCGGGAGAACCAGGAGATTATTAATAATCCGCATTAATAGGCTGGTAGGCTCCGCACCTTGGAGTGAGGATGCTCGCTTCGCTCGTTTTGGGCACTGAGGCACGAAGAATACTAAGGCTCCGCACGTTGGAGTGAGGATGCTCGCTTCGCTCGTTTTGGGCACTGAGGCACGAAGAAT
>JBLIGS010000164.1:0-6980 GCA_047637095.1 Neolewinella sp. | reverse complement strand
GGGCAGAATCTGGTCTCTCGGCCGAGGCGGGAGGAACGACCTGACTCGTCGGCCGAGGGAAGGCTTTACGGGCAGAATCTGGTCTCTCGGCCGACGAGGCGGGAGGAACGACCTGACTCGTCGGCCGAGGGAAGGCTTTACGGACAGAATCTGGTCTCTCGGCCGACGAGTCACCTTGCGATTGCACCAGACCACAAAACTACCGAACTAATCGAATCCCCGTAAACTGCCACCGTTTGTTCGTCTGAAAGAAATTCCGATAAGTCAGTCGGATGTGGGATTCCGGCGTAGCGCAGCTTCCACCGCGTAGGACCATTTGGTTGACCATAAACTTGCCGTTGTACTCCCCCAATGCGCCTTCTGGCCGGGGATAACGTGGATAAGGCAGGTAGGCGGAGTTGGTCCATTCCCAGGCATCTCCTAGCAGTTGGTTGCCGGTTGCGGGTTGGGTGTTGCGGGTTGCGGACGTCGGATGTAACGCCCCTGATTCCGCCCAATTCTGTTCAGGCAGGACATCACCGGCGTATTGCCTGCAGGCGGTTTCCCACTCAAACTCTGTGGGGAGGCGGTGGCCGGCCCAGCGGGCGTAAGCGTCCGCTTCGTACCAGCTGATGTGGGTAACGGGCAGGGCAGGGTCGACGGGCTGCAATCCTCCGTTGAGGGTGTACTGCAACCAGTTTCTGGCTTCGTCCTGGTTCCAATACAGCGGGGCTTTGATGGCCAGCTGGCGGGCCCATTCGATGCCTTCCATTTGCCAGAGCTCGAAGCTGTCGTAGCCGCCGTCGGCCATGAAGGCGAGGTACTCGCCGTTCGTGACTAGGCGGTTGGCAATACCAAATTCTTCGAGCAGGACCTTGTGAACGCTGAGTTCGTTGTCCCAGCTAAAACCCTTGGCCTGGTGGCCGATGGTGTAGATGCCTTCCTTAATGGAAAGGAACTCCATTTGCGGAGCAGGGCCTGACTTCTCCTCGGCTCTGCCCTCCCGAAAAGCCGGGTAATAAGGGTTGGTTCCGAGGATGTACTTGATGTCCGTCACCAACAGTTCCTGGTGTTGTTGTTCGTGGTGGAGACCGAGCTCAACGAGTTCACGGATGCGAGCGATGTCGGCGTTATCGCTGCCCAATAGGCTAGCAATAGCGCTATCAACATGCTGGCGATAGGCCAGCACAACGGACAGTTCCGGCCGGGTCATGTTGCCCCGGCTGGAGCGCAAAGCCCTTGGGCCCTGGCTTTCGTAGTAACTATTGAAGAACCAGTTGAGTCGTTCGTCGAACAGGGTATACCCCGCGCTGAATTCATCGAGAATGAAATTCTCGAAGAACCAGGTTACGTGGCCGAGGTGCCATTTGGGAGGGCTGACGTCCGGGTGAGGCTGGACGGTATAGTCTTCGGGCTTGAGTGGCGCGCAGAGCGCGACGGACTGCCCTCGGACATAGTCAAAGTGCGCCTTAAGTCGGGTGGCAACATCAATGTTCTTGGTCATGATAGACTATTGCTCTTCAACAACAACGCCCTTCCAGAAGGCAACGCGATCGCGGATATGTTCGGCGGGTTTATACGGGTCAGCATACTCCCAGACAGCGTCCGGATTTTGCTGGCCTTCTACCGTCAGGTTGTAGTAGCTGCAGTCGCCTTTCCAACCGCAAAAACTGGTTGTTTCACTGGGGGTTAGGAATTCTTCCTTCACACTACTCTTCGGGAAATAGTGGCTATTTTCAACGACTACCGTGTCATCGCTTTGCGCGATCACTTGGCCATTCCATACTGCTTGCATCATCCTTGTGTTAATTGGTCAAATAACTAACGCAAATGTCGGGCTGTGGTTGGCTGGGCACTTGTCTTTCCGGTTCGGATGTGTTGCTAATTGGGTCATTGGGTAGCGGACGCATCTGGAGATGCTCAACCTAGAAAAAGAACTCAAGGCCCTCGGCCTTGCCCCCGGCAACGGCGACAGCTACCGCCAGGAAGTACCGATGGTAGAAATCACGGCCTTCCCCGACGAGCAAATCGGCATGGCCTTCTCCGGCGGCGACATCAGCTGGCAACTGGGCTCCGACTACGTCACCTAATAGCGAAAAAGCCCAGGAAGAAAACGCCGTTTCCGACAGCGAACTGGTCTTCGCCGGCTTCGGTGTCGTGGCCCCAGAGTACGGTTGGAACGATTACGAAGGCCTCGACGTAAAGGGGAAAACCGTCGTCGTGATGGTCAACGATCCCGGCTATTATACCGAGGACTCAACCATGTTCAAGGGCAAGCAGATGACCTACTACGGCCGCTGGACCTACAAGTTAGAAGAAGCCGCCCGACAGGGCGCAGCCGGCTGCCTCATCATCCACGAAAAAGGCGCAGCCGGTTATCCCTGGTTCGTCGTCCAGTCCTCCTGGTCCAGTACCCGCCTGACGCTGGAACCCGACGGTACACCACAACTCGACGTTGCCGGCTGGCTATCCCTCAATGCAGCCAAAGAACTAACCATCACCGGCGCTGGCCACAGTGAAATGGATGCCCTGGCAGAGGTCGTCGCCAAAGAACAAGGCCGCTACATCCAACCCGGCCAAGAACCTGAGAAAAGATATTTCTACCGTTCCGACCACTTCAACTTCGCCAAGAAAAGAGTCCCAGCCCTCTACGCCAAAGGCGGTTATGACCACTGGGACTTCGGCAAAGAATACGCCCGAAAGCAAAAGGACGCGTTCGTCGCCACCCGCTACCACCAGCCAGCCGACGAGTACAGCAGCGGCGACTGGCCGCTCGGCGGTGCCGTGCAGGACGGAGAACTGCTCTTCAAAGTCGGCCTTGGCCTAGCTACTGGGGAGAAATGGCCGGTTTGGAAGAAGGGGGCGGAGTTTCCGCAAAGCGGCAACGGTAGCCTGGTGGTCTTGTAGGTCATAAGTCAAGTAGTCAAAAGAATCAAACAGTCTGCTACCGCACGGAGGAGACGTTAGAGTCAGTCCCTACCTCTCCATCTCCGCGTGAAAACCCTCCACCAGCGCCAGCGAGCAAACAACAGGCGGCAGCCTTTAACACCTACGGCGCCAATAAAATGCGGAGCCCAAAAAACCACCAAACCAAAAGACCAATTCACCACACTCCCGGGAAAAAAGCATCCTCAATATGCTCCAACGAATGGCTTCCATCCTTGTACAAAAGGATGGCGATAATGTCAAACCTAACTTCCCAAGAGTGATCGATCTGCCGCATGTAAGCGCGGGCGGCCTTGGCCATATTTCGTTCTTTGCTCACGGAGACTGCACCGGAGGGGTGCCCCCATTTTAATCCCCTACGGGTTTTCACTTCTACAAACACCAGGCAGTCATTTTCCGTCTTAACAACCAGGTCAAGTTCTACTCGCTTATAGCGGTAGCCTTGCTCCAAGACTTCATAGCCCGAAGTTTCCAACCATCGGCGGGCCAGGCTTTCTCCAATTTCTCCGGTCTTTTGGCGATCCGTCATGCCTCAAGATACAATTAGTGGTCTGCCATCCGACACTGAACTATTAGGGAAATCTTAAGGCAGGAAACACCTCGGCGCTGAAGCCGTTATATTTGCGAACCAAGAAACAAAACAGTATGCTACGTAAAATCTTCCTCGCGCTCCTTTTTTTATGCGCCGTCTCCATCTCTCTTTCGGCCCAAAACACCGAAGAACAAGCCGAAGACGACTTGGACTACTACAATGATGACAATAACAACAGCCTTCCTGCCCGGCGCAGTGCCTCCGATGATTTCGGCAGTAAGATTTGGTATGGTACTGGGGCTCAATTGGGCTTTAATTCCAACCAATTTGAAAACTTTTTCCAAATCGGCCTTTCTCCAATCGTAGGATACAAGATCAATGAAATTCTGAGTGTTGGTCCACGAGGCAGCATTGCTTACAACGCTTACCGGCAAGTACGCGGTGGCGGCGACGACTTCAAGGCCAAGTTCTGGACTTGGTCTGTCGGAGGTTTTGTTCGCGGCAAAGTCTTCAACCAATTCTTCGCTCACGCAGAATACAGCCTCTTGGGAGAAGTAGAAAATTTTGATTCCAATGGCGATCCTATTCGGCAGATCCGGGCAATTCCTTTCCTCGGTGGTGGCATCAGCCAGGGCGGTGGCCCAAGTGCTCCGGGTTTTGAGATTCTAATCCTTTTCCGTCTAAGCCAGCCGGACCGGATTGGAGACAGCCCCTTTGAATTCCGGACGGGATTCAACTACAATTTCTAGACATCCTCATTAAAGATAAAAGCCGGCCCCTCACTTGGAGGTGCCGGCTTTTCTGTTTTAAGGAATGTTGTTTTGCCGCGGACGCAGGCGGTCACTGAGCGAAGCCCAACGTGTGCATGGATTAGTAAAGAGGCATTAAATAGGTAGGCATTAGTACGACCACCTAATGCCTACCTACTAATACCTATCGCCTAGATTACTCTCCAATCTTACCCAACTCAACACCCTCACTGTAAGCCATCTTGATGCCGTTGGCCGACATCGCCGCCTTGATCCGTTCATTCACCTCGAAGGTCGCTTGCCAGAAATGGTCGGGCTTAACGAAGGGGCGGATGGCCACAATGATGTTGTGGGTATCGTAAGATTCAATACCGATCTGAGGTTCAGGAACTTTGAGAATGAATTCCACATCCTTCAGGCAATCCTGAATGACACTTTTCAGGCGAGGGAAGCTTTCTTCGTAGGCCATCAGGATCGTCAGTTCCAGGCGAATGTGGCCTTTCTGGCTAAAGTTGGTTACGACTCCACCAACGACCTGGCCGTTGGGGACAATGAGGGTTTTCTGACCGGGAGTGGCCAGTATGGTATTAAATATCTGTATCTCCTGCACCTGGCCGAAGAAATTGTCTGGGACGGTAATCCAGTCGCCTACTTTGTAGGGGCGGAACAGGATGATCAGGATGCCGGCGGCGAAGTTGCTCAGACTGCCTTGCAAAGCAAGGCCAACGGCAAAGCTCGCTGCGGCCAAAATGGCGACGAAGGAGCCAACGTCTACTCCCAAAATACCCGCCACGGTAAACACCAGCATAATTTTCAGGCCAATGCCAACCATACTTCCTAGGAAAGGCGTCAAGTCAGCTCCAATGCCCCGGCTCATCATTGCCTTAACCGAGATATCAACCAGTTTATTGATGATTCGGATGCCAATAAATAGGATGACTATGGCCATCACGACCTTCGGGGCATATTCGATAACCATGGTACCTGCGGTCTCGAGGTATTTCTGGATAGTTGAAGTTTCTACTTGTAGGAACATGGGCGGATATAGTAATGTGGGCCGCAAGATAAACTTGTGGCGGAGATATCCAGCCATTCCCAAAAACAATGCTTATTCGCCCTCACTATCCGAGCCTACGTCCCCGATTAAGGGCCGGATATTATTAATGTGCCATTCTTACTCGGCCGATTACTTTGTCTTCCGCTTCTTTTTCTTAGCCGCCGGGAACAGAATATTGTTCAGTATCAACCGGTAGCCCGGGCTGTTGGGATGGAGACTCAGGTCGGTTTCAGGGTCATTGACCAAGTGACGGTAATCGGCAGGGTCGTGGCCAGCATAGAAAGTGAAGAAGCCTTCTCCGAATTTACCGTGCAGGTAACGGGCTTCGTTGGCAGGTTTGTTTTCACCTAGGATAAGGGCGCTGGACTTGATCGTCTCCTTGCGGTAGGCCGTTGTCTGGCCCATAAATCCCTTAACCGTCCTGGTATGGTTCTGCGTCAGCATCGTCGGAACCGGGTCCCACTTCGCACTAAAGTCGAAGAGGGTAAAGTAATCCTGCTTTTGGCCAACGGAGCGTGGGTTGTGGTCGATGTCACTGAATTCATATTCCAACGGATTTCGGCGGAGTTTGAAATTCTGGAAGACGAAGGTCTTGCTGAAGTCGAGTTTGCTCTGTGCATCCGGATCAATGGGATCGCCGTCGTAGTATGGTGCACAGATATCGATGCCCTCGGCCGCAAGCGCAATGTCGTAGCTGTCCGTAGCAGAACACATGGCAAACATAAAGCCGCCACCGCCAACAAATTCACGGACCTTCTTGACTACTGCCAGCTTCAGCTGACTAACCTTTTCAAAGCCGTTCTCTGCCGCTAAGTTGTTCTGGTATTCTACCTGGCGCCGGTACCATGGCGCGGTATGGAAGCTCCGGTAAAACCGGCCAAACTGCCCGGTAAAATCTTCGTGGTGTAGGTGAAGCCAGTCGTATTCGGCCAGCTTATCATCCAAAACCTTCGTATCATAAACCGTCTCATAGGGGATTTCGGCGTAGGTAAGCACCAAGGTCACGGCATCATCCCAGGGTTGGACTTGCGTTCCCTCCCGGAAGTTGAATTCCGGGGAATAAACGGCAATCTTCGGCGCCTTGTCCAGTTTCATGGCATCCATGTTCTTCTCCGGGTCAGCAATCTCCGCCAGGATGTTGTTGAACTTGGCATCAGGGATTACCTCATACCTCACCCCGCGGGTTAGGCACTCGCGCTCAAAGGCGCGACTGTGGGTAAAGGCAAAGCTTCCACCCCGGTAGTTCAACAGCCACCAGGCACTGATCTCTCTTTCCAGTACCCAAAAGGTAATACCGTAAGCTTTCAGGTGATCCGTCTGGGAATCATCCATCGGAATCAAAATGGTCGATGCACGCAGGGCGGTAGCACCACAAAGCAGGAGAAAGAGAAGAGATAGTTTGCGTAATGACATACAGTAGGGGCTTGGTCTTGTTGGGATAAAGATAACGGTGGAGGGGGTACAGTTGTTTTAAAGGTTTTAAGAGTTGGAGTAGTTGGAGTAGTTGCAAGCGTTGCAGTGGTTGCAAGCGTTGCAGTAGTTGCAGTAGTTGCAAGCGTTGCAGTAGTTGCAGTAGTTGCAAGCGTTGGAGGTGGGGTAACTGTTAAAGAGATTACCGTTCTTCACAATCGTTAGGAACGCGAATTAAATAAAACGTGTTTCTTGACCTGACGCTTTTGTTCTCACCGTTCTTGAAAAATTCTTTGCATAGCCATAG
>JBLIGS010000163.1:0-7016 GCA_047637095.1 Neolewinella sp. | reverse complement strand
TAATTCATCATGCAGGAGTTTCAATATGGCGTAATACAAAAGGTTACTTCTGGGCCATATTCTTTAGCCTCCTCATCGGCATTCCCATTGCGGTAAGCCCCCTAGCAAAAGCCCTCTTTAGCAAGCAGATTGACACCTTAAGGTATGTTCCACTAACAGCCTTGAGTCCGTTATTTTTGCTAGCCTTCACACCGGACGAAGCAGAGTCCTACAAAGTCAGTTTCCTAGCCGTTGGTATCTTGGTATACCTACTTCCAGTGGTCATGCAACGACTTTGGGAAACGGAAGATGTTTACTTAAAAACAGCATATACCCTGGGAGCTTCTGATTGGCAATTGGTCAAATCGGTTTACGTCCCCGCCGTGCTCAGCAAGCTGATTGATGACATCCGAGTACTGACAGCGATTAGCTGGACCTACATCATCATTGCGGAAGTTGAGTACCGCACCGACGGCCTTGGTTCCATGAGTTACATCCTGGACCGACAAGGAAACAATACCGGTGTATTTGCCGTCCTGATCACCATCGTTTTAATTGGTTTCACCCAAGACCGACTCTTCGCCTACATGAATACCCGGTTGTTCCCACACCGGAGCGTTAAAGCAGTTTCTTCTGGCTTGCGAGAAACCCGCAATGGCTTCCTTACCATCCTCGGTGCGATCATGCTTTACCTGCTGATTACCGCGATTACTGGCCCGGTCTTCATCCTCGGCTTCATCCTCGCCATCGTTTGCGCAGCAGCAACATTGCTCATTATTTACGGAGAGTTCGCCCTTCAGAAAAGTACTAAAACAGCTTAAGTCATGCCGGATTTCACGGATAGTCAGCTAGAGAACATCATCGAGCTACGGAACATTGACCAGAGCTACGACGGAGGGAAAAACTTCATCATTAAGGGTTTGGAATTCCTTGTGGAGGACAAGCCTGCTCAGGGACAGTTTGTGGTAATTCTCGGCGCTTCTGGCGCCGGTAAGAGCACCGTTCTTCGCTACATCGCAGGTCTTCAACGGCCAACCAATGGAACCGTTCTGGTAAAGGGAAAACCGTTGGACGAAGCTCCCCGCGTAGGGATGGTCTTCCAGCAATACTCCAGCCTACCCTGGCGGACGGTATTGGAAAACGTTGCCCTACCACTAGAATACCAAGGTGTCCCTAAGGCGGAGCGTTTGGAACGGGCGAAGGAAATGATTGAGCTGGTTGGCCTTGCTGGCCACGAAGACAAGTTTGCCCAGTACCCCACCCTATCGGGTGGCCAGCTCCAGCGCATCGCCATCGCCCGAAGCCTAATCGCCAACCCAGACATCCTGCTGATGGACGAACCCTTCGGCGCACTCGACATCAACACACGCCTGCAGATGCAGGACTTGTTGACAGATATCTGGCACCGCATCCACCCAACCATCATCTTCGTTACCCACGATATCCCTGAAGCCGTTTACCTGGCCGACGAGATCTACATGATGAAACCGGCCCCAAGCCGATTCACCGAACACGTTAAGGTGGACCTCCCCCTGCAGCGAGACCGGAACACCAAACGTACGGATCGGTATATTGAGTTGGTACGGGAAGTGGAGGATAAGATGATTAAGATTACCAGCGGACAATCGACATAAATGCCGGCAAACGAGGCATCGGCATGAATGTCGATGTTACGGTATCTTTACATCATGCTTCTTCAACGATTTCTGCGCCTGCGGCCCCGCCTCACTATCCTATTCCTAGGAATATTGATTCCCTTCGCAGCGCAAGCCCAAATCGATACCATTCCCTCCGATGGTGACGACGAAGAGTTGCAACAACAGCTCATTGAAGACATCGTTTCCAATGCCGGTGCAGAAACCGATGAGTTTGCCTTCAACGCCGCCTTTGAACTACTGGAGACCTACCGTAGGCGCCCCCTTAATCTCAACCGGGCTACTTATGACGAGCTGCTGGAAACGCTTCTACTTACCCCCATTCAGGTCAGCCAGTTGATCGAATACCGAGACAAGATGAAAGGTCTCGTCAGCCCTTACGAACTCCAGGTAATTCCCAGTCTAACCCTTACCGATATTCGTCGGATCCAGCCTTTTTTTCGCATCGGTAATGACTTGGACGATATAAAAATTCCGTTTGGCCGCATGCTCAAAGAAGGTACCCGTGAGCTTTATGTACGTTGGGATCGCCGGTTAGAGAAGGCCCGGGGCTACGAAATCGGCGACGAAATCGACCCAGAAGATGAGGACCCACCACAGTACTACCTAGGCAGCCCCGACCGGCTGTACACCCGCTTCCGCTCCCGCTACAGCAATAAGATGAGTTTCGGTTTCACTGCTGAAAAAGATCCAGGCGAAGCTTTCTTTGGCGACAACAACGTCTCTTCCAGAAAGGGCTTTGACTATTACAGCGCTCACTTCTACCTGAAGGGCATCAACAAAACGGTTAAGGCCGTTGCCCTTGGCGACTTCAACATCAGCTTCGGACAGGGCCTCGTACTATTCACCGGTTTTGGCTTTGGCAAGAGTAGCCAAACCACCAACATTGCCCGGGGCGGACAAACGCTCCGGCCATACACGAGCGTCAACGAGTCCAATTTCATGCGTGGTGCAGCCACGACGTTGGCCTTCGGTAAAAAGACAGAGCTGACCATTTTCGGTAGCCGAAAAGGCCGAACGGCCAACCTCGCTGAACCGTCCGACACCCTTGATGTAGACAGCGATCTATTGGGGATTACCTCCCTCAACATTACTGGGTTCAACCGTACGCCAAATGAAATCGAAGACCGCAATGCGATTACCCAGACCAGCTACGGCGGTAGCCTCCGTTACCGGGCCAGCCAGCGTTTACAGCTGGCCTTCAACTTCCTGGGAGAGAGCCTCAGCCGACCACTAGAACTAAGGAACCGGCCTTACAACCAGTTTTTCTTTCAAGGAACGGACCTACAGAATGCCAGCGTTGACTATCGCTACCGGCTCAAGAATTTCACCTTCTTCGGAGAGGTGGCTGCGTCACGAAATGCGACCAAGGGCGCCAATGGTGCCGGCGGCATCGCCCAACTCCATGGCCTCATGCTTGGCCTCAACCGTTTTGCCGACCTCTCCGTCCTCTACCGCAACTACGGCCTCGAATACCAGGCCCTCAATGCGCGTCCCTTCGGGGAAACAAGTAGTGGCCGCAACGAACAGGGACTTTATTTTGGTCTCGAACTCCGCCCCGCTGCCCACTGGCGCGTAAATGCTTACTACGATCTTTTCCGCTTCCCTTACCTCCGTTTCAACGTCGATGCACCGGATCAAGGACATGAATATCGCCTCCGGATAACCTACTGGCAAAAGCGAAAAATGGAAACCTACCTTGAACTTAGGTCTGAGACCAAAGGGATTGGCTTAAGCGGCGAGATCATAGATCCGGTCATTCCACGGACTCGTTTTCAGGGTCGTCTTCACTTTGCTTACAAAATCACAAGTGAGTTAGAATGGCGAAGCCGCATCGATGCAGGATTTACAGAAGACACGGACGAAGGCCTCCAGAAAGGCTTCATGATTTACCAAGATTTTCATTACCGCCCACGGGGCCCATGGGCATTCTCAGCCCGCATGGCATTCTACAACACGGACGACTACGATGTCAGGTTCTACCAATATGAAAACGGCCTGAGGTACAACGCTCGGGTGGTCCCTTATTATGGTCGGGGTACAAGAACATTCATCGTGGCCCGCTATAAAGGAATTCGCAACCTGACCATCGAAGGCAGGGTTGCGCAAACTTTTTTTACGGATGGGCGACTTGTTGGCTCTGGACTCGAAGCAACCAACGGACCAAGGCGGACGGAATTAGGGAGCCAGATTATCTGGAAATTCTAACGCAACCTTATCACACACTTTTTGGTCACGACCTCCTGCCTCATGTGGTAGCCGACGGCTTAACTAATACGCGGCAGCCTGCTTTTACCTCTCTACAACCTCCTCTCTACTAAAATAGGGGGCCGCGGCCGCAGGCGGTCACTAAGCGAAGCCGAACGTGTGCAAGGAAAGAAATTAAGAGCAAGGAAGCTAGTGGGCTGGCCAGTAGTGACTAGGAATTAGAGCGTTTAAAACTAGCCTTATCGGCAGGTGCCTATTTTAAAAGCTGCCATTTTGTCTACTCGCACTGACAGCCTACTTTCCCCAAAAGTGCACGGTGTTCCTGCAATAACTGTTGGGTAACATCATATAATTGATGGTATTGGGCGGCAAAAATATCTGCCTCCTCGCATGGGTTTTCTATTCGGCTACGCTTGTTTTCGAACAATTTTTTAGAAGAATAAACCAGTTCTGCAAGCTCCGCTGCGCGTTCTCGATACTGCTCTATTTCTCCGTTCTCCTTGTTCAGTTGTTCAATTTGCGCCTGGCGTGCCATGTCTAACTGGCCAGGTTCGGAAAAGTCCGTTCGCGTAAAATCACGGGTATTAACCGTGAATAAGTTGCTGATTCTAAGCAATTTACATATACTCGGCTCCGCTAAGCCACTCTCGTAGCTGGCGATGTTCCCACGGTTGAGGTTTACCTTCTGCGCCAGCTCTGACTGAGACCAACCCTGGCGCTTGCGTAACAACCGGAGGTTACCGGCAATAAAATTGGGCAGTAACTGCCCCGGCTTTGTGCTGGCTTCCTTTGCTTTCATAAAATCGTGAACGATGTTCCGAGATTAGTACAAGCTGTAAAGACAAATGGTTGCTTGGTGTCATTTTTTTTTACGTTTGCTGTCAGTAATTGACACTTTGGTACAAAGTTTGCCCATAAATAGGCATTCCACAGCAAATTTATTTGCAAAAAGTAGATAAAGCCCCTATTTTTGTAAAAGAATTTTACAACCCCAAAATAAACATAACATGAAAGCAACTAGGCAACAACAGGACGAGATACAAGATCTACTCAGTACCATCACCAACAGCCTCCGTGCTTTTAGCCTTAAGCTGACGGGAAATATGAATGATGCAGAAGACCTGTATCAGGATACGGCTCTACGTATTATGACCAATGCTGAAAAGTATAATCCTGGTACAAACTTTAAGGCGTGGGCCGTTACGATCATGCGTAACATCTTTATCAACAACTACCGCAAAAAGGTACGTCGTAACCTAATTATTGATCAGACTCCTAATAACTACTATATCAACAGTGGCAATAAGACAGTTCTGAATGATGGTGAAAGTGAAGTAACCTTTAATGAGTTACAGGAATTGGTAGATCGTCTGCCAGACGATTTCCGTGTTCCTTTCCTGATGGCCTACCAAGGTTACAAGTATGATGAAATTGCCGAGCAACTTGGCAGTCCCCTTGGCACCATCAAATCTCGTATCTTCTTTGCTCGCAAGAAATTGCAAAAGATGTATGAAGAAGCGATGCGCGAGCGTAGCGCGAGCGTAGCGTAAGCGTAGCGTAAGCGTAGCGTAAGCGATGCGTAAGCGATGCGTAAGCGATGCGTAATCCGCACGTTTTTTCCAGAATTGAGAACGGGCCTCTACTCATTGCAGTAAGAGGTCCCGTTTTACATATACCCTTGCCGCTTATACTTTGGCCATAAAATATTGGTAAAAGCAAGCCTACGTTGTAACTTGCAAAATACTTTGGCTATTGCCATCGACTTAAAACGTCTCTCCCCATGAAAAAGCTTACCGTTCTTTGGAACTTCACCGCCTTCCACGAATCCGTTATGGAAATGGAATATGGTGCTCAGTGGCACCGTAAAATGAGCAATGGTGCCCACCCCGAAGCAATTGACATCAGGGCCATAATGGAATTGGCGGAGCAGACTGGCCAGGTTAATGAGAACATCGCTTACGGCGATTGGCAACATCTCTCAGCTTACGCCACCATTTTACGAGAGTACAACGTCCGCTTAATTCAGTTCTTCCCCCAGCCACGCGGCCGGCAGGACGCGGTTAGCGAAGAGTTAATTGAAGATGCCTACCGTTTGCTGGCCGCACCCGATACTGCCGACCAGGTTTTACTTATCGGTGGAAACAGTAAATTTATAGACTTTGGCCGGAAGATCAAATCCGACGGGACCAAGCTGCTTGTCTGTGGCATCGCCTCACCAGCAGAGAGGGAATGGGAAGAACAAGCCGATGAATTCATTGCATACCGAGACATTGCCCGACCGATGCAGGGAGACCAACAGAACTTCAAAGAAGCTAAGGACACTCATGAAGCCCTGATTAATACTTTTGTTGACCTTCGGAACCAATATGGCCACGAGTGGGTCCGCCAGGTGAAGGTTAAACCTGTACTCCTACGGCACTTGCCGGAGTTTGTGGAAACAGAGTATGGGTATTCCTCCTTCGGGGCTTACCTCGGAGACCAACGGGAAATTTTGGAACGACGACAGCCGCGCAACGCCAAGGAAGCCGAGTACGCCCTAGTGGAAGAAGTCATTCCGGAAGGCGCCGTAGTTGGTAACAGTGCAGATGCAGACCCGGCATCACTTACCCCATACTATCTAAGGGTTGCTGCCCAACAGGGCGTCCGGATGCCGCCACCTGAAATCATGTGGGTTGGTATTGACATCTACGCCTCATTTCTGGAGTCAGAACAGGTATTTGGCTCCTTCAATGACCTCGACGACGAATGCCTTCACATGCTCAAGCAGGATGTAAAAGACGCATCCCTTACAGACGCCAAGAAAGTCCGCCAGGTACTGTTCAAATGCTACCTCTTCCGCCCCAGCAAAGACGGCACCATCGGTTTTCAGGACGAAGTCAAAGGCCTCGAAGACATCGAGGACCGCTACTTCCGTCTGATGCTTGCCCGAATTGGTAACAACGTAAAAGCACCGGTCAATTACGAGACCATGTCGCTCGCCCTTACCGGCGAGGCCACGTCTGCTAAATTCCTCGAAGACTTACACAGCGACTTAGCTCCGGAGGACTAGTACACTGTAAACTAAGTTTGTTGACTAATCCGCTGGTGGGTTTTGCCGACTAACAAGGCGGAAAAACCGGAGCCTAGCCGTAGCTAAGTGAGGATTTTTCCAACGCAGTTAGGCGGTAAAAGACA
>JBLIGS010000162.1:0-7059 GCA_047637095.1 Neolewinella sp. | reverse complement strand
GTTCCTAAACGCAAAACGCCGAATCTCCAGCTGAAGATTCGGCGCTTGCTTAGTAGCCCGTAGGGGAATCGAACCCCTCTTACCAGGATGAAAACCTGGCGTCCTAACCGATAGACGAACGGGCCAAAAAAATAGTAATGTAGTTGGTAGTCTATGGCAATGTAGTCGTAGAAGATGATACACCCTAGTTAGGGGAACAAAAATCTAAGTGCTAAAAACTATCTACTAAAAAAAAGTAGCCCGTAGGGGAATCGAACCCCTCTTACCAGGATGAAAACCTGGCGTCCTAACCGATAGACGAACGGGCCATTAGCATTACTGCACCAGCATTCTGGCGCTAAGCGACCGCAAAGATACTATGCTAGATAGCAACCACACAAATCGAAAGCATAACTTTTTTCAAGGATGATGGTTTTGGCTGGAAATTAGCCACCAATTTGGCTGCTAAAGGCTGGTCCGTATCTTCTCCAGGCGGGCACGAAGTTCTTCGGCCTGCTCCGCTTTAAAACTGACGGAGATGCCCTTACTCAACTCAGCGATGGTGTCGAGTTGAGTGGTGTCCTGCTCTAGGTGGTAGCGGGTTTCCTCAATGCGGGCTTCGTCGTCGAAGTTGGTTTTGCGGAGTTCCTCTAGCTCTCGCCGGCGAGCAGTGATGCTCTGGTGTAACTGGTGGCGGGCCAGTAATTCTTCGAGTTTGGTTACACAGTCGGCAAAGAATGCCGCCTTGGTGTGACGTAGATTAAACTCCGCCTGGAATTCTTTGATCAACTCCCGAGCACGTTCCTGCTCGGTTTCGTCAGCTTTGTTGCTGCGATCAAGATCATCCTGTAAAGTTTTTATGCTGTTGCGTACCTCTTCCACTTCGCTGCGGAATTGTTCTTCCTTTTGTCTGCACTCTACCAAGCGAAGTTGAATTCGTCCATCAAAAGAGTTACTGGCTTTGCGTTCCTCTTTTTTACTTGTCCATTTTTGGCGAACAAGCGCCATGAGGACTCCTAAACCGACAATTACGCCAACCAGCGCCATAAGAATGGCGAACCGGGGGATTATCCGCAGTAAGATTAATACTAAAGCTAGGTAGGCTCCAACGATAAGGAGGTAAGTGTACAGCTTCGTTTCCGGGGTGCCGTGGGTGTTCATACCTGTAATAACTTGATACGAAGGAGGATAGTTGTGTCGGTAACTAGAGGAGCTTCGTTTTTGGACGCTAATCAGTTGCTGAATAGCTTAGTGTGATAGCTGTGGAGAGTAGCTCCGCATATGGAAGGAGAAGGTGATTGCTATCGCTCGTAAATGGTCTACTGCCTTGGTAATGGAGGCTTCTCTTTCAACAAACACTGCACCTGCGTCCGCGCCCACCACTTTGCTGCGGTATGCGAGGGAAGTATATGTCAGGGCCTGTGCAGCTTCTTTACGTGTGGAGCGATGAGTGACTCACTAACGCTCACTCTCACTCCTTGCTAATCTTTCTTTTTCTTGAAATCACCCCGCTTCCAACCATCAAAGAACTGTTTCCAAGCCACTGGGCTGAAGATATTCATCGGAGGCCGCTGACCAATATAATAAGTCTGTCGTGCCTGCTGACGGAGGTAATAACTGCCATTCTCGGCACCAGAGGCCGAAACTGTTTCCCGAAGTCGCTCCAATGTTTCCACATTGAGGTTCTTAGATGCCCGGTTCTGTAGCTCGGACGTCACGTCCATCGCCAGAAACTCCAATTTAAAGTGATCCCGGCTAGGCCAAGGGAAAACCACTGCCGTTGGCAGGTCAATATTATTTTTGCTCAACAGTTGAACGATACTGTACTTGTCTTCCTTGAGTGTGTCTGGAACAACATAAATGGCTTTGTCGTAACCCAGTGCACTAAAAACAATGGTATCTCCTTTATGCGTGACAAGGCTGAAAAATCCATCGAAGTTAGCGTAAGTACCCCGGCCATCTCTTTTGACAAGGACCGTGGCAAAAGGAATAGGCTCGAGTCGGTTGTTGCTGCCATCTAGCACCATACCAGAAAACTGGACCAAGGCTTCGCCGTTTTGATCAACCAGACGTTGGGCTTCGAGCCCGGTGAAGGACAGACAAAGAAGGGCAAAAAGGGCTAAATACTTCATACTGGTGTGGTTTCTTCCGGACATAAGGACAACTGAGGTAGCCTTCTGGTTGGGTGAGAAGTAAATGCTTAACAAGTTTTTATGCTGCAGGCCATTCTAGAAAGGAGCAAATCATGGGTAGCAAGCAGTCCCATCTAACACTTTCGTGAAGGACTAATTATTACGTAATAGCGATTATTCACTCAGCGCGGCTTCTAGGACTTCTTCCATCGTTTCCACGTAGATAATCTTCAGTCCCTTCAGGTAGCGGTCATCAATTTCTCGAACGTTTTTCTCGTTGGTCTTGCTCATCAGGAGGGTTTTCATGCCCGCCCTACGTGCGGCCAGCAGCTTCTCCTTGATGCCGCCAACGGGAAGTACGCGGCCCCGCAGGGTAATCTCCCCGGACATGGCCAGGAAAGGCTTTACGGGGCGGCCTGTGTACGCACTAGCCATAGCCGTAACCATCGTGATGCCGGCGCTGGGGCCGTCCTTCGGCGTCGCTCCTTCCGGAACGTGAACGTGGAGGTCTTTTTTCTGCAGGTCCTCCGCCGTAATACCAAACTTGGCCGCATTCGCTTTGAGGTAAGACCGTGCCGTGATGGCACTTTCCTTCATGACGTTTCCGAGGTTGCCCGTCTGGGTAAGCGTTCCCTTGCCTTCGCTGAGGCTGGCCTCGACGAAAAGAATCTCTCCGCCAACTTGCGTCCAGGCAAGGCCGACTGCGATGCCGGGCAATTTGCCAGCCATGTAGGGCTCGCGCTCGAACTTGACCGGGCCGAGAATTTCTTCGAGTAAGTCTGGTGTAACGCTCACGTTTTCTGCACCCTCCATGGCAATTTGCCGAGCGGTGTAGCGCATCAAACCGCCAATTTGCCGGTTAAGGCTACGGACGCCACTCTCACGGGTGTAGCCACTAATGATGGCCCGGAGTGTAGCGACGGATACCTTGAACTGCTTGGCCTTAAGACCGTGATCTTCCCGCTGGCGAGGAAGGAGGTGCCGCTTGGCAATCTCCAGTTTCTCTTCGGCAGAATAGCCGGAGAGATTGATGATTTCCATCCGGTCCCGAAGGGCCGGCTGAATTGCACCTAGATTGTTGGCCGTGGCGATGAACATGACCTTACTCAGGTCAAGGTCCAAATCCAAGTAATTATCGTGGAAGGTGGAGTTTTGCTCCGGGTCAAGGACTTCCAGTAACGCGCTGGAGGGGTCGCCCCGTTGGCCTTGGCCGACTTTGTCGATTTCGTCGAGGATGAAAACGGGGTTGGCAGAGCCAACCTTTTTCAGCGACTGGGCGATTCGGCCAGGCATCGCACCGATGTAGGTCTTCCGGTGTCCCCGAATCTCACTCTCGTCGTGCAAGCCACCAAGACTCATTCGAACATATTTGCGGCCTAGGGCCTCAGCGACACTCTTACCCAGGCTGGTTTTACCAACACCGGGAGGGCCAAGCAGGAGGAGGATCGGCGCCTTCATGTCGCCCTTAAGCTTAAGGACGGAAAGGTGGCTAAGAATGCGATCTTTAACTTTTTCGAGGCCGTAGTGGTCGTTATCCAGAATTTTACTCACGGCCTTGAGGTCGAAGTTGTCCTCTGTATACTCATTCCAGGGCAGGTCCAAGAGGATCTCCAGATAGGAGAGTTGAACACTGTACTCTGCCACCTGTGGGTTCATCCGTTTGAGACGGGCGATTTCCCGGACGAAGGTTTTGTCGACTTCCTCTGGCCATTTTTTTTCTTTTGATCGATTTTCGAGGTTCTCAACGGCTTCTTTATTTGGGTTTTGGCCCAGTTCTTCCTGAATAGCCTTCATCTGCTGATTCAAGAAATATTGCTTTTGTTGTTCTTCTATCTCGCCCCGGGTCTTGGTTTCGATTTGGTCGCGGAGTTCGAGGATGCGGAGCTCTTTTTGGAGTTCAATGAGGACCCGCTCGGCTTTGACGCCAAGATTGTCGGTCTCCAACAGTTCCTGCTTGATTTTTACCTCGTTGTTGAGGTTGCTGGAGATAAAGTTGAGTAAGTGACTCGGATCGTTGATGTTGTCGAGCATCACCTGGGCTTCGGTGGGGATATTAGGACTGAGTTCAACGGCTTTGCGGGCTTTGTCTCGTACGCTGTCCATCGTTGCCTGGTAGGTGAGGGGCTCGGTGGCAGGGAGGTAGGTGAGTAGCTCGACTTCGCCTTCCATGAAGGGCGTGTTCTGGGTTAACTTCAGCCTGCGGATTCGCTGGCGGCCACGAAGGACAGCCGTGAGGCTACCGTCTGGCATCCGAAGCATCTTCAGGATATGGGCCAGGGTACCAACTTCGTAGAGATCGTCGCCATTTGGCTCTTCGACGGAAACGTCTTTCTGGGAGAATACGGCTACGTACTTGTGGCTCTCCGCAGAGGCATTGATGGCCTTGATGGACCGGTCGCGACCAATGTTGATGGGGATGACGAGGGTAGGGAACAACACACTGTTCTTCAGTGCCAGCATGGGCACTTTGTCGGGGAGGTCCGCTACGTCCATTTCTTCCGCCCCATCTTCGGTGCCGATGAAGGGGAAAAGGTCTTGTTCGTCGTCGAATCCGTGGTTATCCATCTTGAAAGTAATCTTGCGTCGGCTCACATCTTGTTGTTCGGGGAAGTAAAGGGAAAACTTTAGGCTGTAAAGCTAAAGAAAACGCTGTAAGGTGGGGAGGTAACCGCAATAAGTGTTCCCAATGGTTAACTGGAGACACTGGGCACGGCAATGCGTACCTTATTTGGCAGGGGTGACAGGATTGCAGGAATGGGCGGGCTGGGCACGCCGTTTTGACTTGCTTTGCCAGTTCTAGCTACTAGTTCCTAGCTTCTAACTTCAAGCTCCTAATCCCTGGGCGCGGACGCAGGTGCAAAGGAAGTTTTTAGAAAACAAGCTGATGTAACCTGAAGCTGACCTCTCAAGGAGTATGCGATGGTTATCGCCTTTAGGAATCCGATAGCGCGCACAAAAAGACACTTAGCGGTTAGCTTTTAGTGGTTTCCCATTAAAAATTAACCGCTAAGGGACGCCGTATAAATAACTTACTGGTTTTTGACCTGACGCTTTTAGCTGCGCTGATCGTCGTTCCTCCTCGGAGTTGTTCTCACCGAAATTACAAATCCTTTGCATAGCCTTAGCTACGGAAATGATTTTTAATTTTGGTGGGGGCAAAACAAGGCGGTCAAAAGACGTAAGTTGTTTACACGGCGTCCCTAAGTGCCTAACAAGGTCCGTTAAGAATCAGTCTTCTTTCTTTCCGAATTCTTCTTCTGCGACACGGCGAACTTCGTCGGCTACCCGCCAGGCAACCTGCTCGTCGAGGGTGGGAGGGATGACGCTGTCAAACGTCGGTACCCGGATGTGCTCAGCAATGGCGCGGGCTGCTGCCAGCTTCATGTTAGGCGTAATCCGTGGTGCGCGGGCATCCAGAGCACCCCGGAAAATACCCGGGAAACCAAGCACGTTATTGATCTGGTTAGGAAGGTCGCTTCTGCCTGTTCCAACGATGGCGGCTCCGCCAGCCTTAGCCTCTGCTGGCATGATCTCCGGCGTTGGGTTGGCCATCGCGAAGATGATACTGTCGCGGGCCATGGTGGCAATGTCGTTGCGGTCTAGCAGGTTGCCAACGCTAACGCCGATGAAGACGTCAGCACCAACGAGTGCATCCTTCAGAGAGCCTGTTTTATTCTCAGCATTGGTGAAAACCAGGGCCTCCTGCTTGAATTCGTTGAGGTCTTCCCGACCGCTATGGATGATGCCTTTACTATCGCACATCACGATGTCTTTCACCGGAGTGGCGAGCGGAGAATCAGGGTTGTCGACGGATTTAAGCAGTCGGGCGATGGCAATACCTGCTGCGCCGGCGCCATTGATCACAACGTTGAGTTCCGACATCTTTTTACCCACCAATTTGCTGCTGTTCAGCAGGCCGGCAAGGGTTACAATTGCCGTTCCGTGCTGGTCGTCATGGAAGACGGGAATGCCGATGTCCTGAAGCCGACGCTCAACTTCAAAGCTGCGCGGGGCAGAAATGTCTTCGAGGTTAACACCACCAAAAACCGGAGAAATGAGCTTGACCGTTTCGACGATTTTGTCAACATCCTTAGTGTCTAGACAAATAGGGAAGGCGTCGATGTTGGCAAAGCGCTTGAAAAGCATTGCTTTTCCCTCCATCACCGGAATGGAAGCTGCAGCGCCAATGTCGCCGAGGCCCAATACCGCAGACCCGTCGGTAACAATGGCTACTGTATTACTCTTGATGGTGTACTTGTAGACGTCGTCAGGGTTTTCTGCAATCGCACGGCAAGGTGCGGCTACGCCCGGGCTGTAGACCAATGAAAGGTCGTCTTTGCTGCGAACGTCCATCTTGGGAGATACCCGGATCTTCCCCTTCAGGGAACGGTGCAGGTTGAGGCTTTCTTCGAAGTAATCCATGGTGGTAAATCTTGGTTAAGACAAGCAAAGGTAGTCTTGTCGTCTCGTAGTCTGACAAGCTACTGCATTTACAGTATGCCGTTAAGCCCTTAAAGCGAGCACTTACAGAACAGGTCCATAACATCTCTTTTAACTAAGAGTTTGAATAGTAGGCAAGTTGATTTAGTTGACATTATTTGTTTTTAATTGAACATTGTTCTAACTTTACCTGTGCAAAACCCTTCGTCTCCGCTGCTATCCCACCCGGATTATGCGCGAAGACTTCATTCATTTCCTTTGGCGACAGGCTCGATTCGACCTGCGTAACCTAACGACAACCGGCGGTTCCTCGCTGAGTATTCAAGACTTTGGCCTGCATAACAAAGATGCCGGACCTGACTTCAGCGGGGGCCAACTAAGAATAGACGGCCTGCAATGGGCGGGCAACATCGAGATGCACGTCAAGGCCAGCGATTGGTACAAACACGGTCACGAGACGGATCTGGCTTACGACAACGTTATTCTGCACGTAGTACTGGAAGAGGAC
>JBLIGS010000161.1:0-7089 GCA_047637095.1 Neolewinella sp. | reverse complement strand
CGATGACTGGTGGGATGCCGATTGCCCGTGGCCCGATTGCTGACCACGTTGATAAGCTAAAACGGGCGAATTTGATACGTCCAGTATTACTGGCAAATAACCTTGGAGGTTACACTCTTAATGAAAGCATTTTCCGTGTTGGAGCTCAAGAAATGGATGAAGTATTCTCCGTAACTAATTTCCTTACTCCTAGGGAAGAAAAGACTAGATTGGAGAAAAACGTAGGAGATGGAGAATGGGTTCGTGATTTTGAAATGGAGCATTTCATGGGGCTTGATGGTGTCTGATTTATCGGACTTTCGA
This sequence comes from Neolewinella sp., assembly GCA_047637095.1. Lineage (GTDB taxonomy): Bacteria > Bacteroidota > Bacteroidia > Chitinophagales > Saprospiraceae > Neolewinella. The sequence continues at coordinate 6,786 of JBLIGS010000161.1, read as the reverse complement.
CTTTTCATTGGAGAAAGGCGTATTTTTTCTGTGATGAATTGATGTATTACTGCCCAATTTTCCGTTGCTCGTCTGATTTATCGGACTTTCAGACATCCCCCAAGACCTAGCAAAACCGGGAGTTTTAACGAGTTCCATGCCAATAAGCTACCTACTGGAATGGAAACCGTCTGATTTATCGGACATTCGGTTTTTCGAAAAACCGGCGACTCTCCCCTACTTTCGCCCCATGCTCAAAGCCGCCCTCATAACCCTACTAATCCTAACCCTCCTCGCCCTCGCCAGCACCTGGTACCTCGCCACCCACGTCCTCCCCTACGCCATAATCCAACCCGGCAACAAATCGGGCAGTAAAACGCCAGCCGATTTCGGCATGGCCTACGAACACCTCCGCCTCCAAGCAACCGACAGCATTGAACTCGACGCCTTCTACATTCCCTCAACGACTACGCCTAAAGCCAACCTGGTCATCCTTCACGGCGTCGGCAGTTGCAAGGAAGTCTACCTCGGCACGGCAGAGCGGTTGTGTGCCATGGGCTATAACCTTTACCTGCTCGACCAACGGGCCCACGGTAAATCCGGCGGCAAGTTCCTGACCTACGGTTACCACGAAAAAGAGGACATCAGTAAAGTGTTGGACTGGCTGGAGACCAAATCTCCAGGCATCAAAATCGGCATCTATGGCAATTCAATGGGCGCCGCTATCGCCCTTCAATCCATCGCCCACGACGGCCGGCTAACCTTCGGTCTAATCGAAAGCACCTTCACCGACCTGCCATCCGTCGCACACGCCTACGGCCAGCGCCTCAGCGGAATCTCCCTGCCTGCCTTTCTAACCAACTATGTCCTTCGGCAAAGCGGCAAGTTGGCCGATTTCGATCCATGGACTGTCCGCCCGATAGAAACCGTAACAAAAATCACCGTCCCCATCCAGTTCATCCACGGCGACGCAGACCAGAACATCAACGTCAGCAACGGCCATGCACTCTACGCCGCCTGCGCCTCAGCAGACAAAGCCCTATACATCGTTAAAGGAGGGGACCATGCTGACCTTTGGGACAAAGGCGGCAAAGCATACGAGGCGGCCTGGTTTGGCTTTCTGGGAAGGATGGTAAGTGAGTGAGTTGGTGAGGGGATGAGTTAGCGAGTGGCTACCGCACAAGGGCAGTCGCAAAGTTTTCCGGACACTCACCACGTAGCAGCCCCGCAGGAGGCAGGCAACAAAATTCCGGTGTGGAGACTTATCTTAGGGGCATATGCTACATACTCTTTCTGAATGCCGGTGCCTTTGCGACCTACGCTACTAGTACTGACCAAATGGGAGCCAGCAACCAGCCAACTAAAAGTGAAGTTGCAGCGATGTTCCCAACAGACCAATACGTCTATTACGGCTTTGAAGACCTCCGCCGGATGCGACACCAGGAAGCAAGAGATAATTTCAAGAAAGCACTCGCCATCAACCCGGACCATTTCAGGGCCAACTCCGGTCTAGATTCCGCCCTCCTTGACCTGGTAAAGAAAGACCGTGGTTGGAAAAATGAGTTGGAGGCGCAGACGAAAAAGCTAGATGAGCTTAGGGCCGTAGAGGCTATAGACAAGTAGGACTTAAGCCAGGGTACTCATTACCTAGAACCTAATTTCTATTACCTCACATCCAAATCCTGACTTCGATTGTCTAATATCTGACATCCAAATTCTAACCTCTAACTCCTAACCTCTACCTTCGCCCCATGAGTTACAAAATCGGTCAACGCGTAAAAATGTCTCGCACTGAAAATTACGGTATCGTCACCGCCCTGCAACCGGGTGGATTGGTCGAAGTTCGTCTTAACGACGGGAAAGGGCACCTTTCCCTACCGGCCGAGATTCTTGAAGATGCTCCCTTAAAAAAAGCCTCCGTTGCGCCTAAGGCTGCTCCTACCCCACCTAAGCCAACCAAGGATGAAAACGGAGAAACCTACCCCGGTGTCCGCTTGGCGTTCGATCCACAATTGGACAACGAAGCCAACCCCGTCGCTTATGAGGCCTATATCCTGAACGGAACGCCACATAAGATCATCTATGAGTTGATCGTAAAAACCCATGGTGACCGCCGTTGGGCAAAGTCCGGCCAACTAGACCCTTTCAGTAAAAAGCGCTTGGAGGCCATCGAATACCGCTGGCTAAATGAAAAACTAAGCTGTGAATTGGATGTCCGTACTGTCCTTGTTGGCGGAACGGGGCCTCGCCATTTCCAGAAAATCGGCATGAAGGCCAAACAGTTTTTTGCTACCTACCAGGATGTAGCAGAACTTTACCGGGACGCACACCTCTTTGAGGTATTCCCTGTTCTTAACGAAACCCTCACTGCACCTGCGTCCGCGCCAAAAGGGCCTTCCCTCAAAGCACTGACAGCACAGGCGATCCGGGAGCGTCCGAAAAAGAACACAGATAAACGTAAAGTTGTAACTGACCTTGCCGCGAAACTTGAATTCGAAGAATTTATCGACCTCCACCTCCCAAAACTTGTTGATGATCCCGACAAAATAATGTTCCACGAAGTGCTGCAGCTCCAACTCAAGCATTACGATGAATATATGGACAAAGCCATCCGAATGGGCGTCGACAGCGTGTTTATCATCCACGGCGTTGGTACTGGGTCTCTCAAGCGCGCCATCCATTCTCGGCTCCATCGCACCAAATTCGTTCGCAAATTCGCAAACGAATACAATCCTAAGTACGGTTACGGCGCCACCGAAGTGATCTTTGATTAAAGCGGTTTGATATGCTAAATCCATTTCGCCCTCGTTAATACCATCGACTAACTATTGTTTTCCCATGAGATACTCCCTTATTCTTCCGCTTGTTGTTTTTGCCCTTTTCACTTCTTGCAACAAAGCAAAAATCACCCAGCTGGAGACAGAGCTGGCAGGTACTAAGCAACAAAAGGTAATGCTGGAAACCCAGTTGGAAAGCGTTCAGCGCACCAACGGTGACCTCCTAAACCGGATGGAAGACCTCGCTATCATTTCCAAAGAAGGCGCCACCAGCATCCGAGAGGGGCTCGAAAGCATCAATGGACAAACTGGCTACATCCGTGATCTCAACCGCGCCGTTGCCCGTAAAGACAGCGTCAACAACGCCCTCAAACTTAACCTCCTGCGGAGCCTCAACGGCGTTAGCAGCGACGACGTTAAAGTCGACATTCGCGGCGGCAAGGTCCACGTCAGCATCAGTGACAACCTGCTATTCTCCTCCGGCAGCGCACGGGTTAACAACGCAGCCAGCCAGGTGCTGGAAAAAGTTAGCCTTGTTCTCAACGAGCACCGCCAACTTGCCGTCATGGTTGAAGGCCATACCGACAATGTCCCCATTAATGCCAACGGCATTAATGACAACTGGGAACTGAGCACCGCCCGCGCCAGCGCGGTCGTCCGCCAGCTCGTCAACGATTTCTACGTCGACCCCACCCGCCTAACCGCCGCCGGCCGCGCCGAGCACGACCCACGTGGAGACAACAGCACCGCCGCTGGCCGCGCCCGCAACCGTCGTACAGAAATCGTCATTACTCCTGAACTAGATGAGTTCATGCAATTGGCGAAAGGACCGAACCAAGCAGGTTAATTTAGAGGTTAGCAATTAGACTTTAGACTTTGGCACAGCTTTAAGCGCTTAGCAATTAGATTTTAGCAGTTTCTCGCTAAAGGCTAAATGCTAAGCACTTTTTTATGCGCACTATCAGATCCCTAAGAGAATAGCCTCAGCAAACTCCTTAGTGGCCTGTGCGGATTTTCACCACTGTCCCTTATATTTGCCTTCAACAATAAGCTCCCAGGCCGTTTTGCACTAGGCGAACAAAGCTATGCGCTTTGATTCGTGCTTCCACTCCGGCCACTTCTAAACGGGCGCATACTGCGCTTAACTGCGCCAACTCTCCGACACTATTACTTTAGTCCAAACTGCTGCGCTTACTCCGCAGTAAGGTCGGCGACGAACATTACGCTCTTTTCAACCTTATTACAGGTTAAAAGAAGTATTCAGTTTCGTCCCTTACGGTGAGGGGAAATACCGTACGGTGATTTCACCGGTAGTAATAAGCTAAATGTAAAATATGACATTGACACAGACGAGCACCGAAATGAAGCTCAAACGTATCTTTATTCAGAACCAATTGCCCAAGGAACTTGCTGCCTTGCAGCGGCTCAGTCACAACATCTGGTGGTCCTGGAGCTTCGAAGCCCAGGAACTTTTTTCCAGTATTGACTCCGAGCGTTTCGTCGAACTGAACTACAACCCAGTTGCACTGCTGGAAACCCTGGACCCCATCCGGATGCAGGAGCTGGCGAAGGACAAAACCTTCCTCAAAAACCTGAAGGCCGTAGAGAAGCAATTTGATGCTTACCTCGCTGAACCAAAGAAGACAGGCCCAAAACTGGCTTACTTCAGTATGGAGTATGGCCTGCACATCAGCCTGAAGTTGTACAGTGGTGGACTTGGTGTTCTGGCGGGTGACTACCTCAAAGAAGCCTCCGATAGCAACGTCGACCTGTTCGGCGTAGGCCTGCTTTATCGCTACGGCTACTTCAACCAGGAGCTTAGCATGAATGGTGATCAGATTCACCTCTACCCTGCTCAGAAATTCACCCAGCTTCCGGTGGAGCCCGTTCGCAATACCGACGGCACCTGGATGAAAGTTTCCGTTCCAATTCAGGGGCGGATCGTTCAGGCGAAGATCTGGAGGTTGCCCATCGGGCGCATCAGTCTTTACCTGCTGGACACCGACCACGAAGACAACAGCGCGGACGATCGTGCCCTGACGCACATGCTTTACGGCGGCGACAATGAGCACCGCCTGAAGCAGGAGATTCTCCTCGGCATCGGAGGTGTCCGGGCCATCGAGGCGATGAACCTCCAGCCCGAAGTTTACCACCTCAACGAAGGCCACGCCGGCTTCCTGAGCATCGAGCGCCTGAAGAACCACGTCGACAACGGCATGCAGTTCTCCGAGGCCGTCGAAGCCGTCCGTGCCAGCAGCCTCTACACAACCCACACGCCCGTCCCTGCAGGCCACGACCACTTCCCCGAGCACATGCTCCGGAACTACCTATACAACTACGCAGCAGACCTTGGCATTAGCTGGGAGCAGTTCGTTGCCCTCGGCCGAACCAACCCGAACGATGCCAATGAGGACTTCAACATGTCCAAAATGTCCATCGCCCTCAGCCAGCGCGTCAACGGTGTATCCAAGCTCCACGGCGAAGTTAGCCAAGAGATGTTTACTCCCCTCTACCCAGGTTACACGGCGGAAGAAGTACACATCGGTTACGTCACCAATTCCGTCCACTACCCTACCTGGATTGCCAACGACCTGCACAGCCTGTACAGTTCCGTATTCGGTAAAGACTGGGTTCGGGACCAGAGTAATAAGGACATCTGGCGGAAGATCAATAAGATCGACGACAAGAAATTGTTCGACGTTCAGCATGCCCTCAAAGTCCGTCTTTTGGACTATGTCCGGGCCAAGCTGGAAGTTGATATGCGCAAGCGCGGCGAGAGCCCGCGCATGACCTTCGACATCCTTTCGAAGATCGACAACAACGCCCTCGTTCTCGGTTTCGCCCGCCGTTTCGCGACCTACAAACGGGCAACGCTGCTCTTCCAGAATGAAGACCGTCTCCGCGAACTCATCAACCAGGAAGGCCGACCAGTCATCTTCCTTTTTGCAGGTAAGGCCCACCCCGCCGATCAGGGTGGACAGGACCTCATCCGTCACATCATCCACGTAAGCAAGAAGCCGGAATTTGCCGGCAAAGTGATCTTCCTGGAAGACTACAACATGGAAATGGCCAAGCTGCTGACCCAGGGTGTAGACATCTGGTTGAACACGCCTACACGTCCACTAGAAGCCTCCGGAACATCCGGCATGAAGGCTGCACTGAACGGCCGCCCCAACTTCTCCGTCCTCGACGGATGGTGGGCAGAAGGCTACCGCCCAGACGCAGGATGGGCACTCCCGTTGGAACGTACTTACGAAGACCAGCACCTGCAAAACGAACTAGACGCCGAACTGATCTACCACATCATGGAGGAAGAGATCATCCCGATCTACTTTAACCGCGACGAGACCGGTATCAGTAAGAAATGGATGGGCTACGTGAAGCAAATCATTGCAGAGGTTGCCCCGACCTTCACGATGAAGCGGATGATGGACGACTACTACGAGCGCTTCTACTTTCCGCTCGGGAAGAGCCAAAAGGCAACGGCGAAGTCGGACTACAAGCCAGCGAAGGAATTCGCGGCCTGGAAGACCAACATCATTGACCGCTGGACGGGCCTTGAGGTAGTAAGCCTTGATGCTCCAGACACGGTGAATCATGCCCTGCCGACCAATACCAATTTTGAGGCAAAAATTGTGTTGAACACCAACGGCATCGACGCCAAAGAGCTACTATTGGAGCTCGTTGCCTACCAACGACTGAGTGAAGACAAGTTGGAGCTTCGTCGCCACGAAGCCCTAAAGCTTAAAGGCCAGAAGGACGGTGAGGCAACGTTCACAATCTCTCTTGATCCTCAACTTGCAGGTGTGTACGAATACGGTTTCCGCCTTCGACCGAACCACAAGATGATGCCACATGCACAGGACCTGAACCTGGTGTTCTGGGTGTAAGGACTGAATCGAAATATATTAGCCCGCCGTCTCATTCTTGAGGCGGCGGGCTTTTTTGTGGGCGCGGACGCAGGCGGTCACTGAGCGAAGCCAAACGTGTGCAGGGAAAGGTTAAAGGCAAGGATAGCTGCCAGGCTCTT
>JBLIGS010000160.1:0-7103 GCA_047637095.1 Neolewinella sp. | reverse complement strand
ACGCCTAACTACTAACGCCTAACGCCTAACTACTAACGCCTAATGCCTAACTACTAACGCCTAACTACTAACGCCTAACGCCTAACTACTAACGCCTAATGCCTAACTACTAACGCCTAACACCTGACATACTCCGCCCTTTCTGCAAATTCCCCGTCCCGGCAACTTATCTTTGCCCGCCGATAACCAAGCCATCCGATGAAGCAACGTTTTTTACTCTCTGCCTGCCTGCTGCTGACCATGTTGTCCTGCCGCAACGACTTTACCCTTGAAGGCGAATACCAAGACATCCCCGTAGCCTATGCCTACTTCGATGCTGCTGACGACCGCCACTTCGTTCGGGTGGAGAAAGCATTTCTTGAAAGTGGTGGCAATGCCGTTACCAACGCCGGCATCGCCGATTCTATTTACTACGGTGAAAACGATGCAACCGTCGTTCTCAAAAACCTTTCTACCAATCAGGAACAGGAAATGGAGCGGGTGGATGCTGAAGATTTCTTCCGCAGCCGGGCCGATGGCATTTTTGCCACCAACCCCAACATCGCTTACACGGTAACCAACGCTGATCTTCTGCTCCGTGCTGGAGACCAGATTGAACTGCTTATTGAACGGCCAGGTGAGGACACTGCCGTGGCAACGACTACCATGCTACAGGAGGTTAATATCATACGGCCAAATGATCAGGTACGGATTGCACTACCTAACCGTCCAGTTATTATGAGCTGGACTAAAGGAGAAGAAGCCAGCATCTACGATATTAGAATTTTCTTCAATATCCGCGAGCTTTTCCCAATGGATGCATCCATGAACCGTGATGTTCGGTTGGAGTGGAACATCGCCAATGCCTATGTCCCTGGAGATGCCTTTGAATCTGGCCAAACTGTACGTCTGGAGGTTGATCCTCAGGGTTTCTACCAGTTCCTAGGATCTAACTTGGAGGAGAATTCCAACATCGTCCGCCGTTTCAGTAACTTTGATATTCAGGTAGCTGCTGCCGGAAAAGAGGTGCTAGAACTGCGCAACTTGGCTAATGCAAACTCTGGAATTACCAGTTCTGGTAGCCTACCGCGTTACACCAACTTGGTTGGCGGCATCGGCTTGATTACCAGTAACTCCAGCACCATTAAAGAGGGCATCCTTTTTGACGGAGACAGCCTTGATAGTTTACAGAACGGACAGTTTACCCGCAACCTTGGGTTTCAATAACCAATAGTTCTAAGGATGAATTGCAATGGCCGTCGGGATGTTCCCGGGGGCCATTGTTGGTTAATGAGTCGCTCAGTGACCGCCTGCGGCCGCGGTATAAAAGATCAGAAAGCCTGAAAGCCAGGTAGTCAGACAGGCTAACTTCCAACATGCGAAGCCACCAACCGACCAATCTACCCATCCGCTTCCGACAAAATGTCAGCCAAAACGGCAGTATCCGCCACACATGGCAGCTAAAAATATATACTACTGACCAAAAGGCACCCGCTCCAAAGGCCGAAAAGCTGGCACACCCTTTGCTTATGACGAGGGACAATTCCAACTTACCAACCATAAAATATACGACAACATGAGTAAGATTATTGGTATCGACCTCGGTACGACCAACTCGTGCGTAGCGGTAATGGAGGGCAGCGAGCCCACCGTGATTTACAACGAAGAAGGCCGTAACACTACACCTTCTATTGTAGCCTTTCTCGACGGCGGCGACCGCAAGATCGGTGAGCCAGCTAAGCGCCAGGCGATTACAAACCCTACCCGTACAGTTGCTTCCATCAAGCGCTTCATGGGTATGCGTTTTGACGAATGCAAGAACGATGTGAGCCGCGTGGCTTACAAGGTCGTGAAAGGCGACAACGGCGTAGCCCGTGTCGACATTGACGGCCGTCTGTACACGCCCCAGGAGATCAGCGCAATGGTGCTGCAAAAAATGAAGAAAACTGCTGAGGATTTCCTCGGCACCGAAGTGACAGAAGCCGTAGTTACGGTTCCTGCCTACTTTAACGACTCCCAGCGTCAGGCGACGAAGGAAGCTGGCGAAATCGCCGGTCTCAAAGTTCGCCGGATCATCAACGAACCTACTGCTGCAGCCCTGGCCTATGGCCTCGACAAGCGCAGTAAGGATATGACCATTGCCGTGTATGACCTCGGTGGCGGTACGTTCGATATTTCTATCCTCGACCTCGGTGAAGGCGTATTCGAAGTGAAGTCTACCAACGGTGATACGCACCTCGGTGGCGACGACTTTGACCGCGTATTGATCGATTTCCTCTCCGACGAATTCAAGAGCCAAGAGAACATTGACCTGACGAAGGATCCAATGGCCCTTCAGCGGCTCAAAGAAGCCGCAGAGAAAGCTAAGATTGAGCTCTCCTCCGGTACTGAAACGGAAGTTAATCTTCCTTACATCACAGCTGTAGACGGTGTGCCTAAGCACCTCGTTGTAAAGATCAGCCGCGCCAAGTTTGAAAAGTTGGCCGACGACCTCGTTCAGCGGACCTTGAAGCCTTGTGCTCAGGCCCTGAGAGATGCTGGACTGGACAAAGAAGAGATCGATGAAGTCATCCTCGTTGGTGGTTCTACCCGTATCCCTGCTATCCAGGAAGCTGTAGAGAAGTTCTTCGGCAAGAAGCCTAACAAAGGCGTTAACCCAGACGAAGTTGTAGCCGTAGGTGCTGCGATTCAGGGTGGTGTTCTTTCCGGCGACGTGAAAGACGTACTCCTCCTAGACGTTACCCCGCTTAGCCTCGGTATCGAAGTGATGGGCGGTATGATGGACAAAGTGATCGAAGCCAACACTACGATTCCTTCCAAGAAATCCAAGACGTACTCAACGGCCAGCGATAATCAGCCGAGTGTGGAAATCCACGTTCTGCAGGGCGAACGCTCGATGAGTAAGGACAACCGCCCCATCGGCCGCTTCGTCCTCGGAGACATTCCACCCGCACCCCGTGGTACACCTCAGATTGAAGTAACCTTCAACCTGAATGCCGACGGTCTGCTGGAAGTATCCGCTAAAGACAAAGGCACCGGTAAGGAGCAGACGATCAAGATTGAAGCCGGTACCGGCCTCTCAGAGGCAGATATTGCACGGATGAAGGCTGAGGCCGAAGCCAACGCTGATTCTGACGCTGAAGCAAAGGACCGGATCGAGAAAATCAACGCTGCTGACCAATTGATTTTCCAAACGGATAAGCAGTTGAAAGAGTATGGCGACAAGATCCCCGAGGAAAAGAAGGCTGTCATCGAAACCAGCCTGACCGACCTTAAGGAAGCGCACAAGTCGGAAGACATCGATCGCATTACCAGCGCCACCGAGACACTGACTGCTGCTTGGAATGAAGCGAGCCAGGACATCTACAAGGCCCAACAGGAAGCTGGAGGTGACGCAGGTGCCGGTGCAGGTCCCGAGGCAGAAGCTGGTTCTACCGTTGAGGAGGACGTCCAGGACGTGGAATTTGAAGAGGTGGAGAAGTAAGCTTATCCTCGTTTCAGACTTATGATTCAAAATTCAAAGCCCCGTTTCTCCTTGGAGAGACGGGGCTTTGGTGTGTTATACATACGTATTGATCAGTAGGATATAAGTACTCGGACAGAATTAATGCGACATTTTGATCTGGTAGATTTTGAGTCTGGACGAGGCGAAAAACGCAGGCAACACCGTAGTGTTCGCGAGGCTTTTCAACGAAGTTCAGGCTTAAAAGATGCCGAGCAGGATGGTGCGATTAATTTTGTCCGAGTACTTAAGTTCGGAATTGGGGGTGATATGGAGGTCAGACTGGAGGTATAGCTAAATATCTTCGCCCTCACTTACTACTCTATTCTCTGTTCTAAAGTTGATTACTCAGTTGCCGCTGCAGCAGTTGCAGCCTGTAATTATTTTCTTACAACAACCCCTTTATCCCATCCGCCAACTCCTGTGCCCGCTCCGCCGTCCCAGCCTCCGCATACACCCGCACAATCGGCTCCGTATTGGAGGCCCGCAAGTGAACCCAGCCGTCGGGGAAGTCGAGCTTCAACCCGTCGGCGTCGTTGGTGGGTACGTCGGGGAAGGTGGCGCGCACGCGGCCAAAGGCCGCGTCAAGATCATACGTCTTGTCCACTTCCTTCTTGTCCTTAATCATCTCGTAATGGGTGTAGCCATCCCTTAGCTCGTTGATGGACTTGCCGCAGGTGGCGAGGTGGCTAAGGACCAGGGCTAGGCCGATGAGGGAGTCTCTGCCGTAGTGCAAGGCCGGGTCAATGATCCCGCCATTGCCTTCGCCGCCAATGACGGCGCCGATTTCTTTCATCTTCGCTACAACGTTGACTTCGCCAACGGCCGAAGCTTGGTATTCCTGGCCATAAGACTTGGCTACGTCGGAGACGACGCGGCTGGAGGACATGTTGCTGACCACCGGACCGGGGGTCCGGCTCAATACATAATCCGCTACTACCGCCAGCGTGTATTCTTCGCCAATCCAACGGCCACCGGGGCCAATGAGTGCCAACCTGTCAACATCGGGGTCAACGGCAATGCCGAGGTCTGCGCCGGCAGTTTGGACGGCCTCAATCAATCCGCCAAGGTGTTGGGGGAGTGGTTCGGGGTTGTGGGCAAACTGTCCATTGAGCTCGCCATTGATGACGGAGCATTCTACGCCAAGGGCGTCGCACAGCGGCGGGATGGAGATGGCGCCGACGGAGTTGACGGCGTCAAGCACAACCTTAAAGCCAGCCTTGCGGATGGCCTCGGTCTCTACCAGCGGGTGGGCCAGAACGGCCGCGATGTGGTAGGGTAGGGCAGTGTCGTCCGGGCGGATGGTGCCCAGGTCGTCGACGCCGCAGTAGTTGATGTCGCCTTCAGCAGCGATGGCCATCAAGCGGGCGCCGTCTTCTGCGGAGATGAATTCTCCTTTATTATTCAACAGCTTCAGGGCGTTGTACTCCTTTGGGTTGTGGCTGGCGGAGAGGATGATGCCCCCGCCAGCATTGTGCTGGACAACGGCCATCTCCACCGTCGGCGTCGTGGCAAAGTCGCAATCAATTACGTCAATACCCAGGCACTGTAGGGTAGCGGCGGTGAGGGCGGTGACTACCGGACCACTTGGACGGCCATCTCGACCGATGACGACGAGCGGCGCTGCGCCGCTTTCCAGCAACCATGCGCCATAACCTGCTACGTTGGCTACGATGTCTTCAGGGGTGAGGTTGTCGCCGGCTTTGCCGCCAATAGTGCCGCGAAAGCCAGAGATTGATTTCTTGAGAGCCATAAGGGGGGCGAGGTTGCGGGTTGCGGGTTGCGTGTTGGGGGTTGCGAAGTTGCGGGTTGCCGTCGTTGGAAGTGTCGGAGACAGGGGAACCATTGTCACATTCCAGTACTAACGGTAGCAACGCTGTTCGGGGTGAGGCTTGCCCCTACCCCTCAACAGCGTTGCTGGCCGCAAGGTACAAGTCTTGGTCGAAATCCCCTTGTTCCTTTAACCTTCTTTGCACCTGCGTCCGCGGCCAGTTGTCAGATGTTAGAATATGAAGATTAGAAATTAGATTTAAGCCCTTCCCTAAAAGCAGAATACCTTTACCCGTATCCGGATATTGCTGTCACGTTTTGCAACGACGGCAACCCGCAACTCCCAACCCGCAACTCCCAACCCACAATGGACGTCGCCCTCTTCGAATTCATCCACTACGATCTGGCCAATCCTTTCTTCGATGCCATTCTACCGACCTATCGGGAGAAAACCACCTGGATTCCGCTGTACCTTATAATGGTATACCTTTTATGGAAGACCTACGGTTGGAAACAAACGCTGCTTTTACTTGCCTGCATTGCGATTACGTTGACCATTGCAGACCAATTGGCAGCTTCGGTGATTAAGCCCTGGGTAGCGCGCCCGCGCCCCTGCATAACCGATGAGGGGGTCCGGGAACTGGTCAATTGCGGTGGCTTTAACAGCTTCCCATCCAACCACGCCACGAATCACTTTGCCCTGGCGACAGTCCTGAGCCTTACCTGGCTGGCCGATAAGGCCCGTGGTTGGCGGATAGGGATCTACATCTGGGCAGGAACAATTGCGCTGGCGCAGGTCTACGTGGCCAAGCATTATCCGTCGGACATCGTGGCAGGAGCGGCCTTGGGCATGGGCATCGCTGTGTTGACCGTCAGTATTTATCGGCGCCTTGCAAAGGCAGATGCCATCATCCCTGAACCTAAATAATTACCGCATGAAGCATTTTATGGTTAACAGTTTCGTGCTTCTGGCAGCGGTCTTTACAGGCTGTTCCTTCGAGCAAGAAGCTAAAATGGTTGCGGAGCCTTCCGCGAGTACCGTTCGGCTGGTCGTTCTTGGGACCGTACAGGACGCTGGTTCACCCCACATCGCCTGTCGCAAGGATTGCTGCCGCGCGTTGTTTGATGCGCCAGATCCTAGCCGGCAGGTAACGGCTTTGGGATTGATCGATGACGAAACCGGGAAGCAATTCTTGTTTGAGGCTAGTCCCGATATTAGTCGGCAGACCAAAAAACTGAGGGACATGGCAGGTCGTGACCAGGAACTACCGGATGGTATTTTTCTGACCCATGCCCACATTGGTCACTACACCGGGCTGATGTATTTCGGCCGGGAGGCGACCAACGCCCCGGGCGTGCCTGTTTATGCTATGCCTCGGATGGATTCCTTTTTGCGCACGAATGGCCCTTGGAACCAACTGGTGACCCTTGGAAACATCGTTCTTAATCCGCTTCAGGCGGACAGCAGTATTGAGCTGACGCCCCAGGTAACCATTACGCCCTTTACCGTGCCACACCGGGATGAGTTCTCGGAAACGGTTGGTTACCGGATTGAGGGGCCAGGGAAGTCGGCCTTGTTCATCCCGGACATTGACAAATGGGAGCGCTGGGGGTTAAATATTGAGGAGGCGATTTCGGATGTAGACTATGCCTTTCTGGACGGTACTTTTTTTGACGGTGCTGAATTGAATACCCGGGACATCTCTCAGATTCCGCATCCTTTTGTTTCGGAGAGCCTTGCCCGCTTTAAAGCATTGCCCGTGGCCGAGCGCACGAAAATCCACTTCATTCACTTCAACCATACTAACCAGTTGTTAAATCAGGACACTGAAGAATTCCTGGCGGTGAAGAA
>JBLIGS010000159.1:0-7210 GCA_047637095.1 Neolewinella sp. | reverse complement strand
GGTAGGAGTTATTCGCGAAGCGGGATAATTACAGTCAATCAATACTGGTAACGATAGAATGGTAGGGGTAGGGCTTGCCCCTACCCCCCAGTTGTTGCAGTTGTTGCAGTTGTTGCAGTTGTTGCAAACGTCGGAGGCGAGGTAGGAGTTATTCGCGAAGCGGGATGACCATAGTCACTCATTGCAGGTAACGATAGAACACTGTAATCTAAGTTTTTCACGAAGGATATGCCCCGTGGCCGTGCCACCGTATAATACCTCCTTCCTTACCGAACGACTAACCGCCGCCGCGCCACCGGCCCTACCCTACCCTCAACAATCAAAATATAAACACCTGAGGGTAGGCTCTCAACGTCTAATGATCGGCTACCTCCCGCTACCGGAGTCCTCAAAATCAATTGGCCTGAAACGCCATAAAAGGCGACACCAACTTGACCAAGATCGTCGGGAATGTTACACGGACTTCATCATCTGTAAGCCACTCCCTTGAGATCACTTCAGAAAGCCTTTCTCTAAAGATGTAAGGTCTATCGTCTATCGTAGATTCTGCCATGAGAAAACTTCGGCTGTGAATTATAGTCCCTGGTTTAAAATCCACCCGGGTCTTTAAAAGCTTCATAAATTTGCTCTTCTTCTAGCCCTTGGAACTTCATTCCTTGGTACCGAGAGACAAAGTCTGAGCCATTGGCGAATTCATACAAATACTGTTCCCCCGGACGAAACAGCTGCCAATCAAAGCTTTCTTGGGCGCGGACGCCGGTACAAAGGAAGGTTGTTAAAAAGCAAAGCAAGACAAAACGCATAGTTGCATAATTTAAGCCCCAAGGGCTTTTGAATTAATTAGGTCTTGAATAAAACAGCCGTTACCGAACCACCAATCGCCGCCGAGCTACCGTTCCCGAAGCCCCCGTTAACTCCACCACATACACCCCAGCAGGCAGTGCCGCAAGATTAAGCGAACGGCTACCAACCTGAGCCCCCGTCTGCATCACCGTACGGCCATCCACGGCGTAAAGCACAACTCGAAGTGCGCCTAGGTCATTGGGAATGGAGAGGTTGAACTGTTCGTCCGTAGGGTTTGGGTAAGCCTTTACCCGGGCATCATCGGTAAGGTTATTGGTTCCGACTAGGATACCCGTAAAATCCAGCGGTGTGCCTGTGCCACAAGTATCTCGTTCAGCATAAACCACCTCTGAAGGAGCAGGTCCGATTTCGTCGGAGTGCAAACCATGCCTACCGCCAAACCCCGCGTAATAATAATCTTCATTGCCAACAAAGCCTGAAATCCAGTCAAAAGAACAGGCCATATCAGGCCCTTGGCCATAGCCATCTACCCTCAAAGCAGGTAAGCAGGCATTGGGTTGAAAATCAATAATAAATGCTTCGTTTGTGATTGTATCTCCGGACAACACTACCTCACCAATTTGGACACCAACAAAAGGCATGTCCTCCGGTCGGAAAACTAGGCTATCTATCACAGCAGAACGGAAAGTGGTATCCTGAAAACGGCCTTCGTTATTAGTCTTATAAGTAATTAAGTCACTCCGACGGACAACCAATACGGAGCCATCATCAGCCCGCACAACCTCTTTAATTTCAGCCTGTCGCTCCGTGTGCGTAAATATCAGAAAGCCCTCCTCGTTATCCTCTCCACTTCTTTCTCTCACGTGATAACGGTTGCCCACTTGGAAGTCCGTCACATCGAAATAGTCGATTGCCTGCAGGCCAAAGTCCGGGTTTTGGACTCCTACCAGCTCAAGAATCACCCCACCGTCCATATCTTCGAAGAACGGCGCGGTCAGCAGACCGAAGGTTTCACCAATGCGAATCTCATCGCCAACCAGCGTTCCATCCGGACGGGAAAAGACGAGGTAACGGACCAACTCCTGCTCTCCGAATACTTCTTCGGTTACCTCCCGGTCAATCCGGCCCACGAGGTTATCATTGGCGATCCAGGAAATACCGACGGGCATCCTTGGTTCAATGCGGAGGGTATCATTGGCCAATTGCAGCAAGGTGAATTCACCCTGAAACACCGTGGCACCTGCAAAAGAATTTACCAATTCAAAGCAATTACTGCCGGTGGGAACACGGATGGTTTCGTAGGTAGCAACCGGGTCGTCGCTGGCGGGCAGTTCCATGCCGTAATACCGCTGAGCGATGCTTGCTGTTTCATCCACTGCGTAGAGGTAACGAAAACCGGGACGGAATAAAGTGAATGGCTCGACGGGCAAACTGCTTGCCGGAGGAACCAAGTCAAGGAACTCCCCACAAACATCTTCACCAAGTGCAGTGGCAAAGAGTGTTTTCAAGTTACGGGATGACTGGCCAAAATTACCGTAACCACCCGGGGCATAACGGTAATAAAGCCCTGACCCAAATTGCTCGGAAGGCCGTTCATAGCACTCCAGTTCTGGGAGGTATTTTCCGCGCTGAGCTAATTCGAAGCCAACCTGATCGCAGCGGCTTTCGGTAGCACCAAGGTGACTGATATAACTATCTCCGTCCTCTTCAAAAAAGAAGGCCTCCCCCGGTTGCAACCGGAAGCGATCAATGAACGCAAAGGAAAAAGTCTGACTTCGTTCCAGGGTATCACTCAGTCGGTAATTAATGGGCTCTTCCCATGGAAAACGGTCATACACCGTGCTGGTAACGCCGTCGTACGTCGCATCGTCCGTAACCCGTTGCCCCAGGACGGGCCCCGCTGTTCCTGCCGATAGGCCGATGGGAAAATCATTTTCGTACAGGTACTGCACACCTGGGCGAAAGAGTGTGAAGTCAGGAACTTCTTGGGCACGGACGCTGGTGCAAAGAAGGGTTGTTAAAAGGCAAAGGCAGGCAAGGCGCATAGGTATAGAATTTAAGCCATTAGGCTTAAGGCTTAATAAAATTTTGAATAAAAGAGTGGTTACCGCACCACTAAACGCCGCCGAGCAACGGGGCCTTCTCGGCTCCAAAACACCACCGAGTAAACACCAGACGCCATATCTTCAACGTTCAGCCAGCGGTCACCGCCGGTAGCCGCCGTTTGCTGAACCAATCGTCCGGTTCCATCGTAGACTTCTAAAAAAACGGAGCCGTGATCAAAGGGGACGGAGAGCATTACACGGTTGGAGGCCGGATTGGGGGCGAGGGTAATTAGAGGGTCATCGGGAAAATCTACTACTGACGTATAAAAACTATCAAAATCGTATTGTACACCACAGACTACATGATGGGTATTAACACCAACTAAGTGTGCACTAACACCTGACGCGTCCTCAAACGTTTCTTCTTCCCGGCTTATCCCACGGTATAAAGTCGGCTTCTCTATCGTCCCCTCTCTGAGTACATAGGAAACATCATTTACCGAAATCAATTCCAGGCTCCTCCGAATACCATATCCATAGCACTCGTGTATTGCCCGCTCGGGGATCGTGATGAGATCATTGCTCTCCCAAGGTAAAACATTAAAGGTTCCAAGTGGTGAAACAATCCATTCATCTTCGCCAAAGCCTTCACGAATAAAAGGGACAACATCACGATGAAATCTTGGTGAAGAAACTACTGTATCGAGGTTACCACCACCATCTGCCGGTTGAAAAAAGCTGACTTCTCGAACACGAAACGATAATTCATAACCACCGAATAGTGGGTCACACCGATTAAAGAATTCGTTTCTAAAAATACGTTGCGTAACTCTTTTCCCTTCTCTCCCACCAAAGGTTTTGGGTACTTCTAACAGCTCGTAGTATTCATCTCCAGATTGAACCTCAGCAATGGTATATGGATAGACAAACGGAATTCCTATTTCATATCCACCTTCTTGGGCAAAAGCGCGTACAACAAAAGCATTGTGCATCAATGATGGAACTGTAAAATAAATCCCTTGTAACAGACCATATTCCTTACTGATAAGGATTGGCGGAAATTCTTCGCCGTTTGAATGTCTGGTAGATATGTATTTCACAGAATCCGTAACGCCCATAAAATCCTGGACCACAATACTGTCCACATGGCATTCTAGGTCGGCCCTTGCCATCCAAGAATCTCCTACCTGAGCAGCAAACCGTAAGACAAAAACGGTGTCATTTGCGCTCATTATCAGTTCCCCCGCTATGGAATCGCTTCTGGAAAATCCCGCGAAGTGAGGAATTCGGTTATAAATCCCTTCCGTTTGAGTAGGCAGTAGTACACTCAGGCCCTTTTCAAGACCATTATAATAGTCACCGCCAAACATCCCGATATAGGGCATCGCAAGTGGCTCCACCGATGTCCATTCGGGAGGGGCAATCGGATTGTCGTAAACATAATTCGTGGAGGACCGAAAGGGAGTGTAATCGGCATCAATTTGGGCGCGGACGCTGGTGCAGAGAAAGGTTATGCAGCAAAGAAGGATAAGTCTCATTGTTAAAGGGTGTTGGGTGTGTGATAGCAGTAGTTCCCCATGTGGTATCAGGTTCGCGGTTTTATGCATCCGATGAACATTTTATCTCCGGCTTCGCCTACGAAAATGATGCATCGGATGAAAAAACCACTTTGCGAGTACCCTTTGAATCATAACATGGCGAATTACTGGCTTGATAGGTAAGTTAAAGACAATCCGTTAGTGGTAAGGTAATTATCGCTTATTTGTCAGGAAAACTGCAGGCTAATCGAGCATTTTGAGCGTAGTTCCCAGTGGTTAAATAGCCTTAGGCTAAACGCTCAATGCTGCTTAGTCCTTCCCCTTGCACCTGCGTCCGCGCCCAAAAATGTCGTTATCCACCGGAACTAACGCCACCTTTAAGTACATGTCAAAACTTAGTCCTACTACCTTTGCACTATGGACAAAAACCAGCAGCCTGAAACCCGCGCCATCCGCGGCCAGATGGAGCAAACCCATTACCGCGAGCACTCTACCCCGCTCTACCTGACGAGTAGTTTCACCTTCGATTCTGCTCAGGACATGGCCGACACCTTTGCCGGCAACCGGGAAGGCATCATCTATTCCCGTTACAACAACCCTGGCGTCGACGAATTGGTCGCCAAAGCCTGCGCCATGGAAGGCACCGAAATGGGCTTCGCCACCGCCTCTGGCATGGCTGCCTGCTTCGCCAGTATGGCCGCCCTAGTCCAAGCCGGAGACCACATTGTTGCCACCCGCGCACTGTTCGGTAGCACCCACCAAATCCTGACCAACATCCTGCCCAAATGGGGCGTCACCTTTACCTACGTCGAACCTGACCAGCCCGAATCCTGGGCAGCCGCCGTACAGGACAACACCGTCCTGTTCGTCACCGAAACACCGTCTAATCCCGGACTAAAATTGGTAGACCTAGAAGCAGCCGGCAAACTCTGCAAAGCCAACAACCTGCTCTTCGTTGTCGACAATTGTTTCGCAACGCCCTACCTCCAACGGCCAGCCGACTTTGGTGCCGACCTCATCACCCACTCCGCCACCAAGTGGATGGATGGCCAGGGCCGCGTCCTCGGCGGCCTCCTACTCGGCTCCAAGGAAGTGATGACCAAAGTCATCACCTTCTGCCGGCACACCGGGCCAGCTATGTCGCCATTCAACGCCTGGGTCATCAGCAAAAGCCTGGAAACCCTACATATCCGGATGGACGCGCACTGCCGCAGTGCGCTCGCCATGGCCGAGTGGCTTGGCCAGCAAGATGCCGTCAGCAAAGTCCACTACCCTTTCCTAGACAGCCATCCACAGCAAGCCCTCGCCAAACGACAAATGAAGCAGGGCGGAGGCATCGTCTCCTTCGAACTAAAAGGTGGTATCGAAGCCGCCAAACAACTACTGAACGCCGCCCAAATCTGTACCCTCTCCAGTAACCTCGGTGATACCCGAACCATCCTTACCCATCCGGCAACTACGACGCATTCTAAGCTGTCGCCCGAGGAAAGGGCCTCGGTTGGCATTACCGACGGTTTGGTTCGGATGAGTGTTGGGCTGGAGGCGTTGGTGGATATTCAGGGGGATTTGGAGCGGGGTTTGTAACCGTTAGCCTAGACATCAGACACTTAATACTTATTGCTATGAGCTAAAGGCTATCCCTTTCTCTCAACAAAAAACCGCTCCATTGTCCCAATATTCTTCGCCTCAAAAGTCCCCGCAGGAATACAGGTAAACCCTTTGCCCAGTCGCTTAGCAACGGTGGCAGAAACGGCCACCTTCCCAGCCACCCCCGCCACTTCCAGGCGAGAAGCCTGGTTGACGGTGTCTCCCCAAATATCGTAGACGAATTTGTCTTGTCCAACAACACCGGCCACCACCGGCCCAGAATGGATGCCTATTCTAGCTGAAAAATGCTCATTAGTGTCCAAGTACTCCTGCATTTCCAGGGCCGCTAGAACGATCTTTTGGGCGTGGTCCTTGGTCTCCTCAGGAAGACCGCCTGCGCACATGTAGGCATCGCCAATGGTCTTAATTTTCTCTAGGCCAAGCCCTCTGACAATCTTGTCGAAGGCCCGAAAGGCTTCGTCCAGGTGCCCTATGAGTTCCTCCGGAGACATCGTTGCAGCAATGGCGCTGAAGCCCTTGAAGTCGGCAAACATCACCGAAACATCGTCGTAGCTCCGAGCCGAGGCCTTGCCCGTTTCTTTTAGCTCCGCAGCAACGGTTACCGGCAGGATATTCAGTAGTAGTTCTTCCGACCGTTGGCGTTCCTCACTAATCAACCGGTTCTGGTCTACCAATTTTGCTTGGTAGCGCCGGGACGAGCGAAAACGGGAATACAAAAGACCAAGAAAAAGCAAGGCCGCGCCTGCCAATACAAAAAATAGGTTCCGCTGCAGTATTCCCTGCTCTACTTCCGCCTCCTGTTGCTCAATCAACATCTCTTGCTGCAGCAGCATAACACTGTCATTCAGTCTCTTAAAGGCATATTCATCCAATTCTCGGCGCTGGCTTTGCAGGCGGATCATCTGCCGCATCTGGCTTTCGTTCAGCGCTTCAATCTCCTGTTCCTGGAGGGAGACGATGGCCGTAATTGTGGCTTCGTTGATAGAATCGGTACTGGGTAGTTTCTCACGGGAGGCTTTTGCAGAAGGGAGTTCTTTAATCTCAAATTCAGTGTTCCCAGTTAACACTTTCAGCCGCTTCAACACTTTTTTTAACTGGCCCGCGTCTTTATCCCTTTTAAACTGCTGAGCCGCCATTTGTAGCTGCCGGATACCAGCCACTCGGTCTTTAGCGGAAGCCATCGGGTTATCCGTTAGCGATTGCCCTAACAACAAA
>JBLIGS010000158.1:0-7225 GCA_047637095.1 Neolewinella sp. | reverse complement strand
GGTCCGAAAATCAGGCCCAGTATCAATAACAAATTTTTCGCCTCCCGCCCGCAAAAGGGCGGAGGCCCGTAGCCGTTTGTCGCGCGGATCGCGCGACTGGCAAACCGCACAGTCACACCCCAAAACGGGTACGCCCTGCGATGTTCCCGTCCCCAGTAATGTCAGTGATCTTCTGCTCACCCAAGTTTCTTTTCCCAAGCCCAAGCACTCGCCATAATCTCTTCAACACCCCGTTTCGGTTCCCAACCTAGCTCATTGGTTGCCTTGGAGCGGTCAGCATAAACCGCTATAACATCCCCCGCCCGACGTGGGCCAAGTTTGTAGTCCAGCTTCTCCCCGCTGACTTTCTCGAAGGCATTGATGGCCTCCAGAACGGTGAGTCCTTCTCCGATACCAAGGTTGAACAGGGACGGATTGTCTTCTGACTTTCCAGCCATGACGTACTGCAAGGCTAAGGTGTGCGCGTGCGCCAGGTCTTCGACGTGGATATAATCCCGGACACAGGAGCCGTCCCGGGTATCATAGTCTGTTCCAAAAACAGTCATGCCCGAGCGTTTGCCGGCAGCCGTGCTGGTAATTACGGGAACCAGGCTCGCTGCGGGGTTACTTGGGTCTTCGCCAATTTCACCGCTGCTGTGCGCGCCTGCCGGGTTGAAATACCGTAGGAGTATGGCCTTGAATTCGGGCCGATTTTTGCAGTAATCGGTCAGTATGTCTTCGCCGATTTGCTTGGTCAGAGCATAGGGGCTTTCGGCCAATTTCCGAGGCGTTGCCTCGGTGACTGGCAGTTCGTCGGCGTTGCCGTAGACGGAGCAGGAGCTGGAAAAAACCAGGTTGCTGCTGCCTTGCTCAGCAAGGCCTTCCACCACATTAACCAGGCTATTAAGGTTGTTCCGGTAATAAGCCAACGGTTTATCCACGCTCTCCCCCACCTGCTTGTAAGCCGCAAAATGAATAGCCCCGTCGAACTTCTCTTGGTGGAACATTTCCAGTGTCGCTGCCCGGTCTGCCAGGTCAACTTTGTAGTTCTTCACCCGGATACCAGTGATGGCCTCAATCCCGTCAAGTGCCTGCGGCCGGGAGTTGTGGAAGTTGTCGGCGCAGACTACGTCAAAGCCATTTTCAATAAGATCAACAATGGTATGGGAACCGATATATCCGGTGCCGCCGGTAACGAGAATTTTCATCAGGTGTTGCAGTTGTTGCAATAGTTGCAGTTGTTGCTGCTATCGCAAGGTTAAGACCGTAAGATACAGGTACTCGCTGTAACTACAGTACTGTGTTGGCATCAAATGAGTTAATAATCGCCAGGGTCCCCGAAATATAGCGAAGCTAAATCCGAATATTCTCCACCTATCACACCTATAATGTGCGGAGCCCAAAAGACCACGGAACAAAAATACCAATCACGTGCGGAGCCCAAAGGACCAAAGGACCACAAAACCAAAATACTAATCATGCGTCAGCTTGATCTCCTCCTCTGGAATATCAATTCCCATCCTCGCCATCAACGCGGTAGCGTTGAAGCTTTTGCAAACGCCGGGGTGCAGTTTGTAGTCGAAGACCAGGTCATCACCCTGGGTTTGGACTTCCATAGCGTAGTTTTCGACGTGGCTACCAGGTTCTGATTCTAGTACACCGAGTTCGAGGTCGTGGGTGGCGATGATGCCGGCACCAAGTTCGCGGATGAGCTGGCGAATGAGGGCCCGGGACCCGGTGTGGCGGTCGCGGGAGTTGGTTCCTTTCAGTATCTCATCCAAGAGGAAAAAGACGTGTTGGTTGGCATCGCTAACGGCTTCGATGATGGCCTTCAGGCGCTTTAATTCGGCGTAGAAGGAGGACGTACTCTCGCTGAGATCGTCTTGGGTTCGCATGCTGGTCCATACTTGGAGGGGCCGCGTACGCAGGTGCAGGGCGCAGACGGGACCGCCGGCCTGTGCCAGTACAAGATTGACGCCTACGGTCCGTAACCAAGTAGATTTCCCCGCCATGTTGGACCCGGTGACTAAATGGATATGGCCGTCGGTCCGCATGGTAAGGTCGTTGGTGATTCGCCCGGAGGGCGGCAGCAGCGGATGGCCAAGTCCCTTCGCCTCACAGACAGATTCATCGGTAAATTCAGCATCCGACCAGTCGGGCTGATTGTGCCTTAGGTTGGCCCAGGAAATCAGGGCATCAGTCTCCGCCAAAGTTTTCAGCCAAGTCGGTAATTCGTGCTTGTGTTCGTCCCGCCATTGGTCCAACTTACGCATCCACTGCAGGCTCCACAAGCCGGAGACTTCTAGGAGGATGACAAATGGATTGTACCTAACATCGAGTTGAGATATCCGGTAGGACAATGTTCGGAGCGCAGCAACGGCGCCCTGTCCGGAAGGATCAACCAATTCGTCGGGCCGGGTTTCAATGTGTTCCAGCAGGTCAGCATAGCCTTTCAACAACCCACCCATTTCGGAGGTATAGGCGTGCTCCGACGCAATAATGTCTTTGTACTTCCGCAGGAGCCAGATGGCCGGTAAAAAACCAATCACGCCCAGTTCCCACGGGTCCACCATAAATATCCAAACGATGCCGCCCAATGCAAACAATGGACTAAGTGGTAGAATTATTCTCTCCAAACCGTTGCCTACTACTGGCGGCCGGTCCAACCATTTAATCAGTTTTTCGAAATAACTGATGTTGTCGTTTAATCCGTTGCCGATGGTTCGAAACTCAAGGCACCAGTCGGGCATTGCTTTTAAAGCCTTACCCTGCACCTGCGTCCGCGCCCGCTCCTCCTCTGAACCTGGAGACATCAACTGCTTCGCCAACCAAGCCCTTCCCGGCGCAGTCACCGTCCGGTTCAGAAATTGAAAAAGGCTGTGTCCTCCAAAAATGTCGAGGTCTAAAGCATAAGGATGTCCCGACTGCAAATACTCTGCCCCTCCATCAAAGGTGCTGTAGTCATGGTCCAGTGCCGCCAGTTCTTGGGTCGCAATGTCCGCCCGAATACCCGCCGCCGCAGCGTCGCGCTTAATCTTCTGGTGCTTCCTCACTCCCCAAGCCAGCAATGGAATACTTACCACCAAGGCGCCCAATCCCAACTTCCAATCATTGGTAAACAGGATGATCATCCCCGCAATCCAACCGAAGAAAACGGCCAACCGCACCAGCGCGAGGCGCTCATACTGCTTGGTCAACTCCGCCGCTATGGCAGATTGTTCTGTTTTAATCCGGTTGTGAAAATCGAAGGCTGATATCATGGTGCGAAGGTAGTGTCAGATTTTAGAATTTAGATGTCAGATTTCAGCAAAATACCTAAACCTAATCTCTGCCATCCAACCTCCGCTATCCGACGCCTAAATTCTAAACGCTAACATCTAAACGCTAACACTCGGCTTAGTACCTTAGCGCAATGCTTACCGACTACGTCTTCCAGGTTGCCACTCCCTTTAGTACCGGCACCGGAGTTTACCTTCCCACCCGCAACCTCATTATCACTAATGAGCACGTGGTTCGTGACAATGCCACCGTTGTCGTTGGCAGCGCAAAGGAAGAAGAACAGCTTACATCGGTCATTTACCTTGATCCTTACTACGACCTTGCTTTCTTACGACCGTCGGGCAAGTTTGATCTTCCGGGGCTACCGCTTGCAAAAACAGACTTAGTTGTTGGCGATGAAGTAACCGCCTTGGGACAACACTTTGGTCACCCAGTCCGTGTCAGCCACGGAGAAGTGCTGAAGACAGACCACAAACACAACGGAATTTCTTTCCTGATGCACAATGCCTGGCAGGAAGCCGATCACAGCGGCGGGCCATTATTCACCCCCAACGGAGAGCTGGCTGGCATCAACATGTATGATATTCCTGAAGGAAAAGGCAAAGCCCTAAGTCTTCCAATCTCGACGGTAAAGGAATGCCTCGAGCGCTTTAAAGAAGGCGAAGGACTTACGGCTGCTCGCTGCTTCAACTGCCAGCGAGTAACCTTCGAGGTTGCCGTTAATCCATCGGGGCATTGCCCGAATTGCGGCAGCGAAATCGTCCTTCCCAACATGGTCGAGGACTATTCCCCAACGGGAATTCCCGCCACCGTTGAAGCCATCATTAAGGCAGCAGACCACAATCCCCTCCTTGCCCGTCGGGGCCCCAACCTCTGGTCCATCCGTCAAGGAAGTGCCATCATCCAACTTGCTTACCACGAAGAAACTGGCCTCGTCACCGGTGATGCTTACCTCTGCTCCCTCCCCGACCTTCCCAACCCGAAGCTCTTCGCCTTCCTCCTACGAGCAAATTTCAAACTCCAACAGCTAACCTTCTCCACCTTCGGCCGAGACATCGTCCTCTCCCTCCTCATCTATGATCGGTACCTGACGGTAGAAACCGCCCTACCCCGCTTCGAGCACTTATTCGCTAAAGCGGATGAATTTGATGATGTGTTGGTGAGTGAATATGGGGCGAAGTGGCTGGATCAGATTAGTAGAGAGCCAGGAGTAGCAAGTAGAGGGTAGAAAGGCAGCAGTACCCCACTTGCCTCCAGCCTTTCTACTTTTCACTCCCTACTCCCCCCTTCTCAAAGACATTCCACCACCTTCCGCAGCGCATCCACCTGATAAACAGGGTATTCCTCGTAGCCACTAGACCAGAAAATCCGCAGATAATCCAGCGGCTGGTTTTGCAATTCCTGGGCTGCGCCCCGGGGCAAAGTATAAACGACGTTGTAGTTGACCTCTCGGCGGCTGTGGTCCAAAATACCGACCGCTTTACGGGTGGCTTGCAGACTAAGGTGTCGGCCATTGAGCAGGTGTAGGCTTAGGCTGGAGTTGGTTTCCAGAAAACCATAGGAAGTCATGGCATTAGGGTTGGCGAAAGTTAGCCGGAGATGTAGGAAACGATCGCCGCGGCGATCACGGCTGGTCCAGGTAAGGCACCGCAGGTATTCCTTGCCGTCCAGAAATGGCCGGAGGTTCTCATCAGTATGGGTAAACAAAAGGCTTGGCCGGCTAGCAGGCGTTGGCCCGTTGGGGGTAGTCGTTGTTGGGTCAATTCCGCAGGGAGCTGGTTCATTGACGGGCAGGCGGCCAGGGGCTGATCCGAAGCCGCTGAAGGCTGGTTCAGCCGGGAGTAGGAGACCGAGCGTTCGCTCCGTTTTAGTCGTCGCTTTAACCAACTCCGGGCCAGCTCTTTCCCGCCGGCGGGCTTCGTTGTAAGCATCAACATAACGCCCCTGGGCAACAATGGCGTTGGTGGCCGCGGCGCGTTTTTCGGCAGCCGTCCGATCATTCAATGCTTTGGTTTCTACCGTTTTGGCTAATTGCAGGCGGCGCTGCAGAGCCGTCGCATTGTCCGTCTCTCCTGCTGCTCGGGCCGAAGCCAATTCTGTTTCCAGGTTTACCCGGTTGTTAAGCGCAGCGGTGGCTTGGGTTCGGGCAAGGGTCTCTGCTTCCCTGGCAATTTCCCGCTTCCGCTCCGCAATTCGGCGGAGGTCCGCTTCCGTAGGGTCAATACCACCACTGAGCGGTTCGATGACTACGGCCACAACGGGATAGGCAGCACCAGCACTGTCCTTCTTCTGGGATTCAATCAGTGTTAGGTCGTTGAAGTAACGTGCAGAACCATCAGGGTAAACAATGATCTTCTCTCCTTCGGCATTGGTCCGGAGTTCCTGTGCCAAAAGCGGCAAGGAGGTAAAGCAAAGCATAAATAATAAACAGAGCAATCGCATGGGACGAAGTTAGGCATTAGATCGTTTAGAGGCAGGATACAAGGCAATAGCGTGTGCATAACGAAATGCACAAGGCAATAGCAAGATCACCTGATGACGGTCACCGTCCCCAACAAGTTTTCCGTACTACCATCCACATAAGTCACCTCCGCCCGCCAACTGTAAGTACCCTGAAGGATGATTGCTCCGGTCTGCGGGTTAACACCGTCCCAACGGCCTGTTGGCTGACTCCCTTCCAGCTCACCCGTGGTATAAATGATGTTGCCGTAAGTACTGTAAACCTCCAGCCGGTAATCGGCAACGCCAAAACCTTTAGCCCCCCAAGTCCTTACCTCTTCCGGCCCCGACTCCGGAGAAATCGCATTAGGGACGAAGAATTTCCGTATCCATTCCGGTGAAATAATCATCGTAATACTATCACTACACACCAGCCCCTGGGCGTACTGCTGGGTGACGGCGTGGGTGACTTCAATGTCTCCGTTAATCCGGTATTCATGTAAAAAATCAGCTGCGGTTTCAAAATCCCCATCTCCAAGATCCCAGTAAAGTTCCGTGCCACCAACGCTAAGAGAAGTAAAGCGGACATCGCCCAAACGGTTCGGTAATGCATCTACGGTAAAGGTAAAATCAGCGGTCGGGCGGGCTTCGAGGCGGAGAACTTCTGCGACGTCAATAGTATCCCGGCAGACATCGTCGAAGATGGCGATCAGGCGGAGATTATAAATCCCAAGGTCAGTTAGGACGGTGTCGAACTGTTCTCCTACCGAAGGAGCGAAGGCATCGTTGACGTACCATTCGTAACGAATGGCTTCCGTTGGCTCAGCCGACAAGGACAACTGGTAAGGGGCACAGCCGAGGGCAGGTGGGCGGATAAAGTCAGCCACCGGCGCACCGGAAACAACGACCTCTCGGCTCGTCGTGTCCCGACAGCCAAAGGCCGTCTCCGCAATCAACAACGGCTGATAGGTGCCAAAAATGGTATAGGTATGGGTCGGGTTTAAGGAGCTTGCCGACTGTCCGTCGCCAAATTCCCAGTCGTAAGAGATGGCCCCAGAAGAGCCATTGGTAAAGCTTATATCAGCCGGCGTACCACAGAGTAGGTCTTCGATGACGGAGTAATCGGCTACGGGTAGAGGATGGACAGTGATGCTGACCTCGGCGGTATCCGCCGGGCAGCCATTCCCATTCTCCGCAACCAACACAACATCATAATCTCCAGCTTCTGCATAGACATGGCTGACGTTCAAATCTGTCTGTCCCGTCCCATCACCCAATGACCAGACAACACCCGTTGCATCAGTAGAGTTACTGCTCAGGTTAAACCGTTCTTTCAGGCAGACCTCTACCGGATCCACCGCCAAAATGGCTTCAGGGCTAGCCAATGTTGTAAACACCTCTGACGTTGACGCCCGACAATCGAATTCGTTGACCGCAAGCAAGTTAACCGTAAAATCATTTGCTTCATCGAAGGCAGTTACTGGCGGCATTCCGGCGTAGGTCTCCCCCCCAATCTCCCATTCCAAGG
>JBLIGS010000157.1:0-7323 GCA_047637095.1 Neolewinella sp. | reverse complement strand
AATGATGGTTAACAAAGGGACGTTGAATGGCACAACTATCCTTAAGCCTGAAACGGTTCGCCTAATGGCGACCAGCCATTTGTCGGAGTCCATCACCGAACGGAGCTGGTTGCCAAGTAAGGGGCAGCTGGGCTTTGGGATCGACTTTGCCGTCCGCGTCCGCCCAGCGGCGACGGCAGAAGAACACAACGGTAGCATGGGAGAATTTTTCTGGGACGGCGCAGCCAGTACCTTGTTCTGGGTTGACCCCGCTAACGAGTTGACGGCCGTCCTTTTCGTTCAGCTATTTCCTTACGATCAAATTGGCTTGCATAAGAAATTTAGGGATGCTGTTTATGGGGAATGGAGGGAGGTGGAGTAGTAGGCACTTTGCGTCCAACTAATCCAATCCCTTGCCTCAAAACCTCCTCCCTGCACCCGCGTCCGCGCCCAAAATAAAGGTGTTAGAAATAAAAATTTAGGCACTAGAAAAGAAAAGCCCCGCTACCTCAGGAGAAGTAGCGGGGCTTTTACTTTAGCGTAAGAAGCTTAGTTCTTCACGAACTTCAGCGACTGGCTGGCGCGGCCATCCGTTAGACGGAGGGAGTAAATGCCAGCAGTAAGATCGCTGGTGTTGAGGGTGAACTGCTGGTGGCCACCGGGGAGGTTGCCGAGGTCACGAGACAGGACGTTGCGGCCCAGTAAGTCAAAAACCTGTGCTTCGAGGACAGTGCCCTCTGGCAAGTTCATGCTTACGGTAATCTGCTCGTTGGCAGGGTTCGGGTACAGTTTGAGGTCTTCTACCTGCAACTCCTCACGGGTGCTTGTAGAGATGTCACCAACAAGCTGGAAGCCGAAGCCACCTGGCGCCTGAGTCGTCAAGCGGGTAGCTACCCGGATGAGGATGGTGATGTTCTCACCGCTAGGGAGACCGGTAATGGTGCTGCGCGCACCAAGGTTGTCAGCAGCATCAACGAGTAGACAAGTACCGGCAACTGGGCTGGCAAGTGTGTCTGTACAGCTAGCGAAAGCTTCAATGAAGAAATCGGTTGCTTGCTGCTCTCCGTCAGAGAACAAACGCATCTGGATAGAGTCGTTGCCCTGAGTTTCTACGGTGTACCAAACATCGCCCCAAAGACCACCCGGATTGAATGGATTACAGCTTGGGTTGCGGAAATCGTCGGAGTTAAAGGTAGCGTTGAGCGTAGTTCCAACTTCGGCGAAGTCAAAGTCGTCAGCTTCAGCGGGAGTGATGATCATTGTTTCAGTAGCGTTGGCACAGTCATCATTTGCTGGCGGCTCTGGTGGAGAGTTGTTGATCAGGTCGAAAGTACCAACTCCAACACCACCCTGGACGAATCCACCTATGCGAAGTAGGTAAGTCTCTCCAGCCTCAACTTCAAAGAACATCTGAGAGTGGAAAGTACCGGCGGTACAGTCTACACCGTCATCGTTACAACCGTAAAGGTCTTCGGGAAGAGGTGGGCAAGAAGCACCAGGCTGGTAGACGGCCATGCGGCTGTCGAAGTTGATGTCATCACAAGTCGTCCACTCTACTGTTCCGCTGAAATCAGGAGTGTAGGTGTACCAAACATCGCCGTTGATGGTAAGGTCGGCGAACTGGAAACAAGGGTTTGAGCCATCGTGGCTAGGACCGTCTGTGGTAGCGTTTACGTTGGTGAACTGTTGGTCAGCACCTAATGTGATAGCGACAGCATTAGTACACGCGTCATTTGCAGGAACGTTGAGCTGTGTCAGCTCAACGGTACCTTCACCCATTGTAGGGGCAGTGTCTGCGTCTGCAAATCCGCCAAGGCGGAGAACGTAGGTCTCTCCTGCAGTTGCGAGGAAAATTACGTCTGATTCGGCGTTGGTACAACCAGTACCATCGTCGTTACAGTTGACAAGGTCATCATTAGTGATGGCACAGGCATCGGTGCCATTGTAGACGGCCATGCGGCTGTCGAATACACCGGTGCCACAGTTACTCCAGGAGTAAGTACCACTTTCCACGGCGGTCCAGATGAACCAGATGTCGGCAGGAATGGAATCGTTTTCTGCTGGGGTGAAGCCGCCACAACCGGTAACGACTGGGCCGACATTCGTCGCGTCGATGGTAGAGAATGGGACTGCGAGGTCAACAAGGATTTCAACGGCGTTGGCGCAGTCATCATTGGCTTCTTGTGCTGAAAGCACAAAAGGGAGGGTGGCCATGAGTAGGCCAGTGAGTAGAAGTCTAAGCATCTTATGTATAAATCTAGTGAGTGTGAATAATACCTGAGTTGTGTTCAATAAATACCCTGTTTTCAGTCGGTTACAACCGGAAATGAGTGCGCGAACAGAAGGTCAATGTAGTGACAATTCTATATAAGTTGTTTGGTTTGGAGGCAACAAAAGAATGGCTTCCCATAGGTTTTATGCCTCTAGGAAAGCGTAGGTGACCGCTACAACAAAAGAAAATAAAGGGCTCAAGGGCGGACCCGTAGAAAATACGGATTGGTCCCAATTGGCTCGTTTTTAGGCCAGTAATAGGTCTATTGCTGCCAGCTTTTTAGGCGCGAATACGGCCATTTCTTCCCTGTGGGAGAAATATAAGACATGGGTTATGGCCGCAAGGTCTAAGGTTGGAAGACCAATATATTTCAGGAGTTTTTCCTCAGGAAAACCACTTATTTTATGGATCTGCTCAAAATCGAATGCCAGTTCACGCATGGCTTCACCAAGTTTGGTGTCGATGGTGTAAAAGGCACGGGCATATTCGTACAAGCCTAAATGAAGGTACTTCTTAGGCTCTATGACGGACTGCAAGAAAACATTCAATGTCCAGATGATGGCGCCGTCTCCTTCGTGGAGTTCGCTACTGTGGAGAACGTCGTGGATTGGAGTTGGGAAGTAGTGACGGTAAAAGATCACGTTTTCGTAATCTCCGATAAGGAAGTCTTCCCGGTGAAAACTTATCGTCGCTGCGGAAGCGGCAACCATGATCTTCACATCTTCAGGGAACTCTTCAATTGCTTGTCCGTGGATGTGTGTTCCTTCCTTTAGCATGAAGGTGCGGCGGCGGAATTCCCGCTTGCCCTCCAGGCCGAGGTTACGGTACAGGTCAAAACGATCTAATAAAGGAGCCAAGTCTGTTGGCAGATCAGGTGGGTTTCGCAACCAGTTCCACCACTTGATTTGTGGTGCGAGCGTATAGACGCCCGCAGCCCCGATGAAGGGGATAATTATGAGGGCATCAAACGGCTGCCCGGACAGCCGAAGCACTATTCCTAAAAGGAAGAGACAAAGGCAAGCGAGGTAGGCGGCACGTACAGGATCCAAGGACAGGTTGTTTGGGGAGAGAACGGGACTGAAGGCTTTGTTGTTGTCTCTTTGGGGTTTGTGGAAAGCAGTAGTAGAAGATTTTAAATTTTCTCTGCTTGATTACCAATGGATTATCTCTTAAAAGGAAACAAAAGTCGAAAAATATTTGGACCTTTAAGAACACAGGCCGTAGATTTGCGGTCCGCTAGCGAAAATGATTGCTAGTTTGTTGGTGCAGTAGCTCAGTTGGTAGAGCAATGGACTGAAAATCCATGTGTCGGCGGTTCGATTCCGCCCTACACCACCTTCAAGCAGACGGGGAAATTGACTTTGTCAATTTTCCCGTTTCTGTTTTAACACCACGATTAAGATGTTTAACAACTTCCATCATCATCACGCAGACTTCTCTTGCCACATCGGCGAGCGGTAACAGCGTGGATGAAAGTTAACATTCATAAAAAATTACTTCTCAAAGGTCCGTCGGCAAATCGCCAACGGGCCTTTTTTATTTTATTCAAACTCCATCCGCCGTCTTGAGCTTCGTAAACGGAACACTAAAAATTTCCTGACGTCAATTTTTCGCATCCCGTTTACGAAGCACGGCGAATGGAGTTTGAATGTTGTTCGAACAGGACTTTCTGGAGAGCAGTGAACTGTTTTTTCCAAATCAACTTAACTATACTATACATGTCTGTAAAACCCCTGAGAATCGCCGTCCAGAAAAAGGGCCGCCTCCTCGACGAATCCATCCAGCTGCTGAAAGAATGTGGCATCCGTATTGACAATGGCCGCGACCAGCTGAAAGCTGCCGCTAGGAACTTCCCCATTGAAGTCCTTTACCTCCGCAACAGCGACATCCCGCAGTACATCCAGGATGGCGTGGCGGACATCGGAATCCTCGGAGAGAATACCATCATCGAGAAGAAGAAGGAAGTAGAGATCGTCCAGAAATTGGGCTTCAGTAAGTGTCGGCTGTCTTTGGCGACGCCGAAGGAGATGCCTTACAACAGCGTGAAAGACCTAGAGGGCAAACGTATAGCGACCAGCTACCCGGTCAGCCTTCAGCTGTTTCTTGATGCCAATGGCATCAATGCTGACATCCATGAGATTTCTGGGTCGGTAGAGATCGCGCCAAACATCGGCTTGGCTGATGCCATTTGCGACCTTGTCTCCACGGGCTCAACCCTGTTTAAAAACGGTTTGGAAGAACAGGACATCGTTTTGAAGTCAGAAGCCGTCGTCGCTGCCAGTCCGAAGATGGATGCTGAGCGCCGAGAGATTCTCGACCGGCTCTTGTTCCGGGTTAAGTCTGTGCTTGCTGCCCGCGATAAGAAGTACCTGTTGATGAATGTGCCAACAGCGAGAGTAGCGGAGGTTGCTGCTTTGCTGCCGGGTATGCGTTCGCCAACCGTTCTGCCCCTGGCAGAAGAAGGATGGAGCAGTGTCCACACCGTGATCGACGAAAACCGTTTCTGGGACATCATCGACGAATTGCGGACTAAAGGAGCAGAAGGCATCCTGATTGTACCGATTGACAAAATGATTCTTTAAAATAGTCCTGAAAGGACTTCATACCCCAACACCGACTTTAGTCAGTGATACTATATGAAAATCTACAACAACCCTCCCCGCTCCGCCTGGTCAGCTCTCCTGGAACGTCCAGCGAAAGACCTTAGTAGCCTCCGGACGCCCGTCAGCGAGATTATGCAGGCGGTCAAAACCGGTGGCGATGCGGCCTTGCGGGAGTTTACTTCCCGGTTTGACAAGGTGGAGCTTACTGACCTCGCTGTCGATGCAGCAACGATTGCTGCTGCTGGTGAACAGTTGTCGACGGAACTCCGCGAAGCGATCCAGACGGCTAAGAAAAACATCGAGACTTTTCACCTCGCGCAGCAGACCAAGGTGACGGAGATTGAAACCATGCCAGGGGTGACTTGCTGGCGGGAGGCCCGGGGCATCGACAAAGTCGGCCTCTACATTCCTGGCGGGACGGCGCCGCTGTTCAGTACGGTGTTGATGCTGGCGGTGCCGGCGAAGATTGCTGGCTGCGAAGAGGTGGTGCTTTGCTCGCCGCCGAACCAGGAGACGGGCGAGATCCACCCGGCGGTGCTTTATGCTGCTGGGCTTTGCGGAGTGACCAAGGTCTTCCGGCTGGGCGGATCCCAGGCGATTGCAGCGATGGCTTACGGGACGGAGTCGGTGCCGGCAGTCTATAAGCTGTTTGGCCCGGGCAATGCCTACGTGACGGTGGCCAAGCAGTTGGCGCAACTTGATGGCCTGGCGATTGATATGCCTGCAGGGCCCTCAGAGGTGTTGGTGGGCGCGGACGCAGGTGCAAAGAAGGGCCACATAGCAGCGGACCTTCTCGCTCAGGCGGAGCACGGGGCGGACAGCCAAGTCGTCCTCGTCGTAAAAAGTTTGGAGCAAGGGGAGGAGGTTAAAGCTGAAGTCGAACGGCAGTTGGCCGATTTACCCCGCAAGGAAATGGCCGGTGCCAGCATTGACAACAGCCTCATCCTCATCCTTCCAGACGAACAGGACCAACTGGACTACATCAATGCCTACGCCCCGGAACACCTGATCCTGAGTATGGCCAAGGCCCGCGCTTTCGCGGCGGGCATCACCAACGCAGGTTCCATCTTCCTCGGCTACCACACCCCGGAGTCCGTAGGCGACTACGCCTCCGGCACCAACCACACCCTGCCAACCTACGGCTATGCCCGCAATTACAGCGGTGTTAGCCTCGACAGCTTCGTCAAAAAAATTACCTTCCAGGAGCTTACTATTGAAGGCCTGCGTAACCTCGGACCAACCGTTGAAATCATGGCCGTCGCCGAAGAATTGCAGGCACACGCTAACGCGGTGACGCTGCGGTTGGCAGACCTAAAGTAGGGTTGAAATCGTTATCTTTAGCAGTAAGTAAAATCTATACCGCAATGAGCAGAGTAGAAATCCAGGAAGAAATTATCAAGGAACTAGACCTAGTTGATGATGAAATGCTATTGGTGTTTAGGTCTATGTTAACTACTTATAGGGAAGTTCACGCAAAAAAAAAGAAGGCTGAAGAAATAATTGGTTATAAATCGGATGGTTCTCCTGTTGAACAAGAGGGATTTTTGGTCGAAGCCGAGGAAATTAACAAACGAATGGACCAAGGCGAGGGGACACCAGCAGAAGATGTCTATGAAAAAACGGAAGCATGGCTGAGAAGTATGAAGTAATCTTTTCTCCTGAAGCGGAAGAAGACCTCGATAAAATATTACACTATTTGATTTCAAGCTATGGTCCAAATACTGCAGAGAAGGCTTTTTTGAATATTAGGTCAAAAATGGAAACGGTAAGCAAAATGCCGGAAGCTTATACGAGAGGTGATGCCAATAACAAGAACATTACGCTTGAATACAGATATGCGATTGCTAAGAAGAAGTATAAAATAGTCTACACTGTAATACATCCACCTAAGTTACTCAGAGTAATTAGTATTATGCATGTGAAGATGAGTATTGGAACCTTGATTGAGAGACTCGAAGAAGAATAGTCGCTATTAACTTCATTGAAGAATTATGATCAAAAAGTACCCCCTAACCACACTCGCTCCCACTCACTTCATTGGTCTCCACACAGAAACCAGCCTCGCGGAACAAGGCGTTCCTGTCCTGTGGCGAAAATTTCGTCCATTGGCCAAAGGGATTGCCGACAAGTCCGAGGGGTTCTACAACATAACGTGCTATGACAAAGACCTCGTTATGACAGACCACTAGTGGGCCAGCCAGTAAGTTTCGTTGCCCAAAATTTGATCTTTTGCCCGCTGGCGTCACAAAAAATAACTTCCGTAGCTACGGCTATGTAAGTGATTTTTCGTTTAGCCAGCGACCAAAATATCTTCGTTTTTAGCTAACGAAACTTACTGGCCAGCCCACTAGTGCATCAAGATCAAAGTTCGGTACAGTTATAACTTACCATCGCGGCACTGTACTTCCCAGCTGAAAACCTCACGTAGCTAAGGCTATGATCGCCTTTCAGCTGGTCGTCCAGCACCGC
>JBLIGS010000156.1:0-7329 GCA_047637095.1 Neolewinella sp. | reverse complement strand
AAAGGATTTGTAAGTTTGGTGAGAACAACTCCGAGGAGGAACGACGATCAGCGCAGCTAAAAGTGTCAGGTCAAAAACCAGTAAGTTATTTATACGGCGTCCCTAAGCAGTGATTGTTCATCACGCGATCGAAGTCCCCTTCAACGATTTATACATCGCCCCAGTCAACTCCGCCATCTCCTCAGGGGTATTGTAAACGTGCGGAGAAACCCGCACTGCATCTCCCCGGTAGCTTACCGTCAGGCCCCGCCGTTTGATTTCGGCGGCGAGTTTATCATTGTCCATATTGGCTGGTAGGCGGAGGCCAACTAGGTGGTTGGCCCGGTGCTCGGGGATGATGACGCCGTAGCTTCGCATCCGTTCTTCGACTGCTGACCAAAGGTCACCAGTATATTGTTGAATAAGCGCCGTCCCCCAGGCATTGACCTGGCCGAGGGCTTCGATTTGCATCGGTGTGAAGATGAAGTTGGAGTGTTCGCCTACGGAGTAGCGACCGGCCAGCGGCCGGTAATCGTCTCGGTAGTTCACCAGGTTACGGAAGTCTTCGCTTCCAGCCCTATTTACCCAGTTCTCCTCTATAGGCTGGCCATTGTCCATCCGGGGACCATACCAGGCATAGCCACAGCCGTAGGGGCCCATCAGCCATTTGTAGCCTCCGGTAACGAGGGCGTCCGGACGAATTTTCTGTACGTCGAAAGGATACGCTCCCAGAGACTGTGTCCCATCGATGATTAGCCAGGCGTCGACATCGTCGGTCCGGGAGCGGATGGCTTCAAGGTCAAAGAGTGTACCGTCGGCCCAGTGGACGTGGGCGATGGCAACAACGGCCGTATTGTCGTCGATGGCTTCGAGAACACGGTCGCTCCAGGTTCCGGAGGAGCCTTCCTCTGGCCTTGCCACTATCCTCAACTCTGCACCTGCGTCCGCGCCCAAAACCGCCCACGAATAGTAATTACTAGGGAACTGATCTTCGACGACAATGATGTTCTGTCCCGCACTCACCGGCACGTTTTTCGCCACCGTAGCAATGCCATAGCTCGCCGCAGGAATCAACGCTACCCTATTCGGATCCGCGGCATTCACCAGCTGCGCAAAGCGCCGCTTCACCTCCTCCACCGGATCAAAAAACTCAGAGATCGGCATAGCACAGTTCTCCGTCCGCCACTGCAAAGCATTGCGGCCAGCAACTTCAACGGTAATCAATTGGGGTGAACGGGAAGCACCGTTGAGGTAGCCGGCGACTGCTTTGTGGGGGAAGAGGTTTCTCATTGGTTTGGTGGTGTTTTGGTATTTTGAGCTGGTGGTCTTTTGGGCTCCGCACGCTAGTGGGCCAGCCCACTAGTGGGCTGGCCAGTAAGTTTCGTTAGCTAAAAACGAAGATATTTTGGTCGCTGGCTAAACGAAAAATCACTTGCATAGCCGTAGCTACGGAAGTTATTTTTTGTGACGCCAGCGGGCAAAAGATCAAGTTTTGGGCAACGAAACTTACTGGCTGGCCCACTAGAGGCCTTGGAGGCGGTAAATTACACCTTCCACCGAATAAATTCGGTGCTAAAGTATAAAGTCCTATCGGACTATACGTGGGGCCGATCCTATCGCCTTAACAAGCGAGGGACTACGCCATGCGCTATCGCGTCTGGCTGGTCCCTCGCTCGCAAGGGTATTAACTTTTAATATATTGCTTATTCTCCTTAGCACCTTAGTGCCAAAACGAGCGTAGCGAGCTGCCACACTCCAACATGCGGAGCCTAACGCCTTACTACTACTACCTATCGCCTAATCTACTCCCCCACCTTCGGCGCCTCCCACCGCGCATTCCCCACCGGCTTGTCCAGCGCCTTCTTCGTAGCCTTACCCGATCGTTGTTTCTCCCAAATCATGGCAACTGTCATGATTAAACTGGTGCCAATGATCAGGAACAATAGGATACCAGAGTCGAAGCCTTCAACGGCAAATTCCGTAGGGATGGCGTAAAAAAGTAGGACGGTGATAAGGCCTCGTGGTGCGATGAAAAGCTGGGGCAAAATGTCTTTGCCAACCAACAAGCGAAGTAGAACGAAACGGATGAGGTAAATACTGAGGATGATCAGCAGACTGACCAGAGCCACGTTAAGACTGAACAGCGTAGCGATAGAGATCGTGAGACCGAAAACCACAAAGAAGAAGGTCCGGACAACGAAGGCCGTTTCCATCGTGATGACGTGGAGATTTTCGTAAATATCATGGGCCTTCTTTACCTCCAAGAATCGCTCCAATGGGCCGCGGAAGAACAACTTCATGTTGGCGATGACGAGGCCAAAGATCAGGATGATGATCAAGGAAGAGAGGTGGAAGGTTTTGCCGACGGCGTACAAAAGGAGCAGAACGGCTATCAATAAAAATAGCTTTGTGTGGCTCTTGATATGCTGAAAAACATAGATCATGATGTAGGCAGCGACGAGGGAAATAACGATCGTTCCAGCTGTTGTACCAGCAAAAGAGAGTACGCCTCCGCCATATTCTTCCATTCCAGGCATGTCTATTTGGCCTTCTAGAAAGTAAAAAAGCATGATACCCAGAATGTCGGAAAAGGTACTTTCGTAGATGTGGAATTCCTTTTTGTCCGTCCGCAAATCTGTTACGCTTGGAATGATAATGGCGCTGGATAGGATACTAAGGGGCGTGGCATATAGCCAAGCAAGCTGCCGGCTCATACCTTCAACCAAAGCGTGCAAAATTTCCGCAGCAGCCCAGGTTGACAACAGAAGCCCAGCCAGGGCTATCCCGAAGGATTTAGCTATCGGTAAATACTTCTCAGGTTTCAATTCTAATTCTAATGCGGCCTCCAGGACGATCATAATCAGCCCCACAATACCTAAAATTTCAAGGATAGGGAAGAAATCATAATCCTTTAGCCCGAACCCATCCAGGCCATACTGCAGGCCAACGCCGAGAAAGATTAGCAGCAAAACTGCAGGAATACTCGTCCGCTTAGCGATCTCCCCAAACAGGAAAGACACTATGATAATAACACTAGCGGCAATGATTAATTCGTAGGGACTCATGGTCGTAAATTCAGTTGGCAGTTGTGGCTTAGGCTGCGATTTTTTCTTTGATGACGTACCCCCATTCTCCAATTAGTACTTTGAAGTTATTGAGGTAGCTTTCTTCTTCGATCAACACCCTGATTTGAAAGCCGTTTTGGACGATGTCCACAGCCTTAATTTCAGGTTCAAAACTCCAATCCAGGTAAGGGCAGTTGAACAAATAGTTGGACAGTGCTTCTTGGCTCATTGGCGAATCCCCTTCCTGATGAAGGACAAATTCATGGAAACCACTTATTCTTGCTCCCCGTTGAATGGTAAAACCGGTCTCTTGTAATTGGTGATATTGCACCACCCGGGTTCCGTTCTCAGTTTGCAGATTGAGGCTGAAAGCGTTTAGCGATTGGATGGTCCCTTGTATATCACGGTAGTTGATTTCCTGGCCAATGGCCAACTCAGTTGTCGCCTGCAAGAACCTGCCGGCAATGAAATTCCGGATAGGCCCCCACCCTAGCATCAGGATGACACCCAGAACGATGGAATGCAACACCGGGTTGATAAACAGCAGAGAGATGGCCAGTACCAACAAGGCGAGCGGTTCATAGACCACCTGGAGCATGCTTATGGTCTTCAGCCACCATTTCTTTGCAAGATCGGACAGACTTATCGCCCGGATGACCAACGGTAGTAACCTCAGGACCAAGTGTACGATGCCAAGAAGGATGGCGAGTTTAACGAAGTTGCCCCAGTTAAGGGAAGGTGCTAGGCTTTCCATAATTATAAGGTTGGGCGTTCAGGAGAATTATCAGAAAGAACGAAGCCATTGGCTTCGAGGGCTATTTGGATGTCGGCAACCAACGCGGGGTTAATCTCCAGCATATTGGACGGTGTCCTGAGCAGCAAACCAAGGTTCAATAGCCGCTGTACCAGCGGCTGAAAATGCTCCGTAAAGGCCGGCCCAAACTGCTTACGCAGCTGGTATTCATTCGTCGTCCGGTCAATCAAAATCGTCCGGAGTAAAACTCCAGCATCACTACTCAGCTCTTCCGGAAAAGCAAAAGCTGGCACTTCTGTAAAACGGACGTTCTCGTCCGTGTTCACCTCCACCGCGTAGGCCCACTGCCGCAGTGCATCACCAATATGGCCTCGAGACACAGCGTAAATAGGTAAGACTAGTCGATTGATTTGCTCGTCCGTCAGTGTTTCATCCTCTTCATTTACCAAATTCAGTTGGGTTGCCCCGTGTCGAATTCGGATGGCTTGGTTGATTTCTTCCAGCCGCATTCGCCGCATCGGCAACACCGCCTGAAAGTAGTGATCAATACGGCTGTGTCGCTGCAATTGAGCGTGGAGTTCCGTTCCTACGGAGACGACGAAGAACAGTTTGTCGGAGCAGTAGTCGATTTCCTGGAGGAGGTTCCGGACGTCGCTGGCCAGTGGCGTAATTTCGTCCCGCCAGTTGCTCAGGTCGTCAATCCAAACCATCATCGGCTTGCGGCCGTGGTTCTTCACCACGAATTCCACCGCCGCCTTTAAGTCTCTTGTTGGTTCCAAAGTCCGGCCACCAAGGTCAATCCTGACGCCAGGCGTCAGGGTAACAAAGCTGTTGCTGAAGAATCGGTGACCGATCAATTCGCCGAAGAAGGTCTTACCACTCATCCGCTGGCCGGTAATCAGCACGGCACCGCGGTAGCCAAGTTTCCAGTTTTCGACGATTTGTTCCACCCTGGCCAACTCTGCTGTTCGGCCAACCCGGAACGATTCACCGGTATATCCATTGGTGAGGAACATACTGGAATAATGGGCATTTTCTGGCTGAACGGAGCGGGCGCGGACGAGGCGAACGATCCTTTCGGAAAGGCTCAGTTCTTCGGCGCGAAGGTTTTCGCGACCGGCATCTCTGAGACTACGGAATTTGTTGCGGGTCCAGTCCCGCAGCTGTTGAAGGCCATTTCTTTGGTAGCCGCGGTAACGACTGATGGTCTGCCGCATGTCCAAGTCCAGGAACCCAGGAGTGTAGACATTCCAGGCAAACAGCTCATTTGTCAGGTGGAGTTCAACTGCATCCCGAAGGCCCGCGATGGCTTCGATGGACCTGTGCAGATTTTTGGTGAGCTGGCCCAAGGTCTGGAGCATGTCCAACCCTGCCTGTCGCTCTACTTCCTGGCGGTCAAATTCAATGCGGTTCTCCCCCGTTGTTACCGCCATTTGGAGGCGGTTTTGGATTTGACGTCGGCGGGTGTAAAAGTCTTGCACTTCGTTCATCAACTCGCTCTCCAGCCAATTGGTCGTTGCCCGACGGATATTGATTTCCCGCTGCAGTAAAAGACCTCCATCCGTACTAGTTACCAGCGTAGTACCACTGGGCAATCCCCGCGTCAGGGCCTCCAGTCGTTCGATGAATTCAGCGGCAGTATTGGGTTCCGAAGCCTTATTGACAAACTGATGAATAGTCTTCAACAGGGCCGTTGCATTGATTTCGTTCTTGTCTTCTGGCACTTCGCGGAGCGCTTCGTCTACGCCAGCAGTCATGTCTTGCAAGTAGTCCAAGTATTGCCCAAAGGTGCCGTTAAAGAGGCTTTTAATCCGCTGGTAAATTTCGGCAGTCAGCCGAAGGTCATTTGCTTGTTCTCCCAAGCCTACCGTTTGCTGGCGCAACGTATTTATCTGTTCAATATAGACAGACCAGGGCGAATTTTGCAGCCGCCAAACTGCGCGTTTATTGGTAAGTTGAATGGGTTTGGTCGGGCCTTCCTTCAAGGAGCGGAGCAGTTCTTCGGTGGCCTGGTCAACCGTTTGGCGGGAGGCGGATTTTAGGGAAGCGAAGGCTTCGTTACCTATCCGTTTTTCCTGCACCATTAACAGTGCCTTGTGTTCTTCGAAGAGGATGTTTCTCAGTAGGATGAGAAAATCTTTGCCATCCTCCATCCATTCGTAGACGATGAAATCGGACAGTCCTTTGACGTCGTCTTCTCGTTGTCCTTCGGCCTTGGCACCAATGTCGTGTAGTACGCCGGCAAGCTTATCGGTGGCCGTTGCGAGCAGGGCCAAGTGGGCGGCAGGTTCCAGCATTCGCCAGGCGAGTGATAGCTCGGCGTCGATATTGTTCCGGAGGCCGGAAAGCATTTCTTC
This sequence comes from Neolewinella sp., assembly GCA_047637095.1. Classification (GTDB taxonomy): domain Bacteria; phylum Bacteroidota; class Bacteroidia; order Chitinophagales; family Saprospiraceae; genus Neolewinella. The sequence continues at coordinate 1,174 of JBLIGS010000156.1, read as the reverse complement.
CAGGGTGGCAGATGTGGTCGTGGTCATGCAGTAAATAGCTGTGAAGTGTAAAGTAGCTAAAGTCCTTCGAAGTTCGATGCTTGGGAAAAAATTGGTTGATTGGGGGGCTTTGGGGGGGGCGCGGACGCAGGTGCAGAGAAGGTTTTGGAGCAAGGATTGGAAAGCTGTAGACTTTGCTAAAGGAGGATAAGCAAGGTTTATTTTTCACGCCGAATTAAGGAGATAGAGAGAAAAAGGGAGGCTTAACATAAAGAACAATCTCTTTTCTCTTTCTATCTCCCCTGCTCCGCGTGCAAACTAAAAGGCAACTACCTTGAGCATAATCTCCTCAACTTCCTAGAACCTACTGCTTCGGCCTCCTATACATCACATCCGTCCTCAACACATACTTTATCCCGCTTTCCACTGCAATCCCTGCGTGTACTAACTCATGCTTAAACCACAAGAGTCTACCGCATTTAGGCTCCACCAAACACTTGTTAAACCGGGTTTCTCCGCCAGCGAAATCATCGTTCAGGTAAATCATCCAGCTGTATTCGCTCCGCATGTTCCTGTTCTTCTGGTATGACATATCCTGTTGTTCCCGGAACGGTTGGCCAAAGCCGTAACGGTAAAAACAGAGTCGGTCATTTAAACCAGCGACGAAGGCCGTGCTCCAGAATTGGGGCAAGACAGGTTTCGTCCGTTTGAACAAGTCTCTGGCCATCGGCTTGTTGTCATAAATCATCCGGTCGTTGTTTCGAACCGACTGGTTTTGGACCTGCGATGAACCACGCGTAATTCCAGCCTTCTCATATCCGATCTCTTCACTTAGGTTGATCCATTGCTGGCACTCTTCGGCGGTAAATAGACCATCGACGTAAAAAACACCGTCTTGTGGGTTGTGAATTGTCTCATCCATACACTTAAATAGGCTTAGGTATTAATCAATCAAAAACGGTGTAAGCCACCCCACTCAATCCATTGGTTTTCAGATAAATAAATGCCCGGTCCGCATCAATAACAATGTTGAACCGCTTCAGGAAATCCCCTCCCATCACGCTTACCTTTTGCCGACCAAGTGCTCCCTCAAAGAAGCTTACCGGAACGTCAGTAAATTCTACACTGCCAATCGTAAACTTAGGCAATAGTCCTTTCTTGGCAGACGCTGTTGTTGGGGTGACGAAGCTTGCTG
>JBLIGS010000155.1:0-7334 GCA_047637095.1 Neolewinella sp. | reverse complement strand
ATTAGTAGAGAGGCATTAGTGGAGAGGCATTAGTAGAGAGGCATTAGTGGAGAGGCATTAGTAGAGAGGCATTAGTGGAGAGGCATTAGTGGAGAGGCATTAGTAGAGAGGCATTAGTGGAGAGGCATTAGGCAAGAGGCGAATTTCGCCGGTCATAGGATGTGTCCTTTTGCTTGTACTTGGCAGAATCGAAGTAAGAAATTTGAGGCTAGAGGCACGGAGGACCGCTGTAAGATAGCAAGTGGGCCTGCCCCCTTAAACCAAAAAAACATCGCCCCCGCTGTGTGCAGAGGCGATGTTCAATTATTCAACAATAAGCAACTGTATCAGTTAGACAGGGCGTGATCATTCAGGTTCTGAGTTCCCTGCTGGTTACTCTTCTGCGGAATGCCCTGTTTAACCTTATCAAAAAAGTCAGGAGATGGGCCGTAGGCCGTCCAACCACCGTCGACAAATAGCGTCTGGCCAGTGATGTGGCGGGAAGCGGGGCTTAAGAGAAAGGAAACCGTTGCAGAAACATCCTCTGGCTTGCCTACCCGGCCATTCGGATTCAAGACACTCCAAACGCCGGCGTAGTCCGGTTCTTCTTGTTGTGTCCGTTCTGTCAACGTTGCCCCAGGGGCAACACAATTAATGCTGATTCCCAACGGGCCCAGTGGCAATGTCAACTGCTTTGCTAGCATGCTGATACCAGCCTTGCTCATCCCGTAGGCGGCCAGGTCCATATAGGCACGGGCGCCAACGTTGGAACCAATCAGGACGATGTTGCCCTGGCTACCCTGGTCCTTCATCTGCGCTGCTGCGGCTTGCGCCAGGAAAAATGTTCCCCGAAGGTTCAGGTTAACCACCTTTTCAAAGCTCTCTGGTGTAAATTCGAAGAAGTCTCCAAATTCGGTCAAGCCAGCGTTGGCCACTACCATTTCCAGTTTAGAGTCTTTTATAGAAGCTGCAAAACGAACCATGTCTTTGATGAAGCCGACGTCGCCTGCGTTACCAGGGTAAGCGTAGGCCTTTCCTCCTTCAGATTCATTGAGCTTTGCAACGGCAGCCTTTGCTGCATTGCAGTCAACGTCGTTCAACACAACGTTAGCTCCTTCGGCCACCAGTTGCTTCGCAATAGCATAGCCAATCCCGTTTGCGCCACCCGTAACGATGGCCGTTTTACTAGTGTATTGTTGATAATTCATTTCTATTGGTACTTAGAATAATTTATTAATGCACTCAGACCAATGGGGTCGTTGTCTAAATAACCTAAGCCCAGATTAGTTTTACATTTTACGGGATTCAAGCTATCATTTGGACGGTTCACCCCTACAACAGGTCACAAAGTCAGTGTTAGGAAACCGTCATAAAACGGTGACAATTAGCCATCAACAGCAGCAACCATTGATCCTTTTCACCCTAAACTTTTCTCAGCTCGCAGGAAAATGATAATTTGCGGCCGTATTAAAATCTTTGCAGACAACTTGTCCGCAAAAGACATCTTTGATTTCATACCGCTATGAAGATATACCACCGCCTACTGGAAGATATTCTCGCGAAGGGCACCGTTAAGGGTGACCGGACCGGAACAGGAACACGTTCCATCTTTGGCTACCAGATGAGGTTTGACTTGCAGGAAGGCTTTCCAATGATGACGACTAAGAAGGTCCATTGGAAAAGCGTTGTCCACGAATTAATCTGGTTCATCCGCGGAGATACCAACCTGAGGTACCTCGTGCAGAATGGCGTACGGATCTGGAATGAGTGGCCTTTTCGTCACTACCTATCAGAGAATGGGTTAACGGAAAAATTCCCCCAGCATACCGATGTGTGGAAGGCGGAAATGAAAAACTTTGTAGAAAAGATTAAGACCGACGAAGACTTCGCCGCCAAATGGGGGGAGCTTGGCCCGGTTTACGGCCGCCAATGGCGGAACTTCCGAGGTGTGGACCAACTGGTCGGCGTCATTGACGCCATCAAAAACAACCCCAACAGCCGGAGGCACATCGTTACGGCCTGGAACCCAGAGGACATTCCCGAGATGGCCAAGGCAGGGCTACCACCCTGCCACACCCTCTTCCAGTTCTACGTCGCCGACGGAAAACTCAGCTGCCAGCTCTACCAACGCTCGGCCGACAGCTTCCTCGGTGTCCCCTTCAATATCGCCTCCTACGCCCTACTGACTCACCTCGTTGCCAGGGAATGCGGCCTCGACGTAGGTGACTTCGTCCACACCCTCGGCGACGCCCACCTCTACAGCAACCACTTGGAACAAACCAAGGAACAACTCTCCAGAACTCCTCGCAAACTACCGTCCCTTCACATTCCAAAGGAAGCTGCTGGCATCTTTGAAATTGGTTTTGAAGATATCCAGTTGAAGGATTATGATCCGATGCCGGGGATTAAGGCGCCGATCGCGATATAGCCTGGTAGTCAGCTTCGCTGCCACCTTCGGCTACCGCACGAGATAGACGAACTAATGGTTGACTGAGCAAATTATAACCCACGTATAAGCCCGATCAGCGGACAAGTCAGACCGCTGCGCGGCCGCCTCGGCCGAAAACCTAATTTCTAACATCTAAGCTCTAAAACCTTGCTCACTATTCTCAAAATCGGCGGCAACATCCTCAACAACCCGACAGCCTTAGCCGAGGCGCTGGACTATTTTGCTGGTTTACCGGGCAAGGCCATTCTGGTCCACGGCGGCGGAAGGAAGGCCAGCGAAGTCATCCAAGAAATGGGGCGAGAACCGGTGATGGTGGATGGACGCAGGATTACGGATGCGCCGACGCTGGAGATTGTGACGATGGTCTATGCCGGCTTGATCAACAAGACGATTGTGGCGGAGCTGCAGCGGAGGGGAACGCAGGCCATTGGCCTGAGTGGGGCTGATGCGAACGTTGTGCTGGCCGAGAAACGGCCAGTTAAAGACATTGATTACGGTTATGCTGGTGATGTTTTGGGCGTGGATGCGGGCGTTTTAAACGGCCTCCTGCAACTAGGTTTAACGCCGGTGCTTTGTCCAATCACCCACGACAAGAAGGGCCAATTGTTGAATACGAACGCCGATACCATTGCGAATGAAACTGCGACGGCGATGGCCCAGAGCGGGCTGGAAGTGTCCTTACAATACTGTTTTGAACTGCCCGGTGTACTACGCAACATTAAAGACCACGACTCGGTCATTCGAGAACTAAAGCCAGGTTCTTACGCATCGTTTAAGGCTGAAGGCGTGATTGCTGGCGGGATGATTCCGAAGCTGGACAATGCTTTTGCTGCCGTAGGAGCGGGCGTGAAGGAGGTAGTGATTGGAGATTTATCGGCTTTGCGGGCGGGGCTGGGGACGCGGTGTAGAGGGTAGGGAGTGAAGAGTAGAAAGTGGTTTTTCCTAAATCCGGTACTTCCTGTCCTGGTAATACTTGGGCCGATCATCCAGCCGAGCATGTAACCAGTGAACGCCCATTCCTGAGGTGCTCAAGTAAAGCTTTTGCTCCCCTACCCTGCGGACCACCTCCCGGCCGACCATCTGCCAAAAGGCATCGGCTTGTTCTGCCGTGGTTGTCCGCAAAAAGATAGCCAAATGAGTGTAAATTGTATTGGCTGATTTCGGACAAGGAACCACCAACTGAGCGTCCTTGCCAAGGTTAGCAAAGGATACCACCATCTCCTCCGTAAAAAAAAACCTGAATGGTCGACGGTTTTCCGTTACCCGTTGCAAACCGTTAGACAATTGCAGGCTGAACTCGTAGACGGAGGACAACGTTTCCGTCGTAAGCGGCGGATGTTCCCAGAAGTAAGCCGGTAGAGGGTTATCACGAAGTAGGCCGAAATAAAAAGTCCTGAAAGCCGGCGAATGTTGCCAGGCTTCCAGGACTTGGAAGAAAGTCATTAGCTGACCATCAGCTACCAGATGGTAGCGAAATAAGGTAGTGGTTTCTTCAGTGAGTCGAGCGATGAAAGTCATACCGAGGATGATGGTCAAACAGTCTGTAAGTCTAACAGTCTGCTGCTGCTGCTGCTGCATGTTGGAGTATGAATGTTCGCTTTACTCAGACGACTGAGCTTCCGCTAAAAACATTGCCTTTCAACAAACCCTGCACCTGCGGCCGCGGCAGAAACAATGTACCGCAAGTAACACCTTGTCGCCTATCCCTAGCGGAGCCACTTCGTAACTCACCAATCAGCCACTTACCAACTTAAGCGAAAGCCTCAGCAACCGGTGCGTAGACAATCTCTCCGCCCACGATATTCAGGCCTTTGGCAAGGCCGGCGTTCTCTGCAGTTGCCTTTTCCCATCCCTTGTCAGCAATCTGTACGAGGTAAGGGAAAGTAGCGTTGGTCAGTGCAATCGTGCTGGTGTAAGGCACTGCTCCGGGCATGTTGGCCACGCAGTAGTGAAGGACACCGTCGACGAAAAAGATTGGGTCTGCGTGGGTCGTTGGCCGACAGGTTTCGATGCAGCCACCTTGGTCAACAGCAACGTCGACGACGACAGAACCGTCGCGCATCTCACCCAGCATTTCACGGGTGATGAGGTGCGGCGCTTTTGCTCCGGGGATGAGTACTGCCCCTATGACCAGGTCGACAGTTGACAGCTCTTTACGGATGTTGTACTCGCTGCTGTAGAGCGTAGTAACGTTCGCTGGTAGAACATCTGCGAGGTAACGAAGACGGTCGAGGTTGAGGTCCATCAGGATAACGTTGGCGCCCAGGCCTGCGGCCATCTTGGCCGCCTGAATACCCACAACACCACCACCAAGGATTACCACCTTAGCCGGCTTCACACCAGGTACGCCGCCCAGCAGAATACCAATGCCTCCTTTGGGACTCTCCAGGTAAGCAGCCCCCTGCTGCACAGCCATACGGCCAGCAACTTCGCTCATTGGGATGAGTAGTGGCAGACCACCATTCAGTCCTTCAACGGTTTCGTAAGCCAGGCATACAGACTTACTTTTGATCATCGCCTCCGTCAGCGGACGCGAGCTTGCAAAGTGAAAATAAGTGAACACCAGTTGGCCTTCGCGAACGAGGCTGTACTCTTCTTCAATGGGCTCTTTAACCTTCACGATGGTCTCCGCAATGGCGTAAACGTCCTCGATGGTTGGTAGAACCTTAGCCCCTACTTCCAGGTAGTCTTCGTCCGGAAACCCGCTACCGTCTCCGGCAGTTGATTGGACATAAACGGTATGGCCTCGACGGACCAGTTCCATTGCTCCGCTAGGGGTCAATGCCACGCGGTTTTCGTTATTCTTGATTTCTTTCGGACAGCCGATGATCATGGGTGGACCAGTTTAAATTGGTTGTAAAAAAATGGCCGGGGGTTAGGTCCCAGCTTGTTTTGTTTTTGCTGGGTAAAAGTAGTCATTAGGCATTAGTATTTAGCCACTAGTAGTTAAGTTGCCAAAGATTATAATCACCAGGCATGGTGTAAACTAAATTGTGCTTGATTCTTCCCCCAGTTTACAGTTGTTTGGCGCATCCAGCCTACTTGTATGCGGAGGTTGTCTTTAAGGCCATAGCCAAGACCAATGTATGTACGGTTACGGTCAAATCGTTGAACGTTACGACCATCTCCAATACCTGTTTGACCGTTAATGAAAATTTCGTTGTACAGTGCTAAGTAGAGGGTTTGCTTTTCCAGTACTGCTTTATTGAGCAACACATTAGCAAAAATATTGTAACGATAACGGGTACGGAAATCCTGGCCATCAACAAACCGTTGCTCGTAACGAAACCTGTGAGTTAAAAGGATCCTATCTATAATTTTTTGAGGTAACAGGGCTTCCTGATACAGCCGACGCTCCCCCGTTGTGCTATTGTTGTCTCCAAACGCGCCACTCGTAATATCAGCGTAACCCAATGTTAGCATAACACTGGTATTCTCAGGCCTATAGGTAAGCCCACTTCGTAACAGTAATTGCTCCAGGTCTCCACCTGCATTCCATCCTCGGTATTGGAGGTCGCCCTGTAAACCAAAACGGCCTTCCTTAAATGACTTATTAAAGAAGTACATATACCAACTTCCAAGCTGTTCTTCTTCGACAGCTTGTTGAGCACCAACAGGAAAACAACAGAAGATAAGTAAAAGAGCGAATAATGAATTTTGCATAGTATGAATTTTGAAATTGATTTATGAAGTACTTAAGAGCGTGTCTAAGTGCCATACCCCCTGAAATGAAAAATGCCGGTCAGCAGGCTAAATCCTTAACTGACCGACATCCTCAAACGGTAATTCCAACTAAAGCAGCTGCTGCTTTTAGCGAAGAAAGTCTACTTTCCCATTGTCCATATCATAGACGGCACCAACGATTTTTATCTCATTGTTGTCCTCCATTGCTTTGAGAATGGGGCTGTTCAAGCGAATCTGTTCGATGGTATGACGAACGTTACTTTCACAGGCCAGATGAACGAATGCCTCGTTCTTAGAACTGCGGTCTCCATCGTACTCGACCATTGCCACCGCCGGCTTTATTTTCTCGAGCATTGACGTGATGTTGCCCAACTTGACATCATCAACTGCAGCTTGTATCGCACCGCAGTGCTCGTGCCCCATTACCAACACCAACTTGGAGCCAGATACTTTACAGGCAAATTCCATACTTCCAAGTATGTCTTCGTTAACAAAATTGCCGGCAACGCGCGCTACAAAAATGTCGCCAATACCACGGTCAAAAACATCCTCCACAGGTACTCGACTATCCACGCACGACAGTACGATGGCTTTAGGAAACTGGGCATTGGTACTCTTCCTTACTTGCTTGGAGTGGTCTCTTGCCGTCAGATCATTTCTTAAAAAGCGAGCATTCCCTTCCTTGAAGGACTGAATGACCATATTTGGCGTAAGCGCGTCCTGTTCTTCTTTAGTTAGGACTTCCTCTACAACGCCTTTCATTGGCTTAGCACTCTGCGTAGTGACAATAGCAAATTCCGCTGCTTCGGGCTCCTCGGGGCTACAGGAAAAGATGGCAATGCCTAAAGAGGCAATCACTAGAAGTTTCAAAAATAGGCTCATGTTATTATTCATTAAGGTTACAGAATATCGTTAATAATGGTTACGCCATAATTTAGTACTAGTGGTCTTTTTCAGTACTGCGCGATCCATAATTAGTAAACCCCACAAAAGCTTTTTAGTGCGATTGACAAGGTTGTAAACCTTCTAGTTGACAAACAAATGACAGTAAAGCTACTTAACGTGACAGCTTTACTATCAATCAAATAATTCACACCACTCCATCACCGCTTTCACCAAAAGCGGTTGCCGCTACCAACAAGTCAGAAATAAAGAGAAAGAGATTGAAAAGAACCTTTTTTAGGACCAAAAAAGGCATTAGATATTAGATTACACTGTACTA
>JBLIGS010000154.1:0-7345 GCA_047637095.1 Neolewinella sp. | reverse complement strand
GTCTAATCTCCCAAATCAGTAAAATCTGTGTTCCTTCCTACCTTACCAGTGATCTCCCTCCAACACATCTGTGTCTAATCTCCCAAATCAGTAAAATATGTGTTCCTTCCTACCTTAACAGTGATCTCCCTCCAACACATCTGTGTCTAATCTCCCAAATCAGTAAAATCTGTGTTCCTTCCTACCCTACCAGTGATCAGAACCACCACCTCTCATTAATCTCCGGTTGCACCAACCGCTCCCCCAATCCCGCCTCCAGCATCAACTCCTTTGACCACCGAATCGGCTCACTAGCCGGCTCATTGCTAAGGTCATAAGTACCGTGGTGCATTGGCCAATAGTAATGGGCTTTGAGATCGAGGTAGCCCTGGTGAGCTTCTGGCGGAGTGGAATGAACCGGCTCCATCATGAAATCGGGCTTGTAGGCCCCGATGCCAAGTATGGCCAGGTCGATATTGGGAAACATCGCTCCGATTTCCGCCCAATAGTCCGTCTTGGCGGAATCTCCGCCAAAGTAAATCGTCTTTGCTATTTCAACTTTTTTTGCACCTGCGTTCTCGGCAACCTCCAGCATAAAACCGCCCCACAAAATCTGGTTAAAATCTGTCAATCCCCGTCTGCACCAATGCTGACTAGGTAGATAAGTTATCCGGACGCCCGTTTCGGCAGTGTCAAAAATCTGATACCACCCCGCCTCCTCAATCGGCGTATCACCAACCCATCCACTGATCAAGCCAGACAGCTTCAGCGGACACAAGATCTTTTTTATTGGGTTGTTCTTACAGATTCCCTTGATGCACTTCTTATCCACATGGTCCCGGTGATCGTGGCTCAGTAGTAGGTAATCGACACCCCGAATCTCATCGTAGGTAAAGGGCGGAAAAACCCGCCTCGGTATAAGCGGCATATCGGTCAACTGCGGGTCCGTCAAGAAACGAAGCCCATTAATTTGCATTAGGTAACTTGCGTGGCCAAGCCACACAACCCAGTCTTCCGTCCGATCCTCGAGGTAACTCACGTCGGCGCTCACTGGTGGAATCCACTTGTCATTCTTCTTCTCTTTCCGCTGCGGATTAGGCGAAAAAATCATCTTCAACAGGTCCGTGAATTCCGGGTTGTAAGCATTCCGGACATATTGGAACTCCTTGCCATCGATGGGATTTCCCTGCCAGTTTTTGGGAGCTTTGGGATGAAAAAAGAGGGAGGGGTTGGATAGATATTTCAAATCGATAATTCTTTTACTAATCGTCAAGCTGCACGGCCTTTAGGCCGGGAACACGAAGTACAGCGAAGCTAAACAGATATTCGATTACAACTCCTCCACCAAAACTCCGTACAGTGTCTTCGCCCCGCTCAGGTAATTCTTCAGCAGAATATTTTCGTTCGGACTGTGCTGGTTATTGTCCGGGTTAACGAGCGGTAATACGATAGCGGGGACATCCAATATGTTCACAAATGGAGCGATGGGGACAGAGCCACCCATCGTCCGTAGCAGGACGGGTTTCTTGCCAAAAGTGCGTTGCAGCGCGTTCTGGAGCCAGCTTCCGGTGGGCCCGTTGAGGTCCGTCCGGAAGGCGCCATAACTGGTTTTTCCACCGAAGCTGGCCAGGCGAGGATACATCGCCCGCTCCTCGTCCGTCGGTTCGCGGCCTTCGGGAATGATGTGGTAGCCTTGGGCTTTGATGTGGTTCCGGACGAGCTCCAGCAGCCGGTCGCCGTCGGTTTCTTTGACCAGGCGAAGGTCCATGTTAACAACGGCGGTAGAAGGGATGATGGTCCGGGCGGCTTTGCCGACCCAACCCGACTTAATCCCCTTGATGTTCAGGCTTGGGTACTGCAGGGCTTCCTGCAGGTTGTTCCCTACCCCATCGGGTTGGCTGAAGCCGATACGGCGATGGATGGACGGTAGATCGTCAGGTACTCCAGCGAGTAGCCGGCGGGTAGCAGCATCCAGTTCAATGCCGTCATAATAACCTGGGATGGTTACCCGGCCAGCGTCATTTTTCATGGACGCTAGGAGCTGGGCCAAGCGGAAAGCGGGATTCGGGGCGTAGTTGCCGTAGTGTCCGGAGTGCTGCGGGAGCTTGGGCCCGTAGACGGTGAGTCGGGCCGTGGCGATACCACGGGCGCCACCAACGAGGGTTGGCTGGTTGGTGGTGTGGACCGGGCCGTCAAGGATAATCAGGTGGTCGGCCGCGAGGGCTTTGCGGTGGGTTTGTACCGCGCCGGGCAGGTCTGGGCTGCTCGCTTCTTCCATCGGATCAACGATGAATTTGACCGTATAATTTGGTCGTTTGGCGTTGGCGATCATTTCGTCCCAGGCGATTAAGAACAGCATGATTGGGGCCTTGGCATCGGAAGAGGCGCGGGCGAAAAGGCGGACGCCGGCTGCTACTGGATCAGCGGGTAGCGTAGCTACTTTTTTGTAATCGGTCGTTCCGTCGGAGAGGTTCGTCATCCGGCCAAAGACGGGTTTGAACGGTGGGCTGAGCACCCATTTTGATGGGTCAACGGGTTGACCATCAACGTGGCCGTAGAAAAGTACCGTTTCGGCGTCTTTTACTGCGGCCTGGTAGGTAAACAGCAGCAGATCAATACCAGCATTTTCCAAGCGCTTTCCTACAAATCCCCGCTTGGCAAATTCTTTTTCCAACCATTGAAGGTTCGGTTCCAGCTGGCCCTCGATCCGGGCATCGTTGGGAATGGAGAGAAATTCTTGGTAGGTATCCAGGCTATTCATTGTCCGTTCGTGCAGCGTAGTTTGGGCGCGGACGCAGGTGCAAAGAAGGCTTAAAAAGAGCAGTGGGAGGAAAGCGGAGGTTTTCATGGTTGTAAGGTAGTGAATCCTGAAACTGGCGAGGGCACTCCAGTGCCCGTTTCACTGCTGACACATAATATGAGCCTTCTAACAGGCTCCTTCGTCGCCTCCGGAAGACACATACTATGAGCGACTAAGCGCGGACAAAAGGGCTCATCATCAAGCGAAAGGTACCGGTCATCTTCCGACCATTCCACGAGCACACCGGCAGCTGGTTCTGGTGGGGAAAAGGACATTGCTCTGCGGAGGAATACCAACAGCTTTGGCGTTTCACCTTTCATTACCTCCACGACGTAAAAGGCCTCGACAACCTCCTCTGGTCCTATTCCCCTGATCGCTTTAAGAACGAGGCCAATTACCTGGAGTGTTATCCTGGCGACGGCTACGTAGACATTCTCGGCGTAGACGACTACCACCACGCTGGCCTATGGTGGAAACAAAAGGACTTCCTTCGTCGCCTCCGGGAGACGGTAGAACTCGCTGAAGAACGCGGCAAAATTGCCGCACTAACCGAAACCGGTTCCGAAGCTATTCCGCATGCCAAGTGGTGGACGGAAAAATTCCTCCACCCACTTCTAAACGCCCCCGTTGCCAGCCGCATCGCCTGGGTACTGGTTTGGCGGAATGACAACCCGAAGCACCACTATGGCCCATATCCCGGCCATAAGAGTAAGGCTGATTTTTTTAGCCTTTAGTGACAACAAAAGGGTTTTATTTTTGGAGGAGTTAACGGAGGTGTATCGGATCGACCAAGGGTTGGTTTGAGCTGGTCAGTTTGCCAAGTCTACACACAAAATCTCGTTGAACTTAAAGAACATTACCTACCCAAGACAACCTACCCCAACTCCCCTAAACCATGAATCAATACTGCTTACTTTTGTTTATTGAATAGTGCTGCCTGTCGCTGACCAATTGATTTTTTCAGCCCCAAGCCAACACTTTTCATGCGCTTGGTAAATGAAGGCTTCTCGGCAACCTACCCAGGGCAATCGCAAGGTTCAAACCGGACACTCTCCGCGCAGCAGCCCCGCAGGGAACGGTCTCGTAAAGCCTGCGCTGCGCTTCTGCTTATCGAGACACTTCGAGCTCCTGGGCCTATTTAGGACCTCGAAGTGTTCTCAACCATGGAGCCTTAGGCGAAATGGTCGAGAACCTTTGAGCGTCCGGAGAGCTTGCGATTGCCCTGGCAACCTACCGCCTAATGCCTCAGGCCTAATCCCTAACCACCTACTCTGCTCCTTTATCCCGTTCTTTGCACCCGCGTCCGCGCCAAGAAATAGTCGGTAATATAGTAGTCGGTAGATTGTGATCAAGAGTCCAGCCTACAATCTACCACCTACAACCTACCGTCTACCAAACTATCAACTATGAAAGCTCCCCGCCGTTTCCAACGCTCCCAGGCCCGTAATGCCACCCGCCCGCCGGGCCTCGACCGCAAAGCGGAAGACATCATCGGCATGCGCCTCAACAAATACCTGGCCCACTCCGGCGTCGCGAGCCGCCGCCAAACCGGCGATATGGTCAAAGCTGGCAAGATCAAGGTCAACGGTGAAACAGAAATCAACCCAGCCTACCAGATCGTAGAAGGCGACGTTGTCACCGTTAAGGACCAGGTCGTTTCCCCAGACGAACAATTCGTCTACATCCTGCTCAACAAGCCCAAAAACGTAATCACTACCACTTCCGACGAACTCGACCGGACAACAGTGATGGACCTTCTCGAAGACCCCCAACTCAAAGAATACCGCCTCTTTCCCGTCGGCCGACTCGACCGCGAGACCACCGGCCTGCTGCTAATCACCAACGACGGCGACGTCGCCAAGCGGCTCACCCACCCCAGCCACGAGGTCAGCAAAATCTACCACGCTACCCTCGAACGGGACTTCTCCCCCATGGACCTCGCCCAGTTGGAAATCGGTTTCGAGCTAGAAGACGGCCCCATGAACGTCGACTGGGTCCGCTATGCCAATGAAGACGACCGAAGAACTGTCGCTCTCCAAATCCACATCGGCCGCAACCGCATCGTCCGTCGTGCCTTCGACCACCTCGGTTACAGGGTTGAACGCCTCGACCGAGTGTACCTCGCCGGACTTAACAAAAAGGACCTACCTAGGGGCTTTTACCGCTACTTGTCGGGGGAGGAAGTCCGAATGATCAAGCACTTTTCGTAACGGCTGAGCCGTTGCTTAGACGCTTCGCTTGTAGAAACAAAAAACGCTCCGCTTTCAGCCTCCACACCTATAACGGGCGGAGCCTAAAAGCGAAGCGTCTACAAGCGCGAAGCGCGTCTACAAGGAGCGCAGGGACTGTCTAAAAGCGACCGCAGGGAGCGTCTAAAAAAGCCGAAGGCTTTTACTTAACGTTGTGCATATGCACATCCCGCTGTGGGAATGGAATGCTAACGCCTTCACGGTCAAACGCCTTCTTGACGTTTTCCTGCATGTAGAAGAAAGTATCCCAGTAATGCTCACTCTTACAGAATGGGCGGGTAGCCAAGTTGACAGAACTGTCACCATGTGAGGCAACAAAAACGGCCTGTCCTGGCTCGTCCAAAATCCAAGGACATCCTTTACCTACTGCAAGGATTACCTCGCGGGCTTTGTCAATACTATCGTTGTAGCCGATACCGTAAGTCAGTTCAACACCGATAATACCTTGACCACTGATGTTCGTGATAACGTTGCTGCCAACAGTACCGTTGGGTACAATAATCTTTTTGTTGTCAAGGGTAACTAAGCTGGTATTAAAAATGCCTAATTCGGTAACTGTGCCGTTTTGGCCACCACCAATCTCAACAAGGTCGCCTACTTTGTAAGGGCGGAAGAAAAGAAGCATTACGCCTGAAGCGAAATGGCTCAAAGTACCTTGTAAAGCAAAACCAATCGCAAAACTGAGCGCGGCAAAGATTGCAACGAAACTTGTTGTTTCGATACCTACCATTGTAGCAGCAGCAAGAAGTACCAATATCTTCAATCCAGTACCAACCAATGATTGGATGAAAGGAGTAACTGTTGCGTCAACATTGTTTTTCTTAAGGCGGCTACCAATAAGACTAGATAGCTTGTTTGCTACCCAGAAACCGATAATGAGAACAAGAACGGCCTTAAGAAGAGAGCCTCCCCACCCAGCTAAAATTTCCGAGTAATTTTCGCCTATGTATTTTATGAGTAATTCTTCCATTGTGTATGTGTGAAGTTTTTTGGTTGATAAAAATAGATTCGTGGTGACCCAAAGCCTCCATTAGTCCAAAATAAGCCTTTGGGCATCTAGTTACGAATCGTCCGGTGCTCTGACGGACAGATTATGAAAAAGTTACTTAGTCAGTTCGATAAAGTTAGAATGTGGGTGTCGGCAACAACATTAAACACATTTTGTAACTAATTACTATATTTGCAACATATGCAGAATTCTTGGGCCAAGAAAGAAAAGAAGGTTGTCTACACCTACGAAGACGCGCTTGCCGCCCTCCAGCATTTTTGTGCCTACCAGGACCGTTGCCACAAGGAAGTGCGGCAAAAGCTAAAAGACCTTCAGTATTACGGAGACTTGGCCGAGGAAGTCATCTGCGCCTTAATTCAGGAGAATTTTCTGGACGAGGAACGTTTTGCCCGGTCTTTTGCCAGAGGCAAATTCAATATGAAGCGCTGGGGCCGGATGAAGATTACCCGGGAGCTGAGAATGAAAGAGGTGTCTGCTTACTGTATAAAGAAAGGACTTTCCGAAATCGAAGAGGACGATTACCAGCAAACGATCGATGATGAATTGCTGCGCAGAGATCGATTGGAACGGAAGGGGCTACACCCTTTCTTGCGTCGGAAGAAGCTGGCGGACTACATGTTCCAGCGGGGTTACGAATCCCATATGACCTGGGAGACCATTAATAGGTTGGAGCTTTAATATCTGTTCCCAAGCTGGCTATTATCCTTACATTTATTTATTTCGCGTTCCTTAGCGTCACTTTCAGGTACTTCGGGCCCAACCTTCAATTCCTACCTATCCTTTCCCTCCCCCACTTATACGTAGCTCCTTCCTCCTTAGGTGGCCGCGGTGTTTTCACCTCCGAGCCAATTCCTTCTGGAACCATCATTGAGCTGTCTCCCGTTATTCTCCTCTCGGCCGAAGATCGGAAGACCATTCACGAGACACACTTGCACGATTATTACTTCCAGTGGGACGGTGATCAGGCGGCCATTGCCCTTGGCCTTGGTTCCTTGTATAATCACAGTGAGGCACCCAATGCCGAATTTGAAATGGACTATGATTTCGACCAGATTCGGTTTGCTGCCATTCTGGACATCGCCGCCGGTCAGGAGATCACGACGGATTATCGGTCGGGGAAGCCGGAGATGAAGTTGTGGTTTGAGTAAAAGCGAGGCTTTGGGGGCGCGAACGCAGGCGGTCAGTCGAGTAGACCCGGGGAACTTCCCCCCGAGCCTCTCACAGAACCGTACGTGAACCTCTCAATTCATACGGCTCTTCGTAAACTAAAATCAAAGCGTGTAACCGCATTGCCAGTGATAGAAGAAT
>JBLIGS010000153.1:0-7352 GCA_047637095.1 Neolewinella sp. | reverse complement strand
TCCTCGACCAGAGCACTTGATTCATTTTCGTTGTTCTTTTTAAAGATAGCAATTTCATCGAATCCCCCAATTAGAGGTATAATTTTTTCGACTGTCTTCTCTGTCGCTGGTACAACAATGGCAATCGCCCCCTTTGCTACTTCCGTATTATTTTTTTCACTAGCCGTTGGTAATAACAGAAAAGCCACTCCAGCTGCCAGCAGCAAGAGTGCGCTTCCCAGCCCCAGCCAGATTAAGAGAGCAGCCATTGGCTTTTTCTTCTCTTTTTGCTGTAGTTCCTGGAACAGGGCAAAGTCTCCTTCCGGATCTCCGGCGGGTTGGTAGTTTCGCAGCCCCTCTCCAATCCGGGCCCAATCTTCTTCGTGCGGGTCCATAGTTAGCTGACGTTTAATTTGTTTACTGCTGCCTGCAGTCGCAGGCGTGCTTGCCGAAGGTGGTACCGGCTGGTGGCTTCTTCGATGCCCAGCCGGCGGGCTACTTCTCGGTGGCTAAACCCTTCCACGGCCGTCAGGTTAAAGACGGTCCTGGGAACTTCAGGCAGTTTGCGGATGAGGGCGATCAAATCCTCAACGGCCAGCTTTTGCAGGGCCACCGGCGAAGATGATCGCTGCGTTTCAGACATAGGCAATTCCGCATAAGGCTGATTGCGTCGGATGCGGAGTTGCCCCAGGCAAATATTGACGCATATTTTCCGAATCCATCCCCCGATTTCGCCGTCGTTACGGAATTTCTCCAACGACTTAAAGACAGTGAGGAACGTCCGGTTGAGGAAGTCAATCGCCTGCTGTTTGTCTACTGCATAGCGTGTTGTTATGCCTAATACCAGTCGGTAATGAGACTGGTAGAACTCCTTTTGTGCCCGGGCATCTCCAGCGATACATCGCTGTAGCAATTCCCCACCGGCATCGATGCTGGTCAGTAACCTGTCATTGGCAAGCCTGAGATCAAGGGAAATATGCATGGATGGTTTAGGCAATTTCTGGTGGGAATAAACTGGTTCGAAGAAAGATGATGACGCAGCGGAGGGAAAGCCAACCGCCTGCGTCATCCTAACTTGATAGTTTACAATTGGTTGAGTGGGTGGGAGATGAATTCGTAAGTAGAAACGGTGATTTTTTTTAAAATTATTTCAGACGTGGCGTTTTCCTCGGAGTTTTGGGTGCTTCGATAAGCTTAAGAAGGGGCCGCGGACGCAGGTGCAGGCTGAGTTTTTTGAAGAGCAGGGGCTTCACTCATCGGACGAGGCGGGAGGCACGACCTGAATCGTCCGCCAAGGGAAGTCTTTCTTGATATTTTGGACAAGCCCTCTCGGCGGACGAGTGGGTTCCTACGTCCCGCCTCGGCCGACGAGCGATCTTTCTACTTCACTAGCAAACTTACTTGTCAATCCCAAAGTAAATACATACCTTTGCGCCCCATTAAAATACATTTTCTAATGTTTGCAATCGTAACCATAGCCGGTCAACAATTCAAAGTAGAGGAGGGTCAAACGATCTTCGTCCACCGGCTAGAAGCTAACGCTGGCGACTCAGTCAGCTTCGACCAGGTCCTGCTCACCTCCGGTGATGCAGGAGTAACCGTCGGCACGCCGAGCGTAAAAGGTCTCTCCGTAGGAGCTACCGTAATTGATCACGTGAAAGGCGACAAAGTTGTCATCTTCAAGAAGAAGCGCCGTAAGGGCTACCGCAAGAAGAACGGCCACCGCCAGCAGTTCACTCAAATCAAGATCAACACAATAGCCTAGTCACGGCCTTATTCCTAACTTTCTTACCTATTAGGTAGGAGCCAAAATATGTTTTACCATGGCACACAAAAAAGGTGTAGGTAGTACCGATAACGGCCGCGACAGTAATAGTAAGCGCCTTGGCGTTAAGCTTTTCGGCGGTCAAGTTGCCAAAGCGGGCAACATCATCATCCGTCAACGTGGTACAAAGTACCACCCGGGTGAAAACGTTTACATGGGCCGTGATTTCACGATCCACGCTAAAGTAGACGGCAACGTTGCTTTCCGTAAGAGCTACCGTAATCGCATGTACGTTTCTATCGTACCTGCAGGCGCAGAAGCTCCCGTAAAAGCTGCTCAGGCCCCTAAGGCCAAGCCTGCTGCTAAAGCTGCACCAGCCCCAAAGGCTGCTCCAGTAGCTGACGTTCAGGCAATTGCTGACATTCCAGCTGCAAAGCCAGCCAAGAAGGCCGCTGTTGCGAAGATCACCCTGCCCTCTGGCAAGAAGATCAAGCAAGACGATCTCAAGATGGTAGAAGGCATCGGTCCCAAGATCGAAGGTCTCCTCCACGAAATTGAAATCACCACATGGCGCCAACTCGCCGACGCTCCCGTTGAAAAAGTACAGGAGATGCTCGACGCTGCAGGCCCACGCTACCGCATTCACAGCCCAACCACTTGGGCTAAGCAAGCATCCCTTGCTGCTGACGGTAAGTTTGCGGAGCTCGAAACGCTTCAGGACGAACTGGATGGTGGCAAAGAGGTGACGTAATTCCCCTCCCCTCCTTCAGAAAAGGTTAGAAACCCGGTTGAGCTTAGGCTCGACCGGGTTTCTTGTTTTATTTTGCTCCTTCAACATCTCTTGCACACGTTCGGATTCGCTCGGTGATCACCTGCGTCCGCGCCCAGTTAACCGCGAAGTCAAGCATAAATAGCCTAATGCTAAATTGCTTATGCCTAACCGCTAATTGCCAAACGCTCCTCACTAATACCGCCACTCATCAATCATCTCCTGGAAGACCTTCACCGTATTCTGGGCGTCCACCAAGGCACGGTGCTGTTCTCCCTCCCAGGTGTATCCTTCGTGCTTAACGGCAGCCTTCAGGCCCCGCTTCTTAGGCAGCTTACGTATCTCCTGGTACTGGACCCTCAAGTCGATGTACTCCTCCAGCCAATAATCCTCTAACCTGTGCATCCGGCAGTCTTCCATCAGCTGAAGCTGATCAAAGTCGCCCCAACCTGCCAGCAAGTAGTCTTCTTGATCGTCAACACCGGCCCAGTCTTTAAACTCCTCGATCACCCGCTTAAAATTGCGGGCTCGGTTCAGTTCCGACTGGTCAATTCTTGTCAATTTCTTACAAAAAAGGCTCATTTGGGGATGAATCACCGGCTTTATCAGCCGGCTGAATTGCCCGGTCACTCTTCCATAATTGTCCAGCGCACAAGCGCCAATCTCAATGGTTTCCTGAACCATACCGGGAGGGCGTCCGTCCCAGCAGGTGGCTTCGATGTCATAAACGATAAACTTCACAATAGGGTAATGATGTAACCAGGGGTTAAAGTTTAGATTCCGGCCAAAACCAGCATAAAAAACAGAAATTCTCGCAAAAGAATTTCTGTGAATAATCATGGGAAAAGTTCCGCAGGAAAACCTTTCCTGCGGTGGATTCAATCTATAACCGCGGCATGCGGTCTTTAATCTCGGAGTGGTAGGCCTTGCCCATCTTCACGGTGTACTTCCCAAGGTTGAGCGCTCCTTCAGCAAAGCTGATAGAGTCTACCCGGCTAAAGTTGACGAGGATGCCACGGCTGGCACGGACGAATTCAGGGCCATTAAGCTCCTCCGCAATCGCGGCAAGTGAACGTTTTACCGCAAAACGCTTGCTTTCTGTCTGCAGATAAGCGTAATTGCCGTCCGCCTGGATATAAAAAATATCCGTCAACGGAATTCTCGTGTAGGTTGTTCCCTCACGAAGAAACAAGTGGTCTGGAGAAGAGTTAAACATATTCATAGTGGTAGGAAGTAAAAATGAGGATCAAAGTATGAACATCCGTTGATGCCAAGAACTAGCTGGCTGAAAGGTTAATCTACCGGTTTAGACTACAAGTCACCATTTTAGTCACTATTCGTCATTTAAAAACCACATAAAAATTTACAACCTCTTAGGTTTAGGCAACATTTATTTCCCCAACTCACTGAAAACCAAAAACATGCAAAATTTACCAATATACCAAGTTGATGCCTTTTCTGAAGACATTTTCGGAGGAAACCCCGCAGCGGTAGTCCCTGTACCCGAATTTCCAAGGGAGGAGCTGATGCAAAGGATCGCTGCAGAGAACAATCTATCTGAGACAGCCTTCGTGGTTATTGAAGGCCAGGGAAAGTTTGCAATCCGCTGGTTTACCCCAACACAGGAAGTACGTTTATGTGGCCACGCTACCTTAGCCTCCGCCCACGTTCTATACACCTCAAGCGATGGACTCTTAGAAAAACTTAGCTTCAAAACCCAAAAGGCCGGCACGATCACGGTAACCCCAAACGAAGACAATAGCTACAGCATGGACTTCGCCGCCGACATCCCCGTAAAGATCCGCCCTCCCAAAGGCCTCACGGCTGCCCTAGGAGGAATTAAAGCAAAAGAAGTATGGAAGGGGACCGACGACCTAATTATCCTACTCAAGGACCAGAAACAAGTTGAGGAGCTCCAGCCTGATTTTGCCCTACTCGGAAAAATGAAAGACTACCGAGGCCTCTTGGCCACTGCACCGGGAGAACAACACGACTTTGTCTCCAGAGGCTTCTTTCCCTATTACGGCATCAACGAAGATCCGGTAACCGGGTCCGCCCACACGGTCCTTACTCCCTTTTGGGGGCCAAGGCTCAAAAAACGTAAGATGACCGCCAGGCAAGTTTCTCAACGGGGCGGTAACCTGCTGTGCGAAATACGCGGAAAGAAGGTTCGGTTAACGGGCCATGCGGTTACTTATTTGGTGGGGCAGCTTATACTTGAATAGAAGCTAGTCAACGCTCAGGTTAACCGGCTTCAGCCCACGACTTTTCTTGAGTTCTGCCGCAGTAGTGGTCACCTCATCCATCGGTTTATCCGTAATGAATTCTGCGTCGTACTCACCGTCCTGGAAGATGGCGACGTAGCGAACTTCGTTTCCTGCGCGGAAACGGTCGAAGTCGATCAGTTGAACCTGGCTACTTATACGCTGGTCGAGCTCCTTACGGAAAGACGGCATATCGTCGGCGAAGAAGAGAAAATTGAACCGGTCGATGGGAGAGAAGTGGTAGAGGACAACGAAAGAAGGCTCACCGTTAGGAACGTCAAGAACGTGGACGCGCTTAACTTTAAAGCGGTCTTTGGCCATTGCCCGGGTCCGTTTCACGATGGTCTCTCTGCTGTCCAACAACCAAACCTTGTGGATGGTAGGATTGGCTTCTTTGACCCAGACGCCGTAGAAATCGGTGTCGCTTTCATTGAGGACAACACCGGCGATGTCAATCATGGTGTATCCGCTTTTCACCATTGCGCGTTTCAGCTTGATGAAGCCGGCCCAGCTGGTGGCTTTGCCAACAGAATCTGGAAGCGGGCTCTCAGTGTAAAGGCCGACGTATTGGCGGGCGTCTCCGCCTTCGCGGTAGGTCTCCATGTCCGTTAGCCGGAACCCAGCCGTGTTTTGCCGGTCGTGCTCACTCAGGAAGTCGTCCCAACCGGAGCTGGTAACCTGCTTCACCTCCGCATCGGTAGGATGGTAGATGGCGGAAAAATTTTGAGCGTAGAGGCCGGTCGTCAATACGAGGGCCAGCAGTGTGTAGAGTAGTTTAAACATAGTAGTCATATCTGGAAAGTAAATGCTGGTGGGCCTCGCTTTATTGTGGCCGATTGGTTAAGCAGGGATTAAGGCGGCGCGGACGCGGGTGCAAGGATGGTTAATGGGCGTAAGCGGGCTCCTCGGAGGTGTCGAATCGATTGCCTTCCGCCTAATTCTTCACCAATACCCTCCGAATACTCTTCCCACCAAAGCTTACCCGCAGCAGGTAAGTTCCTGTGGCGAGGCCATCGGTTGCTAGGCCGCCCTGTTGGACCGGCTGTCGGGCGATGAGTTGGCCGAGGGAAGAATACAATTCCAGCGTACCGTTGGTATACGCTGTGGGGACGGTGACGGTGACTTCGCCGCCGGAGGCGGGGTTGGGAAAGACAGACATCTCTGCCGACTCCGTCGTTACTACCCGGATGCCCGTCAGTTCGCTGAGGTCGTAGACCCGAACCTGGCCGGCGTTGGTTTCGTCGTTAGACAAGAATTGAGCGCCAATGACCAGGCTGTTGCCATCGCCGGCTACGGCGAGTGCAAGGCCTGAGCGGCTGAAGAGCTCTCCTTGGATATTGTTTCCGAGTGGCCGCCAGCGGTCCTGGCTGGCATCAAATTCGTAGGTGTAGACGGTGCCCGAATTGTTACCGCCGCCATCATTCAGTGGAGCACTGACGACAAGTCGGTCACCAGCGGAGGAAAGGTCAACTTTTGTTCCGAAGAAATCCGCGTCGGCCAGGCCGTCCAATTCATCTCCTAGCAGGCTCCAGCTTTCGCCGTTGCGGCTGAAGACACGGACATTGCCACGGTCGGCACCGCCTTCGTCACTGTTGGGTACACCAATGGCAACGGTATTACCATCGGCTGAGAGGGAAACGGATTCACCGAAGCCTTCGCCGCCGACCTGGCCAACGAGGTTGGGGCCGACTTGAAGCCAGCCAGTGTCCTGCTGGCTGAAGATCCGGACCAGGCCAGGCCGATCAGTGCCAAAGGCACTGCCAGCAACAGCCAGTACTTCTCCGTCGGCTGAAAGGTCAAGGCTAAAGCCTACCTGGTCATCAGGCAGATCACCCCGGATGGGGGAGCCGATGCGAACCCAGTTGTCATCCACCAGCTTAAAAGCCCTCGCTTGGCCCCGGTAACCGTTGTAGCCGAAGCTTCCTACGGCGACGACGTCGCCAGCCTCAGAAAGGGCAACGCTGATGCCAGCGAAAGTGAGGGTGTCAGTGCCAAAGATGGTATTACCCAGTTGTTCCCAAGCAAAACCGTTCCGCTGGAAGATGCGGACTTGGCCTGAGCTGACGGCAGCGCCATCGTTTTCGATGGCACCGATGGCGACGATGTTACCATCCCCAGAAAGAGCAATACTGGCCCCAAAAAGATCATTGGAAAACGCTCCGTCAATGTCTTCGCCGAATTGTACCCAGTTGTTATTGCTGAGGTCGTAGACCCGGGCGTGGCCGGAGTTGCTGCCAACTCCGTCGTTAAACCATGCGCCAACGGCGACAGTGGAGCCGTTGGTGGAGATATCGACGCTGCTGCCGAAGCGGTCGCCCGAAGCCTCTCCGTTAATGGAGGAACCGACTTGGGTTTGGGCAAAAGCAAAGGTGGAAACGAGGCAGAAGAATAGGGAGAAAAATGTGGTACGCATTAAGATCGATTTGATTGGGGAGGTAAGGTACGGAGTAGAGAGGCGGGAGTAGGGAGGCAGGACAATCGCAAAATCGCTCGTCGGCCGAGGCGCGACGATAGGAGTTGACTCGTCTGCCGAGAGATTGGGCCATAAACGTCCGCAAAATTTCCCCTCGGCCGG
>JBLIGS010000152.1:0-7377 GCA_047637095.1 Neolewinella sp. | reverse complement strand
GCCAGTGGGAGGGTACCGTTGTAGGAAGTCCCCGTCATACCGACTTTACCGGTTGACCAGAACGCTTTAACCTCTTCTCCTCCGGAGGCTTCGGTGTAGCCTTTTCCCCGGCCGCAGAGCCAGTCGACCACTGCTTTCGGGGCCATGCTTTCATTACTGCCACCAATGGTCGGTGATCCCTGCGAAAATCCGGTTCCTGGCGAGCTAGAGTGGACGACAATGTATCCGCGTGGCACCCATTTCTTGAGGTGAGAGTTAGAGATGATTGGTCGTTCGCCCCGCCGTTTGACGGAGGGTTGGACGTGGTCCTTACTTGCTTCACCAAGCTCGTTCTTTACACCCCAAAACAGTTCATCACCGCCAGAGGCTACGCCCGCGAAGTAAGGGCTGGACACGTAGACAATCGGCAACTTCAAACCTTCCGTATCCGTCTGCTTTGGGCGGGTTACGGAGACGTGCATCCTGTCCATTTTACCGTCGCCGTCGGTATCAAAATCGGTCTCGACGAAGAGGTCGTGTCGGAGCCAGTCCGACTCTTTCTTGAAGGCTTTTACAATTTGAGCTTCGCCGTCTTCGAAGACGGGAACGGCTTTGTCTTCAGCCACTTCTGCGCCTTGGGCAAACGTTAAGCAGGGCAACAGCAAAGCGAATAACAGGGGTAAATATTTCATGCCGCCAAGATAAGAAATCCCTATTCTTCTAGTCCAGCGAGCGTGTCTTCCAGCTTACGGAAATGTGTGTTTGGGCGCGGACGCAGGTACAAGCGATAGTTGAAGAAGCATAGATTTACCAAAATCAGTATCTCCTCCGGTGGAACTATCTCGGACTTAAACGTTGTTCATTTGCTACTATACCCAAACCCAAATGGTTTGGGATTGCCTCCCCCCGCAAAGGACAAGGCTATATGGCAGTAGAGGTGGTCAAAAAAAACCAGCCCCCTTTTTCTTCGGCACACCCAAATTTCAAGTAAGAATGACTGACTTAAAGTCTTTTATCCACACCTACAACACCTACGACAATGTATCCGCAGAACGGTATTTCACCGTCCGGTACGGAGGGGTTCCCTCTACGGCAAAGGTTCAGATTCCGCTAAGTCCGCCCAAGGAAAGTTTTACAAAGCTGCATGAGGTACTGGACACCGCAGGATACGACATCAAAACAGTCTACAAAGACTGGACGGTGGCCAAACATTCCAATATTGAAGAAGGTGATGATTATGTAGACTACGCCTTCTTGGCTAGTGAGACAAACGGACTCTGCGTCGAAATCAATGTGTTTGCCGAGATTGTCAACGTCCAGTTCTACTTCGACAACCAAAGCGAAATAGAAGAATGGGTATTTCTACAGATAAATAACTTGAGGAATACCTTCAGTAAAAAGCGGAAGCCGGTCTTCAGGGTGCTGTCCAGAAACAAGGGTGATTTCAGGACGAAGACCATTGACATTGATGAGGTTACGATTGACCTCGAGGGCAACTACAACGAGGACCTCACCGAGGTTGACAGCCTAATTCAACGGTCGATCGAAGAAAAGCACTCCGGTCTGATCCTACTCCACGGAGTTCCCGGAACCGGAAAAACCTCCTACATCAAAACCCTCCTGGCCCGGCACATGGAGGAGAAGTTCATCTTTATCCCCAATGACTTTGTGGACGAGATGCTGAAGCCAGAATTCATCACTTTCCTGATCACCCAGAAAAATTCTATCCTGGTTATTGAAGACGCAGAGTCCGTCATCATGTCCCGGAATCAATCCGGAAACAAATCAGTTGTCTCCACCATCTTACAGATTACGGACGGGCTATTCAGCGACTACCTGAACATCAAAGTCATCTGCACCTTTAACACCGATGTTGCCCGGATTGACCAAGCACTGTTCCGCAAAGGACGGATGATTGCCTTCTACGAATTCAAGGAACTGGCAGAAGACAAAGCCATGGCCCTGGTCGACGTAAAGTCGCCTTCGGAACTTCCGGAGACACGGACCTTATCGGAATTGTACAACAGCAAGGAAAAGTCTTTCAACGTTGCCTCCGGGAAACGAAGAATAGGGTTCGGGCAATAGGCATTTTCGGTCCTTGCTCCTCGTCCCTTACCTTGCACCCGCGTCCGCGCCCTAAAAAAGATGACATGAAACGCGACTTCCTCCGCCTCCTGAAAGAACTCGATGACGATGACCTCCGCGAGGAGATGAAGTCGCTCTACGACCGCTTTCCCGTCATTCGGGAATACTACAAATTGGAGCTAAGCAATAACACCAGCAAGGTGTTGGACAAGTACAAGAAGGACGTCCGCAAGGCCTTTTTTCCCGGCCGTGGCTACCGGGTAGCTCGACGAGGCCGAAGCAACTCGAATAAGATCATCAAGTCCTTCACCGAGGTCTCCATCCATGCCCGCGACCTGATCGAACTCCATTTCTACCGCGTAGAAGTCATGATTGAAGCCATCAGCTACTTCAACATAGACAACGATGCCTTCCATGAATCCGCCGTGAAAAGTTTCGCTAAATCCATGAACCTGGCAAGTAAGGAGCTCCTACTGGAAAGCTTCCGCCCAACCATCGACCGGTTGGTAAAATATTTTGACGAAAAGAAGCGGCTTAGCTACTTCTCATTATGGGAGACAATGCAGGAGCATTTTTCGTAAAACCTTAATTCAACCGCACCGGCTCACCATATCCCAACTCCCGCATTCGCGCCATCTGGGTCTTGGCATCGCCAACCACCAACCAGAACATCTGGTCGGGATTAATGTACTGTTCCGCCAACTGGCCGATCCGCTTCTGGCTCATACCGCGAACGATGTCGGCCCGCTCGTTGACGTAGTTAGAAGTCCAGCCATATTCGCTCATGTTCTGCAGCATACCAAGTTTGGCATTGGCAGTTTCGAAGGCGCGGGCGTTGGATTTGATCAGGAAGCTGCGGGTAGTTTCCAGGTCTGTCTCGCTGAAGGTGGAAGGATATTCCTTCATGATGTCCCGGATGGCCTGGGTAGATTCAAGGGTAACGTTGCTCCGCACGCCACTCCCGACGGAGAACTGGCCGACGCCCTTGGCCCCAGAGAAATTGGAGCGGATGCCATAGGTATATCCTTTGCCTTCGCGCAGCTCCTGCGTCAGGCGGGAGGCAAAGCCTCCGCCACCTAAAATATAGTTCATTACCCGAGCTGGATAATGATCAGGGTCTTCAATCGCAGGTCCAGGCCGGCCAATCCGCAACACAGACTGCTTCGCACCAGGGACATCGTAGAAATAAACCTTTGCCTCCGTTGGCGGAGCAGGCATTTCCCAAATCCGGGAAGGAACCTCCTTCGCCGCCCAGCCGCTGACCAAGCCTTCCAGCGGCGCCAGCACCTGCGCCTGGGTCAAGTCACCCACCACGTGGATGTTCGAAACCGAAGGAGACAAATTGGTCGTATAGTAGGCCTTCAGGTCATCCATCGTGATGGCGGTGACGGAAGCGGGTGTACCCATCGTGCCGTATGCGCGGATGTTATCCGTACCGTACATCAGCTTGGAAAACTCCCGGCCAGCAATCGCATTAGGCTGTGCTTCCTGTGCCTCGAGACTGCTTAAGGTAGCGCTGCGCAGCAGGTCTAATTCTTCGGCATCCCAACGGGGTTCCAGCAGCATTTCGCGGACCAAGGCCATCGTTGCGTCGTAGTTACGGGCCAGGGTATTACCGGTGATGTAGACACCGTCGACGTTAGAATAAATATTGATGTTAGCTCCCAGTCTTTGGATGGCCGCTTCGAGTTCGGCCGGTGTCTTAGACGCCGTTCCCCGTTCCATCAGGCTAGACATCATGTTGGCAACGCCTGGTTTCTCCAGGCTTTCCAGTAGTTGCCCGCCGCTGATCGTCAGGTTAAAGTTTACCAACGGTACTTCGCCGTTTTCAATACCGTAGACCTTCAGACCGTTGTCCAATGATTCCTGCCAAACGGTTGGCGGGACGGTGACGATCTCTCCGCCGTAATCGGGTTCTATCGCACGGTCAAAAGACGACGGGGTCGGCTCATATTCTGCCACAATACTAGCGTCGAATTCTTCTTCAGCTCCTGCTTCAATTTTTTCTTCCACGACGTCGGCTTTCTCAGAACCTGTCAAGACTAGGTCGACGGCTCCTTGTGGGACAAAGCTGGTGGCGATGAAGGGTTTGCCCTTCACGTAGGTTTCATAAACCCGCATGACGTCCGCCGTTGATACGGCGAGGATGTTCTTGATGTCTTTCTCAACGAAGCCGGGATCGCCAGCGAAGATGTTGTACTCTGCAAGGTTAAACCCCTTGCCGACAACGCTGGACAACTGGTTGTAGAACGATGTTTCCTGTCCGGCGAGAATGCGCTGCAGGTCAGTTTCGGAGATGCCTTTTTCTTCGAAGCGGGCAAAGGCCTGCTCTACTCCTACCATAACTTCATCCAGCGGTTTACCGCCGAAGGCTCGGACAACCAATTGCATTTCGCCGGCCAGTTCGGAAGTACCGTTGTAGGCGTAAAGCCGTGGCGAAAGTTTCAGCTCATCGGTCAGGACTTCGTTGAAGGGAGCGGTCTTGCCATTGGTCAAAAACTCCGTCAGCACATCAAGGGCGTAAGCGTCTTTGTGGTACTTTTCCACCGTCGGCCAAACCATTGTAAGTTGGGGTTGGCGCGCAAAATTGTCTTCGTGGTAAAGCTTGATGATCTGCACCAGTTTACCAGGGCGGGGCGCCATATCATCCACCTGTTCACCGGTAGGGATCTCGTCGAAATATTTCTTAACCAAAGCCTTGGCCTCTTCCGGGTCAAAGTCTCCAGAGATGGTCAGGGTTACATTGTTGGGTACGTACCAACGTCGAAAAAAATCCTGCACATCGGCTACCGTTGCAGCATCCAGGTCTTCAAGTGAGCCAATTACCTGCCAGTTGTAAGGGTGGTCTTTGGGGTAAAGAGCCTTACCGATCACGTAAGCGTTGTGGCCATAAGGACGATTATCTACGCTCTGGCGCTTTTCGTTTTTGACGACTTGCTTCTCCTTTGCCAGTACTGGACCGGTCACCGTATTGATGAACCAACCGAGTTTATCGGCCTCGGCCCAGATCATTTTTTCAAGGGCGTCTTTAGGGACGGTTTGGAAGTAGTTTGTTCGGTCTCTGTTCGTACTTCCGTTGGCACCGGAGCCGCCAATGCGGGCACTCATGGCGTCGAGTCCGCCTTTGCCGAGGTTCTCTGACTCCAGAAAAAGGAGGTGTTCAAAAAGGTGAGCGAAGCCGGTGCGGCCTTCTTTTTCCCGGGCGGAGCCGACGTGGGCTGTAAGCGCGACAGCGACGACGGGATCAGACTTGTCGACGTGGAAGACGACCTCCAGGCCGTTGTCCAGTTCGATTTTCTCGAAAGGGATGGAGAATTTTCCGCTTGCTACACTTCCACCGTCTTTGGGGGCGGGGTCGCAGGTGCAAAGTAGGAGCAATAAGAGCAGGGGGAGGAAGCGTGTCATATTATGGTTTTGGTTGGGTTCGGTAAGATAATGAGGGAATCGTTGAATGGGAGAATTAGTGAATGCTGTCTGTCTAGTGGGTTGCAGTGTTCTATAGAAAGTAGCCTTCGTCCGGCCGTTACGGTAGTGCGAAGACAAGGGGCTTTACCCACTGGTGGGCGATCGTCGCAGATGGTGGTGGCCTTATTTTTACGGGAAAAATAGACTTTGTGGGCCCCATGCGTGATCAGGTAACGGAACAATCAGGTATTTTTCGCTTTGTTTTTGGTCTTAAAAAAGAAGGCCGCCGGCAGGCATAACTAACAAGAAGTCATACTAAGGAACGTCACCTTTAAACTCCCCCACCATCATAGCGGTTATCAACCCGATGAAAATCCCCAACTTCCGCAACAAACCCAAAAAGAAGGCCCAAAAGGCCTTCATAGAAAACGATCTCGGCCTGGGCGACAAAGTCGCCCGCAAACCAGGCACCCGCCTTATCAACAACGACGGTACCTTCAACGTCGTCCGCCGCGGCAGGTCCATCTTCGCCCCCTACCAAAACCTGGTGGAAATGGGTTGGGGCAGGTTTCTTTTGCTGACCGTCCTGGCCTACATTTTGATTAACGTCGTTTTCGCCATCGTCTTCCTACTGATTGGAACCGATTCTTTGTCCAACATATCACCAACCGATCCTTTCTGGTATCGATTCCTAGGAGCGTTCTTTTTCAGCGTCCAAACCTTCACGACCGTTGGCTATGGAAGCCTGGCACCGATCGGCATTGCTGCGAATGCTGCGGCCTCCTTCGTCGCCCTCTTTGGCTGGATCGCCCTGGCCATTGTGACGGGTTTGTTTTATGCGCGCTTCGCGCGGCCTAGCCGACTTATCGTCTTTTCCGAAAAGGCAATCATCTCCCCCTACCAAGAAAAACACAAAAGCCTGCAGTTCAGGATTGCCAACCAACGGGACACCCACCTGATCAACATTCATGCCCGGGTCGTACTGACTTGGTTGGATGGCGATCGGCGGCGTTTCGCGCCCCTCGAACTCGAACGAGACTACGTCCCCCTCTTCCCCCTCAACTGGACCATCGTCCACCCCATCACCAAGGACAGCCCCATCTACGGCTGGACCAAAGACGACTATTGCCGCCACCGCTCTGAACTGCTCATCATGGTCGAAGGTTACGACGAGGTCTTCGCCCAGGCTATCCACATCAACAACTCCTACCTCTACGACGAAATCGTCTGGAACGCCCGCTTCCAGCCCATGTACTTTGAACGAGAGATGACGACGGAATTGCATTTGGACAGGATCGGTAATTTTGAGGAAGAGTAAAAAAACCTTAGGCCAACAATCTCTTTATTCTGTTTCCAAATTTGGGGAACCTATTCCCTTAGCGTACAGAGAAAATAGTGCAGTAGAACAACACTCGTTAAAGAGAGCCAAGCATTTAGTGATCGATGGGAAGAAGTGGCTAACTCGGGAGAAAAAGGCC
Source organism: Neolewinella sp. (assembly GCA_047637095.1). Lineage (GTDB taxonomy): Bacteria > Bacteroidota > Bacteroidia > Chitinophagales > Saprospiraceae > Neolewinella. The sequence goes on along the minus strand of JBLIGS010000152.1, from coordinate 430 downwards.
ATTTTTTGACTCTCTGCGTTGTTATTGAAGGAGCGGCCACTCCCGCTGCGAGTTGTGATCTGGAGCAAGCGGGAAGTTCTTCACCGGCCGAATAAATAGCTTTCTTTGACAAAGTCAGTAAGCACTTTGATTTAAATGGGGTGCCCCTATTGGGTGACCGCGAATACATTAGTATTAAATGGCTTTAGGGACGGTAAACCTCCTTAGGGAAGAGCACCTTTATATTTCAAATCATAATACTAGTGCATCAAGATCAAAGTTCGGTACAGTTATAACTTACCATCGCGGCACTGTACTTCCCAGCTAAAAACCTCACGTAGCTAAGGCTATGATCGACTTTCAGCTGGTCGTCCAGCACCGCGCTGCCGGCGTTCTAACTAGCACCAACTTCAATCTTGACGCACTAGTGTCTACAACGAATGCAAGACAT
>JBLIGS010000151.1:0-7391 GCA_047637095.1 Neolewinella sp. | reverse complement strand
CGGCAGTATGTACAGTTACCAGGAAACCGGCAACGTAGCTGCGGAGATTACCGAAGGCGACCTCGTCATCAGTGCCTACCAGGCTAGATCTGTTTTAACACAAGTTCTTTTTGATCCGGACGTGATGGTAGAAGACTCCGTTACCTACGACATCACCGGCTGGTCCGTCCCCTTCGCCTACGGCTTGGATGCTTACGCCAGTACACAGAAGATCAACATTAAGACCGATGCCGCCGGCATGATGGCCTACAAAGATCCCTTTGCAGATAAAGACTTGGCGGATGCTTACGCTTATGTGATTCCGTGGACCGATTTGTCTTCAGCTTCCTTCTTGGCGGATGCCGCCAACAGCGGCATCAAAGTGCGGACAGCAACGACCGACTTCGTCTTCGGCCAGCAGCAGTTTACTGCCGGCGCAATCGTCATTACCCGAGCAGATAACCGGAAGACTAAAGACTTCACTCCTACCGTCCGTGCGCTGGTGATGAAGCACAAGGTGGATGCTAAGATCCTGGAGACAGGGTTTAGTACCTCCGGAGGCGACCTTGGCAGTAGTAATTACAAATTGGTTGCTGCGCCAAAAATCGCCATCCTCGGCGGTGAGCGGGTCAACCCCAACCAATTTGGTCAAGTCTGGTACTACTTCGAGCAAGACCTCGGTTACCCGGTCAGTATTTTCTCTCCGGACAACATCGGCAGCATCGCCGACGGTGACTACGACATCCTCATCATGCCCAGCGGTCGCTACAGCCTTAGTGACAGCGAAGAAGCGCTGGCCGGCTGGGTTCGGGACGGTGGCAAGCTCATTGCCATCGGCAGTGCCAACGGTAGCCTAAGTCGCCTGGAGAGTTTCAGCCTGGCACAAAAAAACAGCGAAGACGCTGAAGATGAAGAAGAAACGGATGGCCCGGACGAGCGCCTGCTGCCTTACGCAGGCCAGGAACGCCGGTTTATCTCCAACTACAACCCCGGCGCCATCGTCCGGATTGAGATGGACGAAACCTATCCCCTCAGCTTTGGTATCGGCAACGCTTACTACAGCCTCAAAACCGGTACTTCCACCTACGACTACCTCGACAACGGCGTTAATGCCGGCCGGATGCGGGACGGGGCTTTCACTACTGGCTTCATTGGAAGCGGCGCACGCAAATCCCTTAACGAAACCCTCGTCTTTGGCGTGGAAGGCATGGGCCGTGGCCAGGTCGTTTACCTGGTTGATAATCCGTTGTACCGGGGCTTTTGGGAGCAAGGGAAGTTCTTGTTTGCGAATGCGCTGTTTCAGGTTAATTGATACTTTACTATCGATAAAGGCTAACCGTACACCGTCGCCACAATCCTCCTACCACTAGCCCGATTCCTAAATTCACACAGGTAAATCCCCTGCCAAGTCCCCAGGTTCAGCTCGCCATCCGTGATGGGGACGGTGATGCTGTGGCCAATCATGGCCGCTTTGATGTGGGCGGGCATATCGTCGGGACCTTCCATGGTGTGGACAAGGAAGGGGAGGTTTTCGGGTATGATGTGGTTAAAGACGGATTCGAAGTCGACCAAGACATCGGGGTCGGCGGCTTCGTTGATAGTGATGGCTGCAGAGGTGTGCTGGATGAAGAGGTGGAGCATACCAACCTGGGGAAGCTCAGGCACCTGACCAAGGACTTCCGAGGTGATGATGTGGTAGCCGCGTGAGCGGGCGCGGAGGGTGAAGGTTGATTGTTTGGTCATGGTTGGTTTAAGTACTTATCTACGCTACTCGATATTGATATTTCTCCTCTAAATATCCGGCGGATTCATAGAGGCAGGTGTTGCAGGTGTTGCAGGTGTTGCAGGTGTTGCAGGTGTTGCAGGTGTTGCAAACGTCACAGCCGAGGCAAGGTTATCCTTAATCGAAAAGTATTGATTATTCCTCACAATCAATAGTCTGGGTTACGGGTTACGAAGCTACAGGTTGCAGGTGTTGTAGCGACGGCAACTAAACCGCCGAGAGAAAAGAGCCGCTCTGCAAGCATTTCCGTGGCAAGAAGGACAGAAAAAGCAACTGTGTTTCACAAACCCTGCTCTTCAGTCCTTTCTTTGCACCGGCGGCCGCGCAAAAATAATATAGCTGTACACCAGAATCGCCAACAGCGTTACCCCTGCCCCAAAGTAATGAATAGGCCACGACGTAACGCCCTCGAACTCGCCCTTGATCCGTGCCACATAGGTAAGTACCATGACGAGGCCGAGGTAGTAGAAGTAGATGAGGTGAAGCTTCTTGTTGCTGATCCGGTCGATGAAGAAAGGATACAGCAAGATCATGAGGTAGCCAAGGAATCCGCCCGCTAGCTTGTAGGGAATCAGTTCGATGTCGTTCATTATGACGTTGGTAGCCAGGAAGCTGAAGTGGATAAAATGGAGGACACAAAAGATGGTCACCAGCTTTTTAACGTTGGCCATTACCTCCGGACGATCGTCGTAAAAAGTCAGGGCGAAGTAGGAAAATGCAAAGAGGTAGATGAATAAGGAGAGGCGCCCGGAATAGCGGGCGGAGTGGCGAAAAACCTCTCCGATATCGTCGAACATAAAGTAGCAGGCGCCAAAAATCAGGAGTTCCAGCACGACGCCGGCGACCAGCCAGGGGCGGAGAGAAAATCCTTTTTCAGTAAGCGATTGGAAGGTTGTGGATGGCATGGTGGGTGGTTTGGGTCCCAACATACGAATTTGAAGACATTACCGCCGGCGGCCACCATACTTTGGGCAACGCACGTCACCAAAGTAGTAGTTGATGCCGATGCCGAGGAAGATGTAGGTATCATTCACCGTGTCATCGCCTCGCTGCTCACCTTCGCGGTCAATGCGATCGCCTTCGGTGTCGCGCATGAGGCCGCGGTCGTAGAGTTCGAAAGCCAGCGGCCCCCGCTGGCGCTCCAAATCCGATGCATCCGGATAAGAGGTACTCACGTCGTCCAAATAATCTGTGTTCGCGTTCCGGATGCCGAGGTTGACGTCCATGCTAATTTCGTAGCTGAGGTCCCATTTAAAGCCAAGGCCGTAAGTCAGTGCGCTACCAATGACGAGGTACTCCTCGCCCCGGAGCTGTCCTTCGGTTCCCAGTTCCCGAAGAGAAACCAATTCTCCGTTGGCAGACAAGGCCTTCGGCTCGTAGCGGAAGACGGACAAGCCAGCAAAGACGTAGGGCGTAAAGAAGTACTCCTTGTGGCCGTGGAAATACGGCAGGAAGTTAAATTCAAACTGGGCAGTTCCGTCTAGAATGGTCGACTCGAAGCTCAGGTTCCGGTTTAGCTCAAATGGGTTGTCGCTGTCGCTATCGTACGCTTCAATCTTACCGTAGTTGACGCTTACGCGAGCAGACAGACGGTGGTTGAAGTTGTAGCGGGCGGCGAAGCCTCCGGCGACATTCGGCCGATCGAGGCGAAAATCGGTATTCAGGTCTCCCAAGTAAATGGAAGCACCAACCCAGGGGCCAATCTCAAGACCACGCATCTCCAACTGGGCGTTGGCAGAAGTGGGAACGAGGAGAACCAGAAGGGCAAAAAACGAGAAAAAGCGTAGCTGAGGCATATGCAAAAAAGTAGCGCGACGATCACTTGAATCGTCGCGCTTGGTTAATACTTGCAAAGATAACGCGGGAGGTTAGTCTTGTAGTATGGTAGTCGGTAAGTACCTAAGCAGAAAGAACTATTCACTAAATCGCCTCGGCTCCGGACTCCACTGAGCGCAGCCGAGGTGCACCTGGTTTTAAGAACTAGTTCTTTTTGCTTGAGTACTTACTTAGATTGTAGTCAGTAGTATGGTTTACAATCTACCGTCTACCATACTGCTTACTAGTGGGCTGGCCAGTAAGTTTCGTTAGCTAAAAACGAAGATATTTTGGTCGCTGGCTAAACGAAAAATCACTTGCATAGCCGTAGCTACGGAAGTTATTTTTTGTGACGCCAGCGGGCAAAAGATCAAGTTTTGGGCAACGAAACTTACTGGCTGGCCCACTAGTTCCCGTACTGCTGGTAAATCTGCGTCAGATCACTAACAGTCTCCATCTCCTTGATTTTGTCGATCAAGGTTTTGAGCATAGCGACCTTGTCTTCGGTTCCGCCAGCCTCCTTGAGGCCTTCGCGGATTTCATGAATCGTCTTAGTCGCAGCGAGACGGCGCCATGGGCTGGTTCCTTGATCTAGGCCGACAGTGTTGAGCATTGCAATACCAGCTTCCATCTTCTCTGGGCCAGCCTTTGCCAATAGTTCGCCGTAGCTACCAAAGAGACCGACGGAAGAAAAACCGTCGATGTCCTTCATCTGCTCTTCAAAGTAGGGCAACTTACTTACATCGCCAGCTTTGGCGTAGATACCTGCGAGGGCAGACTTGATTTCACTGTTGTCAACCTTCTCAAGGTTCTTGGCCTCAGTGGCAGCGAGGTCAGGATTGACTTCACTCAGGATTCCAAGACCGGCAGCGATAACGCCGTAGGACCGTGCAGACAAAGCCATCTTCGCAGCCTCTTCTACGCCCGGAGCTTCCATGGCAGCTAAAAGCTGTAAGGCGCCGGCACGGACTTGAGAATGTGGATCCATCTTAGCCAGCTTGAGGACCATTGCCTTCTGTGCTTCGGTGACGTTTTCATCGATGCCCTGGAGTGCCGTGTTGCGGACGCCGTGGAACGGGTCGCTAAGGGCCGCCGTCATGGTTGCCACTTTGGCTTCGCTGGCGTCCTTACGAGACATCCGCTGGAGCACCAAGACACGGTCAATTACCGTAGGGGCATTGCGGAATTGAACGGCCAGTTCTTCGGCCGTTTTCTCGTAGTCGTACTGTGCCAACAGGTCGTGACGCGGGTCAAAGATGACAACGTCGGGCTTGCTGGAAACGGGAAAGGTGAAGGTTTGGCTACGCTGGTCGACAACGATGTCGTGGACCGTCGGCGTGCTGTTGCCATTGTTATAGATATTCACCTGGGTTGGGAGGCGGAAGACGCCGGGGACATTGTTCTCAGTGTCCTGGGTCTGCTCAACCGTAAGCATCACTTTGCCGTCGGCGTACTCCGTCGTCAGGCTAAGTTTTGGGTGCCCGGCGCTGAGGAACCACTGGTTGAAGAACCAGTTAAGATCCTTACCTGTGGTTTCTTCGAAGGCTATGCGGAGTTCGTCCACTTCTACCGGAGAGTACTGGTTCTCCGTCAGGTAATACTTGAGGCTGGAGAAGAAGGCATCGTCGCCGAGGTAACCCCGAAGCATGTGCAATACGGAGCCACCTTTGTTGTAGCTGTGGGCATCGAACATGTCTTCTTTGTCGTCGTAGTCGTACCAGATCAATTCGTGGGGTTCGCCACGGCTAACGCTGCCGAAGTAACCGCTGCGTTCGCCCATCATGTGGTTGTCGGCAGCATCACGGCCGTGCTTTTTCTCCATCCAGAGGTACTCGCTGTAGTTGGCAAAGCCTTCGTTGAGGGTGAGGTTAGACCAGCTTTCGCAGGTAACGTAGTCACCGAACCAGTGGTGGAACATTTCGTGGGCAACGATCTTTTCGTTGGTCTCCACGTCAATCAAGTCGCGCTTGGTACCGTGCATGAACTCGCCGAAGATAACGGCGGAGGTATTCTCCATCGCGCCAGAAACGAAGTCCCGAACGGCCACCTGGCTGTACTTCGGCCACGGGTAGTTAACACCGGTCACGTCGCTGAAGAAAGACAGCATTTCCCGGGTGTAAGGGTAGATGGCTTTGGCGTGCTCTTTCCAGCCATCTTCCATGTAGTAGTTTACTGGAATGCCGTTCCACTTCTCGTCTTCGACGATGTCGAATTCGCCAATGGCGAGCATAAAGAGGTAAGGGGCGTGGGGTAGGTCCATCTTCCAGTAGAAAGTCTGGGTGCCATCGCTGTTGCCGGTTTTATTCACCAGCGTACCGTTGGACAGTACTTCGAAACCGTCTTCAACGGTCACGTACATTTCCTGGGTACACCGCTCGTTTGGCTTATCGATGGTAGGGAACCAACGGCTGTTGTTTTCCGTTTCACCCTGCGTCCATATTTGGCGGGGCTTGTCTGCATCTTCGTTTCGTGGGTTGATGAAGAAGAGACCTTTGTCGGAAGTAATCGCGGCGGAGCCGCCGGATTCTGCAGGGATGGCCGTGTAGTCGATGACGAGGATGTACTCCTCTCCTTTTTTGTACGTGCGGTCCAGGGCGATGGTTACCTGTTGCTTGTCGCCACCGTAGTCGTAGCTCAGTGTTTTACCGCTAGCGGTTTTGATGGAGTTGAATTCGAAGCCTTTGGCGTCGAGAACGAGTTCACCGCTGGGGGTAAAGATGGGAGCCAGCGTCAGGGTCGCCTTACCGATCACCTGTTCTTTGGCCCAGTCGAAACGCAGGTCAAGCTTGGTGTGGATCAGGTCGTGGGTCCGTTCGTAAGCGCCGTAGTAGACTGGGCGTTCGTTGGGGATGGTCGGCGGAAGGGGAATTTCCACGTCGTCAATTATGCCATTTGCAGCTGGCGTGACGGTCATGGTGTCCAGGTTACGGACTTCCATAACGATGGGGGCTTCGACCGTTGCTGGCTTAGTGGTGGAGCATCCGAAGGCAAACAAGATCGCTAGGAGGCCAAAAAGAGTAAGGGTATTTCGCATTTGGAAAAGGGTAGTTTGAATAAAATGCCAAAGCCAAAGTGGTTGGGGAGGATTAGTGCGCCGCTAGCGTGGTTCCTGATGAGGCAAAAAACGTAGAAAACGCCTTAGCGTTGGAGAGGCTTTTTAACGATGTCAGGAGCCGCGATAGCAAGCGATAATTTCTCAAACCACTTTGACTTGGGCAATAAGGACGCTACAACGGGGTGGATTGTTGCATGGCCGCGGACGCAGGTGCACGGGATTGATTTAGGAGCAAGGTAGGTAGGCAGTGGTTAAACCTGTATTTTTGGACATGACCTTGAAATATTTCACCTGTCCCAACTGCCATGAAAGCGCTCGAATCAGAACCTTTGCCCCCGATCGGGTCGAACTTGAAAAGGAGAAAGGAGAACGATTTAAGGCCAACTGTTCCCATTGCCATCAAGTAGTAGACTTACACGTAAATGAAGTCAGAGCCAAGGCCAATCACACCATGACTTTCGTTGTCATTGCCCTCTGCACCGTTTTATGGATCATCATATTCTTATTCGGCCTTTACCGCAATATTTTTATCCTATTAAGCTGCACTAGCCTCATTGGGCTTCCCTTTGCCGTTCGCCAGGCCACAGAAAAGCAAGCAACGACGTTTAACGACTATCTGATCAGGGAAATCCGTTAACTCCGACTGGACAGGGATGTTCTGGTTAGCACATCAATCAACTCTAACCATGAGTTCCTCCGAAAAAAAATTCCCCCTCCCACCCTTCACTTTAGAATCTGCCAAAGAAAAGGTACAAAAGG
>JBLIGS010000150.1:0-7392 GCA_047637095.1 Neolewinella sp. | reverse complement strand
AACTAAACCCCCGATTATCCATAAGTAATAGTGTTGTCAAGCTTTGAAATTTATTTTCCGCAATCCGCAATCCGCAATCCGCAATCCGCAATCCGCAATCCGCAATCCGCAACCCGCAACCCGCAACCCGCAACCCCGACTAAAAAACCTATTCCAATGCGATCATTCATATTTAGCCTCCTCCTGGTGGCCCTCCCACTCTTTGCCTTTGCCCAAACGGACCAACAGCAAATTGACCTTGACGGCGCTCGTGCTGTACACATTTATGCGGCTTTTAGCTCGGTGGAAGTGCTGACTGGAGGTCAGGGCCAAGTTAGCGTAGAGCACGACTTAATGGTTGACGGTGAAGACCGAGAGGAACTGCGTAAACTATCAATTGAGAGGTCAAATGGTATTCTAACTATCCGTGAATTACGGCCGACGGCGGAGACGCTAAAGCGGGAATTTCCGCACAAGTCAGGTAATACGATTACGAGCGGTCGCAAAGGAGGAGAGGGAACGTTTAACGGTATTTTGTTGGATGCTACGCTGAAGGTTATTGTCCCCGCCGGCATTAAAGTGACCGTTGAAACAGAGTATGGCGGCATCCGGGTGGTGAACGTTGCTGGCTTAGTGAGTGCCCGGGCGAAGTACGGGGCCGTCGACGTTATTTATGAAGAGGGAACGGCCATTTCGGCCATTGAGCTTTACAGCAACTATGGTGCTGTTGACGTGACATTGCCTGCCGGCGAACCCGTGGACTTGCACCTGGTAACGGAATATGGTGAACTGCTTACCGACCTTACTATCGATATGGATACTGATGCCAGTAAGGAGAAGGAATTCTACCAACGGGTAGTGGGGAAAATAGGCAAGGGTGGAGCAAAGGTTAGCTGCGAAGCGCCCTATGGAAATGTTTACCTGCGCCAAGGGGAGTAGGGGCCGCGGACGCAGGCGGTCACTGAGCGAAGCCGAACGTGTGCAAGGATGGTTTTTATAAGCAGGGCACGCGCCCGAAGAAAGAGTATTCTCAGATGGAGGGATGTCGGCTTCGCCGAGTTTAATGCTTACCCGATGAGGCTGGCATCCTTATTTTTTCATCTACCGCATAGCATAATCATACCCCTTTTTGATCACGTCCAGAATTTCTGGGGTCAACTCATCTGGGCCCGTCAATCGAATGGTGTGCATGAATTTTTTACTTCCTTTCATGGTGACATTAGACTTGTGGAAAACGGCACCCGCCAGCGGAGTATCGGTATAAAAACTTACGTCGAGAACCTTGCTTAATGGCCGGACGATCAGCCAGGCGCGGATGTTGGAAAATACAATGGCCTTTCGGGCCGCAGTAATCACATTCGGCTCCCAGTCCGCCGTCGCCAGTAAAACGTCGTCAAAGGCCATTAGGACATTGTCTGGCTTGCCATCAAAAATTTCATCGATGGTCTTCTCCTGGCAGTAATGCGACTGATTGGTCGTTTGGAAGGGACGTTTACACTTGGGACAGATCCACATAGTTGGTTTGTTGGTTACTGCGAGATACGCCCAAAATACCAAAATGTCAACACTACCTTGTGCGGCAGTCCAAAATACCAACTGACCAAAACACCAACATGGCTTACCATACCGACGAAACCTTCAATGGCCTTACCGAACTCGCCTCCGGTGAATACGACAATTGCAACTTCGAGAACTGCTCCCTAGCAGGAACGGACCTATCTGGCTTGGTCTTTGTAGACTGCACCTTTAGCGACTGCGACCTGAGTAATGCCAAGGTAAATGAAACGGCCTTCAAAACCGTTGACTTTGAGAACTGCAAACTACTGGGTATTCATTTTGATGATAGCGGAAAATTTCTCTTTGCCATCAACTTTACCGGTTGCCGACTCGAGCTCGCCACCTTTCGGGACCGAGATATTCGAAAGTGCACCTTCACCGAATGCCAACTGCCAGAAACAGACTTCACCGGCGCCAACCTCCAAGGTGTCAACTTTAACAACTGCGACCTTAACCGCGCCATTTTTGAACGGACAGACCTCCGCAAGGCAGACTTTACCTCCGCCTACAACTACCGCCTCTCTCCGGAAGATAATCGGATTCGTGGGGCCAAGTTCAGCACTAATGGCCTGGTGGGGTTGCTGACGGAGTATGGGGTTGTGGTCCGCTAAGACCACCCTAGACCTAACGACCAGAACCCTTAGGGACTATGCCATCCGCTATCTCGTCTTGCTGGACTCTCGCTAAGCGTTTGGCGCTTAGTTCCTTACTTAATATTCTTAGTGCCAAAAACGAGCGCAGCGAGCTATCACACTCCAAAATGCGGAGCCTAATGCCTACCTACTACTGCCTACTCAAGCACCTCCAACAACCCCTGCATCGGAATCCTTACCTGTCCAATTCAGTAATGCAAACCTGAAACAAGGCGTCAACTACATTGTCATACAAGCCGGTGACGAGGTGCACTTGAGGCGTATTGCAAAAAATTAACAAATTATGCGATTATTTTTTTTAATAGCCTGCTTCTTATTTGGCTCATCTTCCGTACTTAGTGCTCAGGGTAATGACTCTATACTGTATAATTTAACCTTCTATTTCGAAGATGCTGTTGGTAACCGAGATACGGTGTATATCGGAGGGTCACCACACACAATAAATGACCAAGTAAATCCATCTTTTGGTGAAGAGAACTTGATTGATGTGCCTTATGACAGCGTTTTTGAGGTGCGTGTTACGAGAGCTGAAAATTTAGAATTTGCTGAGCCTGTTCGTTATTTTGGAAAAACAAGGATCCTACACTATGAATTAACAGATTTTGGTCCCTTCCCTTGCGATTGGAACGGAGGCTCAGAAACATTTGCTTTTGTGGCCCACGTTGCTCATCCACCGTTAACTATAAGTTGGGACCCACAAAAATTTCGCAGAGAAGAGAACATCGGTTGTTTAATGTCAACGGCCATAGTCAATTCTTTTTCTGTAGAACTTATTAGCGAATGGTGGAGTAATAACATACCTCCTGGTATAGATTATGCCTGCGTAGGCAGTGACAGTAGTAAAACCTTCTATCCCTTGGATACACCTACGGGGATTGATATTGATTGGCGTTCTTATGCGGTCTTACCGGTGGAGGGTTCATCTAATTTAAAAGATACATTGCCAGCTTATTATTTAAACTATGTTTATACCAATGGTCCTCCTCCTCCTTGTAATTTGATCGTTGACACGGAAGAACCAACTGAATATTCGCCTGAGCGAGTGTATCCGAACCCTACTTCAGATTTTCTTCAATTGGGTAGCAGCGGGCAGGCAACGGTCTTTAAGGCCTTTACCATTGACGGCCGTGCTGTTTTATCTTTACCGATAGACGTTTCGGGAAGGGTGGATGTAAGGAGCTTAGCGTCTGGGCTGTACTTTTATAAGGTTTTAGAGCCTGGAAAGAGGAGGCGAACAGGGAAGTTTGTGCGGCGGTAGGTATCCGGCCTTGATTTGGTTCAGTATCTAGTGCTGCGTCAAGTTTAAAATTGGCACAATCTGCGGCATCTTTTCCCATCTGGCTGCGTCCCTTAGCTACGGCTAAGCTCCGGTTTGAGCGCCTTACCAACTGAAAAAATCTACCAGCACCTTGTGCACAAAATCAAACTTGACGCAACACTAGTGGCCAAGGAGATTTTGTAAACTCGCTCCCTCCATCGCCATAAAACAAAATCCCGCACCTGCGCCCGCGCCCAAGAAGAAAGAAGGTAGAAGATGGCTCTCGCCTCCTGCAACGAAAATATAGGGTTCCAGTCCTACGGACCTCCACCCCATGCTAAAAGAAGCGCTCCTCGGGAGCTTGACCATGCTGCCGCCAATAACGACGGCAACCCGCAACCTCGCACCCAGCACCTACTCCAACCTAGCAAGGCTGCCGCCAATAACGACGGCAACCCGCAACCTCGCAACCCGCAACCTCGCAACCCGAGCCCCGCACCTATTCTAAAAGCCCCAACAGCCCCCGTAACGGAATCTTCACCTGTCCAATCCGGTATCGAAGGTCATACCGCAATTCCTGCAGTGATTTTTCTATCCGGAAGGCATCCAACAGAACCGTAAGGTCCGTCTCATCCGCAGGTAAAAGCCGGCTGCCGGCAGTTTCTTCTTGGTAGGCAGAGACAAGGGCGGACGAAAGGTGGTCGCTGGCCTGGCGAAGCCAGATCTCCAAACGGTCGGCCACATCGTTGTCCAGGTCTGAAGACTGTTCTTCGAGGACAAGGCCACTTGCGTAGCTGATGCTCCGCATCAAATTAGCCAGGTCCTTCGCCGGGCTGCGGCGTAGGCGCCGCTGGCTAAACGGAAGGTCCGGGTCGCCATCAAAGTTTTTGATCAGGAATTTGCCGCCCGACAGGGCCACCTGTTCCAGTGTAAAGTCTCCGTGAATCCGGATTTTGTCCGACTCCAGTTTGTGGTCGTATATCCGTTTTAGTTTGGTATGGATGTTCCCTTCCTGCGCAATGATGGCTTCTGCCAACCCTGCAGCATCGACGTCCAACTGCGGAAAATGCTTTTTGAGGAGGGTGATGGTTTCCCGAACATCTCCTTTCAAGCCAGCGTAAACGCTTCGTTGGTAGTGCAGTGACATTGCCTCTGTGGAAAAGTTCGGCGTGGCCTTTTCACCGTTCACCAGTTGGTGGAAGGTAGCGATGATTTGGCCCAGTTCCTGGATTTTACCAACGAAGTTTCCGTCAACAAGGTCCGAAATGTTGGCTTCCAAATCAGCCGTTTGTTCCAGCTTTTGCACGAGGTCCGAGGCGAACGTTCTTAGTTCGTTGTGTACGTAGCCAGCTCCAGTGGTGTCTTCGCCCAACCGCCGTTCGAAGATGGCGAGCGTAGCGTTCATTTTACCGTTAGGCTTATAATGTAGGCTACCAAGCACCTTCGGCGAAGCGGCGAAGTCTTTGGCGGTCAGGAGGCTCTTTGTTTCCAGGTCTGGTGACGGCTCAACCCCCAGTCGGCGGTAAAACTTAACGTTTAGTCCCGGGCTTTGTAACAGGGCGTATTCCGTACCGGAGTGGCGGATATTGACAGTCGATTTTTCTGCCGATTGCATCTCTTCATTTGCCTGAAGGCGGAAGGCAGCCACGTCGGCATCAAAACTCTTGCCTTCAACTACGCTGGCCCGGTAGTTGGCATTGTATAATGCGTCGTACATCACCATCATCTCACCGCCGATGTCGACCAAAGAGATGACCTCCTCTTTGTCCTGTGACTCTCCGTCAAACGGAGCAAAGGCAACCGGCAGTTGGACCGTTTCCGGACTTCCCTTCCGGTAGGTAAGCTTCATCAGTAGCCAGCCGAAGGTCTCTTCACCGATGGAGGTAAGTTGGAAGTTCAACACCTTAACGGACTCAATATTTGTTCTATGTTCTCCCATCCAGCCAACGTTTTCTAGGTAGGGGGGAAGAACGCTCGTCGACAATTTTTTCTGGTTGTTGCGGGTGAGCAGGTCGTTTAAGCTAATTACATTCAGGCTCGAAGAACTGAGGTTGCGGTAATCGACGCCAAGGTGGCGGTCAGTTTCCAGTTGTAGCCAGTAGTAGCTTAGTGGGCCGATGGTGATGGGGTAGGGGCCTTCACCTACTTGGGGGAAGGTGCTTCCGCCGAAGATCTCGCGGGGCTGTGCGCCGGCAAAGTCAGCCAATTCCAGCTCCGTCGCCTGCGCATGCCGGCTGAGGTTAATTACGACCAGGATCGTCTCCTGCTCAAACTTCCGAAGGAAGACCAAGAGGTGAGGATTTTCCGGATCAAGGAATTTTAGACTGCCCCGGCCAAATACCTTGTGGGCCTTGCGGTTAGCCAGGAGTTCTTTGGTCCAATTAAGCAGGCTATTAGGGTTGGCTTCTTGGCGCTTAACGTTGACCCACTGGTAGCTGTACTCCGTGTTTTGGATGACGGGCATGTACAGGCTGTGCGGGTCGGCTTCGCTGAAGCCGGCGTTGAGGTTGTTGTCCCACTGCATCGGCGTCCGAACGCCGTCTCTGTCCTTGAGGTAGATGTTGTCGCCCATCCCAATTTCGTCGCCGTAGTAAAGTACGGGCGTGCCGGGGAGGCTCATGAGCAGGACGTTCATCAGTTTGATTTTGTCCTGGTCGTTGTCCATCAGCGGCGCGAGGCGCCGCCGGATACCAACGTTGATTCTCGCCTTTGGGTCTTCAGCGTAGACGTTGTTCATGAAGTCCCGTTCCTCCTCGGTTACCATCTCCAGCGTCAGCTCGTCGTGGTTACGTAGGAAAGTGGCCCACTGGCAGTTGGGCGGAATTTCTGGCGTCTGGTCGAAGATGTCCGTGATCGGGTAACGGTCTTCCAGCTTCACACTCATGTACATCCGTGGCATGAGGGGGAAGTGGTAGTTCATGTGGCACTCGTCGTCGTCACCAAAGTAGCTGGCGCTGTCTTCTGGCCACATGTTTGCCTCGGCCAGGAACAAGACATTGTCGTAGTTCTCGTCGACGTGCGTCCGCAGCTTTTTGAGGTATTCGTGTGTCTCCGGCAGGTTCTCGCCGTTGGTGCCTTCCCGCTCGAAGAGGTAAGGGATGGCGTCGAGGCGGAAGCCGTCGATGCCCATATTCATCCAGTAGTCGAGGACCTCGATGATCTCCCGCTGGACGTCGGGGCTGTCGAAGTTGAGGTCGGGCTGGTGGCTGAAGAAGCGGTGCCAGTAGTATTGTTTGGCAACGGGGTCCCAGGTCCAGTTACTGGTTTCGGTGTCGGTGAAGATGATCCGGACATCGGGCCACTTTTTATCGCTGTCGCTCCAGACGTAGTAGTCGCGTTCGGGGCTTCCAATTGGCGCGCGGCGTGCGCGCTCGAACCAATCGTGCTTGTCCGAGGTGTGGTTGATCACCAGTTCGGTGATGACCTGCAGGCCGCGGTCGTGGGCGGCATCGAGGAACCGTTTGAAATCGTCGAGGTTGCCGTAACGGTCGGCGACGTTGTAGTAGTCCTGGATGTCGTACCCATCGTCCCGCAGCGGGCTGGGGTAGAAGGGGAGGAGCCAGATGGCAGTTACGCCGAGGTCTTCGAGGTAATCCAATTTTTTTTCAAGACCGGCGAAATCGCCAATACCGTCTCCATTGCTGTCGTAGAAGCCCTTGATGTTGAGTTCGTAGATGATGGCGTCCTTGTACCAAAAGGGCTCGCGGCGGTAGGTCTTTTTCATAGTAAATGGTCTTGGAAATGGTTAGATGCTGTAACAACGTAAACAACTGGGACATGTGCAATGGTGGCGGCGTAAATATTTTGGGATAAGGCAGGATTATTTGCTGGGCGTGGCCAATGTAGTTGGCGTTTATGGTGAGAAGCCATGGACTTGTATGATCAGCTTGAGCGTAAAGATTCCACCAACTGGCTACGAAGCCTGAAACTCCTTGGTGTCATCGC
>JBLIGS010000149.1:0-7424 GCA_047637095.1 Neolewinella sp. | reverse complement strand
ACGACATCGGTTCTTCATCAGTTAAAGCAG
Organism: Neolewinella sp.; assembly: GCA_047637095.1. Taxonomy (GTDB): domain Bacteria; phylum Bacteroidota; class Bacteroidia; order Chitinophagales; family Saprospiraceae; genus Neolewinella. Next base: position 7,394 of record JBLIGS010000149.1, on the reverse strand, counting down.
CCCTTTTGGAGGCCCAAACGGGCAAAGTATTGGCCCGGGTCACTGCCCCCGACACCGAGATGGGCATGGATGCTCCGGAAGCCGGCTGGGCGGAACAGGATCCCGAAGACTGGTACAAATATGTGGTGGCGGCAACCCAAGATATTTTGGCGAGGACGCAGGTGCAAAGTGAGGACATCAAAGCAGTGGGAGTCGGCTACCAGATGCACGGTTTGGTACTGGTTGATGCGGACCACAAAGTCGTTCGGCCCAGCATTATCTGGTGCGACGGCCGCGCCGTCGAAACCGGCAACAAAGCCTTCCAATCCATCGGCTCCGATACCTGTTTGACACACTGTCTGAACAGCCCAGGGAACTTCACCGCCTCCAAGCTAAAGTGGGTCGCGGACAACGAACCGGCCAACTACGCCAAGGCTAAATATGCCATGCTCCCTGGCGATTACATCGCTCTTCGCATGACGGGAAAGGCCTCTACGACCGTCACCGGACTCAGTGAAGGCGTGTTTTGGGACTTCGCCGAAGACAAACTCGCCAACATCGTCATCGATGAAATGGGCCTCGACGAAAGCATGATTCCCAAGCGGGTACCCGCCGTCGGCCACCAAGGTGTTTTGACCGAAGCTGCGGCCAAAGAGCTCGGCCTGCAAGCTGGCACGGTTATCGGCTACCGGGCTGGCGACCAGCCCAACAATGCCCTAAGCCTTAATGTCTTGTCTCCCGGCGAAGTCGCTGCCACCGGCGGCACCTCCGGCGTCGTCTACGGTGTAACCGACCGCCTCGCCTTCGACCCCGGCCAGCGCGTCAACTCCTTCGCCCACATTAACCACACCGGCGATGCTCCTCGAATCGGCGTACTGCTCTGCATCAACGGCGCAGGAATTCTGCACCGCTGGATCAAGAATATCTTGGGAGAAGACGTCGGCTACGGCGATATGGAAACCTTGGCAGCATCAGCTCCCGTTGGCTGTGACGGGCTTCATTTTCTGCCCTTCGGCAACGGCCCGGAGCGTATGCTCGGCAACAAAAACGTTGGCGCTCACCTGCTGAACCTCGACCTGAACCGCCACGCCCGGCCACACCTTGTTCGTTCCGGCCTCGAAGGCATCGCCTTCGCTTTCGTCTACGGTATGAAGGTGCTGAAGGAATTGGGTGTCGACCTATCAGCCATCCGGGTTGGTAACGACAACCTGTTTCAAAGTGCCGTTTTCTCTTCAACCATTGCGACGCTCACCGGTGCGCGGATTGAAGTACACAATACGACCGGCGCCGTTGGGGCAGCACTGGCCGCAGGCGTGGCCGTTGGCCTCGCTGAGAATTTAGGTGCGGCCGTTGGCCGCCAGGAAGTCCTCGAAGTCGTTGAGCCAGGGAACAATGTAGAAGCTTTGAAAAAGGCTTATGCCGTTTGGGAAGCGAGTTTGGAGCGCGCTTTGGCGGGGAGTTAGATAAAGTCTACTCCGCCGGAGCACTCTTAAACTCACTCACCCACTTCATTGCAGCATGAACCTCCGCCCGCTGGGCGTCAAGTTCCGCATCTGTGTAGCCGTAAACCTCAGCGAACACCGCCAGTACTTCCTCTAGCACCGGCACAATGCTCGGCATGTCGAAATACAGCCGGCCGCTCCTCCGTTCAATCCAATCGATAGGGTAGAGGGCCAATTCGTTTTCGATGCACCAGGCGGCTTCAGCTGCGGCAAGGCGACCAACATCCGTTCCTTCGGAACGCTTCAGGGCCGCCGCGATAATGGCCGGAGTCTGCTTCCCGTAATTGCTCACTAGGTAGGCGGCACGGTCGGCCGTCAGGCTGGCAGCTTCAAGCTGGCCAGCAATCTCTTTTTCGTAGGACAAAACGTCTGCAAAATCCTTGAATGGCCCACCAGTAAGTTCAATCTCTTTGGTCGTTGTGTCGGTCAAGTTTTTGCCATCGTCCTTCATCTGTTTGCCAAGGCGGTCAACTACCCGTTCAGCCATTTTACGGTACCCCGTAAGCTTGCCACCAGCAATGGAAAGCAGGCCAGAATCGGATTCGAAGATTTCATCTTTCCGGCTCATTTCGCCAGCAGATTTACCTTCCTCATAGATTAGCGGACGAACGCCAGCCCAACTGGACTCAACGTCGCCCATCACCAAGTCAACCGTCGGGAAGGTCTTATTCGTCGCTTCTAGTAGGTATTCAACGTCCTCTTTATAGGTAGGAATAGCATTAGGGTCTCCTTTGTAAGGCGTATCTGTCGTTCCAATATAGGTACATCGCAAACGGGGAATGGCAAACAGCATCCGGCCATCTTCAACGTCGAAATAGCAGGCATGCTTCAGCGGGAAACGATCGCGGGAAACAACAATGTGGACGCCTTTGGAAAGGAAAACGCCCCGGTTGGTCATCGACTTATCTACCTTCCGAAGGTCGTCAACCCATGGGCCCGTAGAACTGATGACGTGCTCCGTATTGACGGTGATTTCTTCGCCGGAGAACCGGTCTTTGCACATAACTGCATTAATCTGCTTGTCATCGTCGTAGACAAAGCCGGTGGCTTCAACGTAGTTCAGTGCAGTTGCACCGTGCTTCTCGGCGGTCTTGATGTTCTCAATCGTAAGCCGTGCATCATCCGTCCGGTATTCAGCGTAAAACCCGCCGCCTTTCAGGATGTCCGTCCGCACCAGCGGCTCATATTCCATTGTCTCTTCCTTCGTAAGCATCACCCGCTTATCATCGCCTTCAACGTCGGCCAGGAAGTCATAAACCCACAGGGCCATGCTGGTCGTTAGCTTACCAAGTGAACCGCCTTCAATTAGCGGGAGTAACATCTTTTCGGGCCGAACAAGGTGCGGCGCAATCTCATGAACCACTGCTCTCTCCTGTCCTACTTCCCGAACCAAAGCAATCTCCAGGTTTTTCAAATACCGGAGTCCGCCGTGTATCAATTTTGTCGATTTTGAACTGGTGCCGGAGGCAAAGTCATTTCGTTCAATAAGGACAACGTCGAGGCCTCGGCTGGCGGCATCAAGTGCTACGCCAGCACCGGTGATACCGCCACCAATGACGACTAGGTCGAACTTGTGTTGACGAACGTGGTCTAATTTTGAGGTTCTTGCGGGGGTGGCTTTCATGATGATTGGACTTTATAAAGGCTAAATTACGTTTAGGTCTTTAATGTTCTGTCATCCTGGGTTTAATCTGTGCTGCTTCTGTAGTAGAAAGTAGAGCCTGATATGACCTCAACTTACCACTCTTTACTGTTTTAGGGATGGGAAATAAATAAGTCACGATTTTTGACCGCCTTATTTTGCCCCCACCGCACTTGAAAATTCTTTCCGTAGCTACATAAGGAGTATTGGCTAAGCCAATACTATCTCGGGCCAGAGGCCCTCGACCATTACTTTAACCGGCCTATCTCTCCTTTCTCGTGTGTTAGCCAAATCGCATACCGCATATCAAAATTCACATATCGCATATTGATATTCGCATATCAAACAGCACTCATAACCCCAAGCTCTTCCCGAATCTCCTCATGGCTCCCTTCTAAAATAGCAAGGTTTTTCTCCTCTCGGTCCAGCGCTTCGTCGAAGCGGGCGAAGTTGTTTTCTATCTTCTTGCCCAGGGTCGTGATGTACGTCTTCAGCTTTTCTTCCAACTCATTTGCGAGTTTTTTGCGGCCAACGAGGATCTCGGCTTCAAAGCCATCCACAATCCGCTTGCGTTTGCCACGGGTGCTGAAGCCAGCGAATAGAACGCCAACGGTGGTAAGAACGCCGCCACTGATGTCGAAAACGGAGGCAGAAGACAGGGCCATTAGCACGACGCCCAGCGCGGCGATGCCACCGCCAGCCGCCAAATTTGGCGTCAGGTTTTCCCTGTCGGCGAAGAGATCTTCGTCGGTAAAGTTCTCCGTCTTGGAGACGAAGCGATTGAACTGATCCTGTAGGTCACGGAGGACATTCTCTCGCCGCTCAGCGATGTCGCTGAACAGTCCATGGTCATTCTTCAGGATGGTCTCACTACCGCGAATCTTTAGGTCAATGACCTTAACCATCTGCTGAATGCTGTCGGCCAGGTCGTAGACATTATTGTCCAACCGGGCACGGAGCTTGACGTTCAAGTCTTCTTCCAGGTCTTTGGCGAGGTTGCCGAGCCAGGTTTTGGCATTTGGTGTTTTACCAAAGGTGGAAGAAAAACTTCGCTTCATTAGGCCAACGATGCTTAGTCCATCACGAAGCTCTTCGAGCTTGGCTCGGGTGAGGTTGTCGTAGGTATGGAGCAGGTTTTCGATCATCAGGTCAACCTGCTTATTGCTCTGCCCAGTTTGTTCCAATAGTGTTTGGTGGATGTCTTCCCGGAAATGGGAGTCGGCTTCGAACTGCCTGCGGCGCAGGAGCAGGCCATCAGCAATGCGCTCGTTGATGGTTTGGGCGGTGATGATGGAGTTGTTGATTTTGAGGGCGGGGGCTTTGCCCCCGGTGATGTTGGCGGCGATGTATTCCCGTAGTGGGGCGTAGCCGCTGTCGGCGTCACCATTGTCTTCCATCTTGGCGCTGACGGCAAACACATTCGGGTTTTCAACGCCTTCTTTGGTTGCCTTTTCTGCAACGCCTTCTAGGTTAACCCGAAGCTCTTCGTCGCTGGCCAGGTCCTTTTGTTGCAGCACAAAAATGGTTTTCTTACGCCAGTCACTGTGGATGTATTTAAAGAAATCCCAGGCCGATTGCCGGTAGGGGTTCTTAGCTTCAAAGACAAACACAATCAGGTCGCTGGCGGGAATAAACTGTTCCGTGATCTCCTGGTGGTGCTCAACAATGGTGTTGGTTCCTGGCGTGTCAACAATGGCAATTTCCCGGAGGATGTCGACGGGAAGGAAGATCTTTGTCAGGTAAGGGTTGATAACAACCTCCCGTCTTTCTTCGCCGTAGAGGATTTGCTGGATGGTATCCGTCATGGGCTGCGGGGCAGCCTTGGTAATTTCCTGACCGGTGGCCAACAGCGCATTTACAAAACTGGATTTTCCAGCTTTTACCTCTCCAACGATGACAAACATGAAGGGCTCGAAAATCCGGTTGCGGAGATCGCTGACAGTTTGGGCCATCTCTTCGTTCCCAATCCGGAGCGTCAGCTCGTGCAGGTTCTTGATGATCTCTTCGAGGCGCGCGCGAGCTGCCTGGAGGTCGGCATTGATGAGGTTGGACATGAGCGTAGTTAACGTGTGTCGGTAAGGTACGATTTGGGATACCATTTTGGAAATCCCGGTTTGAAAACACCTTGTTCTTTCTAACGATACCTTGCACCTGTACTTCAGCTCCGCTCAGCATAAACGCCAACTTAGTTGGCCGCGGCCCCTTCTTAAAATCCCAACTTAATATCCTCCGTCAAAGACACCATATAGGCCTCCTTATCGATCTTATACAAATCTGGCCGACGATTACTGCTACCCTCAGTCGCCTTGCCAACTTTGATCAGGATTTTTGCTTTAAGTATCCTCGCCCGGAAATTACCACGGTCAACTTGCCGATCAAGAATGGCTTCATACAGCCGTTGCAGGTGAGGAATGGTGAACGTATTGGGTAAAAAACTTAGTAAAACGGGCTTGCTTGTTAACTCGAGCCGAAGTGTAGACAGGGCTTCTTTGACCAATTCTGTGTGGTCCATTCCTAAATGGCCTGCCTGGTCTACTGGTATCCAACTCGTTTCGTAAAATGGAGGTAACAACTTAAGTTCTGTGTTTTCTTCGCTGACCACGCTGTAGTATCCAATCGTCACAAACCGCTGAGATATCCAATCAACGATTTTTTTAGGCAAACGACCAACCTCCATCGCTTCGAAATCTTGACTGAAGTCTCGACTTGCCAGGCCAAAAGTGGCAAATTGGCTGACCATAATATCCTTTTGTCCAATCTGTTCTTGTAAAGACCGAATGGCGGCCTCATCAATGTTTTCATGACGCCTAATGAAGGCGCCTGGAATTACCAGCGCATCGCTAAAAACAGCGCGGGAGGCAGGGAACATAAGTTCTTCGCCATTGAATCGGAAAATGACACAGTTGACGGAAAGATTGGGCAGTAAATCGTCCAAATCATCGAGCATCTGATTAATCATGTTGGATGGTGTAGTTGACATAGTGTCTAGGAAGATCAATCAGGACAAGGCTGAGGTATGAAATTAGGCCTAATTTCGCCCCTAAAGTAACTTCATACTTCGTTTTCTAATTGTCTGCTGCCTGCTTTCTTTTGATTCAGGCCAATCATTTTTGCGTTCTCTGGTTCGTCCCTTGTAATAATGTACTCCATCGGTGGCCGTTGATGAGTTGATTTTTGGGTGCACGGACGATGGCCGTGCGTGGCATTCTGATGACGATGGAGCGACTTGGCGGCAGATCAATGCTGGCTTGCCAGACCGGTGGCCAACGAGCGAAGGACTTATTTGTCGAGCTTACGATTGTATCGATCAACGGCACCAAGTCTCTTCCCCCAAACCAATTAATTCCTACCAGCAGGGAACCAAAGCCACTCGTTAAATCGTTTACTCTTTAGTAATGTCTTAGACACGCTCTTAAACCTGATCCTAATGACTTCTTCTCAGCAATCCGCTCAAATAGCACTCGGCAAATTCTACCTACACCGTTGGGAGGGTCAGGTATTGGTTGATTGGGCTACGTCTATGCTGGACCAGGACCACGATGCGGAACCCTTCAAGGTGCTCGCTGATATGGAGGGCAAATCCCGGGCGGTCCAGTTGGACCAATTCCTTTATGCCTGCCAAACCTCCGGTATTGTCGTCTACGAAAACGTAGAGTTGGCCATCACCGCCTACGTCGAAGACCTCAAGCGTAGAACCCTCGCAGGAGAGATTGAAGCCAGCGCAGCCTTCGCCCAACTACGGCCCCTTGCTTACGATTACACCGCCGTCATCATTCCAGGCCTCAATGAGCTGGATGAAGACCTGAACCTTTTGGACTCTAACCAAGCCCCCTTCCATCTTGAAGGCATTACCCATGAAAATAAGGAAGAATTCTTGATGCATTTCTTCCAACGACTTAGTGTCGAGGAAGGCTATTGGAACCCCGAGGAAGTTAGTAATGAAGAAGACCTCTTCAACCACCCTAACCTTGATTACGACAAGGAGCAGGTTCGATACGTAGAGTCTGTAGCCATTATTGTTATCACGTTGCTTTTCGTGCTTTATGTTTTACTGCTGCTTGCTAGCGTGTAGAGCTGAGACCTCGATGCGCTTCTCGACTCATTTCATTCGCTCGAAGCTTACTCGGGGACCGGAAAATTAGGGAATAAACCGTTCGCGCTTCGCGCGAACGGTTTGACTTGAGTAGAACCGGTCCCCGAGCGAGCTTCGACCAAGCGTAAGCGCGTGGAGAAGCGTGTCGAGGGGCTTTTATTGATGACTTTAGCCCATG
>JBLIGS010000148.1:0-7424 GCA_047637095.1 Neolewinella sp. | reverse complement strand
AGGTTGTTCTCTCCATCTCCGAACTCGATGCCAAAGACAAAGCCCAACAACGGGTCTCCTTCCTCGACGAATTGATCGCCGAAGCCGGCGTTACCATTCAGCCTGGAGGGTTGACTGCGGAGCAGACTACCGAGGCCACCGTCCTACAGCTTCAGCCCGCCGACCAAAGCAAGCTGCCTGGCCTAGAGGCCAGCGCAATTGCCGAACTCCTCAAAGACTTCCGCCTCAGCGTCAGCGCACTCTACAGTTACCTGGATTGCCCGACCCGGTTTTTCTACGAAAAACTCCTCGGCGTCCCAGACCTCGAACGGGAACAAGCACTTTACGGATCGTCCCTCCACGACGCCCTGGAAATGTATTTCCTCCGGATGAAACGGGACACCTCCAAAATCTTCCCCAGTAAGGAAGAATTGCTCTACAACTTCGAGCAAACCCTTGGCCGGCGGCGAGGATTACTCTCGCCCGAAGGTTTTAAAAATAGGCTGAAGCAAGGCCGACGAGAACTGGCCCTTTATTACGATGAATACCGAAGTGGCTGGCTGGCCGATGTCGAAGTAGAACTCCTGGTCAGGAATGTTGAAGTCGACGGAATTCCACTTGTAGGAATGATTGACCGGGTCGACATCCTTAGCGATGCCTGGGTTGGGGTGGTGGATTACAAAACCAGTGGGTCGGGCAAGAGTGTCTTGCCAGCAAAAATTAAAGGGCCGACGGAGAAAAAGCCCCACGGCGGCAGCTACTGGCGGCAGTTGAATTTCTATAAGTTACTCTACGATAACCAGCCGGGAAATATCCGTCGGGTCAAGGAAGGTAAGATCAGTTTCTTACTGGTCAATTCTGACGACAAACAGCCCGAGGTTTCCGTTAGCATGGGCCCTAAAGACCAGGCGGCGCTGCGCGCCATCATGCGCGAGGCCTGGGACGGTATTCAGGCCCAACAGTTTGAAGGCTGTGGAGAAGAAGATTGTGAATGGTGCCGCTTTGTGGCGGATTTGCGAGAAGACGCGCCGTTGGAGCGGGTGGATGAGGTGGATGATTGGACTTGAATTTATCGAGGCGTCCAGTTGCGCAAAAAATCATAAGGAGTCATCGTCTTTTGAAACTTCCTTTAGAAACTGCTCAAACATTTTAGAAAGACTCGTGCCTTGCCTATGTGCACAGGCTTTACCTAGCGTAATCACCTTCTCATTAAGGCTCAGTGTAAGCTTCTTTTTATTCGATTTCTTAGACTTGACTTTTGCCTTTAGTGGCGGTTTAGTAGCGGCCATAGCAAATGGTTTGTACGTACGATGACTTAAATGCACGTATAAAAGTTGCTTTTTTGACTATTTCCACGGGGGCAGTCCAGGGCAATCGCAAGCTCAAAAGTGAAGTCTGCGCTCGTCTGCCGAGGCGGGAGGAACGACCCGACTCGTCGGCCGAGGGAAGGCTTTACGGGCAAATTGAGTCCGGTCGCTCGACAGACGAGCCAGTTCCTACCGTCGCGTCTCGGCCGACGAGTGACCTTGCGATTGCTCTAGGTGGCAAGTCCTACATTGGCGCGCCATCGTCCACCCAACAGGCAATCATGTCGATCTGTGCCTGGCTTAGGGATTGGCTGCTGGAGGCCGGAGGCATCGTCCCGGCCTGCGTCCTGGCTTTAATCCGGCCAGCTCGGGAAACGATGTTGGCGTCCATCGTGAAATTTGGAGAGACGCTTCCGCCATGACAGCTGGGAATGGCACAGGTGGTGACGATGATTGAACGCGCGGTTTCAAAGTCAACGTCGGTGGTGATGAGAACTTCTTGTGAAACAACACAGCCGATGTCATCGGTCGCTGTTACCATATAGGTTCCGGCGGCAAGGCCGCTGAAGATGGCTGAAGTCTGGGCTGCTCCGCCATCAATGCTGTAATTGACTTCACCGGAGGCTTCGCTTGGCGTGACCTCGATGCTACCGTTGGAAGATCCACAGCGGGCATTTTCAACCGCCAACGAGACATTGAGCCCTTCGGAGTTGACAACGTCGGCCTGCACCTCGCCGGTGCAAGAGCCCCGGCGCGCCATAATGGTGTAGGTCCCTGCTGCCAGCTCATTAAAGTCTGCTGCTGCCTGGAACTCTCCGCCGTTGATGGAAAATTCTACGGCTTGGTCCGTCGCTCCACCACTGGTTACCCCAACTGCAAATCCGCCAGAGGCAATGCCACAGGCAGAAGGCTGTTGGCCAGAAACGGCTAAAACCAAGTCTGCTTCGCAGGCAGGGATCGGTGCTGAAGCTTGGTCCGAAGTACAAAAGGAAAATCCTAATAGAAGGAGTGGTAGGAAGTAGAAAAAGGGGCGCATAATGTATAATTCGGCGGGAGAGCAAAAACAGGTAACTGATTTTGAAGATTCGGGTTTTGACAAAAGCATGATTTTTGGAGGTAATGGTATCAGCGGACAGTATTATCGGTGCTGGTGGCCCTTCTTTGCTTCTTTATCCATCCCTTTGCACCTGTACTTCGACTACGCTCAGCATAAACGCCAACTAAGTTGGCCCCGCCTTAATCAATCAAGTAGTCAAACAGCGCTACCGTATGTTAGCGTATCATTCTACCGTAGTGCCCCCAACATTACTTCTACACGTTGGAGCCTCGTCCAACATTCCCGCATTATTCGCAAACCAAACCCTCTCCCAAAACCGTTCCCTCAAAGTGATTCAGACTAACGCGTGGAAATGGATGTTGCTGGCACTTTTGCTGGTGTCGGCTGGCCTTGGGGCACAGCTGTCCAATCTGCGGGACACGGTTTTTACCGTTCATCCGGCCGGGCAGCTGGTGGATACACTGATGGTAGCGCCAGGGAGTGCAAGCGTTTATGATGCAGGGAATGGGCGGATTTTGTCAAAGAAATACTGGAGGTTGTCTGGGCGTTTTCTGCGTTGGCGAACGCCGGATTTGCCGGATTCTGTCCGTGTTCAGTACCGGGTTTTGCCCTTTGCGTTGGACATAACCTCAAGGTTGATTGACTCGTCATCACTGATTCAAGAAGAGGCAGGATTGGTGATAGGAGGGTACGACGATTACGTTAGGACGGGGCTGTTTGACAATAATTCTAAGGTTAGGACGACGGGCAGTTTCAGCCGGGCCATCAGTTTTGGTAACCGCCAAGACCTGGTATTGAACTCGGCTTTTAACCTCCAAATGGAGGGCGAAATTGGCAACGGTATTGAAGTCGCTGCGGCGATTACGGACGAGAGCTTGCCCGTACAGCCGGAGGGGACGACGCAACAATTACGGGAGTTCGACAAGATCTTTATCCAGCTGCGAAAGAACAACAGCCAGTTGACGGCGGGGGATTACGAGTTGCGGAATCCCGACGGGTACTTTCTCCGGTTCTTTAAAAAATTGGAAGGGGCGACCTTTACGACGGCCGCAGGTTTGGGCGCGGACGCAGGTGCAAAGAATAGGACTAAAAAGCAAAGAAGTACGCCGCCAGAGAATCGCTCAGCGATTCAAAAAGGCTCTCCCCCGTGGGGAGAGGTTGGAGAGGGAACAATAACCACTACCGCCTCCATCGCCGTAGCCCGCGGCCAGTTCACCCGCCAACAAATTCAGCCCGTTGAAGGCAACCAGGGCCCCTACAAACTGACCGGCGACGGTGGCCAGCGTTTTCTCATAATTCTGGCTGGAACGGAAAAAATTTACCTAGACGGAAAACAGCTCGTCCGGGGCCTCGACGGCGATTACGTCATCGACTATAACCTAGCCGAAGTAACCTTCACTACTCGCCGACTGATTACCCGCGATAGCAGGATCACTGCCGAATACGAATTTGCCGACCAGCGCTACGTCCGTACCCTCGCCACCGGCGGAACCCGCTACGATGCCAACCGCTTCAGCGCCTATTTTAACGGTTATACCCAGCAAGACAGCCGGACGGCCACTGGCGATCTCGAACTGACCGCCAACCAACGACAGCAACTCAGCGAAGCCGGCGATCTCATTGGCGGCATCCCCGTCTTCAGCCTCGATACCCTCGATGGCCGCGCCGAACTGCGCGCCAGCTATACCCTCGTCGATACCTTATCCTGCCTCGGCCGAGACACCTTTTACCTCCAAACTTCGACCGAAGGACAGTACGTTGCCGCCTTCACTGATCGTGGCCCCGGTGGTGGAGAGTACGAACTGGATCCCAGTCGGCCCGCCAATGAAAGGGTCTACCGCTATATCGGTTACGACGAAGAAACCTGTGAGCTTCTTGGCAATTTCTCTCCGGTTATCGACCTCGTTGCTCCGCAGCAGCAACAGCTCATCGCCCTCGGCGGGGAGTATCGGTTCGAGGGCCAAGGAAGTCTCCGAATGGAAGGCTCGCGCAGTAAACTTGACCTTAACCGCTTCAGCCAGGAAGACCGCGGAGACGACGGTGGCAGCGCCCTGCGGCTGGATGCGGACCGGACACTGAGTTTGGGCAAGGACAGTTTGGGGTGGTCCATTGCCGGCCGTGGACATTACGAGTTTGTCGAGTCAACATTCAATGCCATCAATCCTTACCGATCGCCGGAATTTTTCCGGAATTGGAACCTTAGTAATCGGTTGGGCACTACCCTACCCGAGCGGGAGACCGAGCAAATTGTTGGTGGAGGTTTTGGCCTCCTCAAAGCCGGCGTTGGCCGGGTGGATTACGACTTTGAGCAATTCCTTCGGGGAGATAGTTACAGCGGCCGCCGCCACGCGGCGGCGCTACGCATTGCTACCAACGGTTGGCTGGTGGCTGGCGAAGCCAGCCTGCTAGACAGCGAGTCCGACACCGGAAACGGAAGTTTCCGCCGGCCATCCCTCAGCGTCAGCAAAACCTTCGAGAACCTTGGCGGCTGGAAAATTCGGTCCGATTACCGAGGCGAACGATCTCTCAAAACCGGCGTCAATACCTCCGAATTAGCCGCCACCTCTTTCCAATTTGACCGCTACACCTTCGGCATTGATGCCCCAGGCAACGAGAATTACCGCTTCGGCCTCAGCGCCAGCCAACGAACGGACAAACTCCCCAAACTGGAAGAACTGGTGACCAGCACCCAGGCCCGCGAAATATCGGCCGAAGGAAGTTACACGGCGGGAAAAAATATCCAATTGGGCGGAAATTTTACCTTCCGGGACCTGGACATCGCCGATATTGACCTGGTGGATGACACGCCCAATCGAACCTTCCTGGGCCGACTTGATCTTCGCACTTCCTCCATTAACCGAAGCTTGCGGACGCAGACGACTTACCAGGTTGGTAGCGGACAAGAGCCCCGGGTGGATTTTCAATACCTCTACGTTGGCCCGGGTCTTGGCCAATACATCTGGCAAGACAGCCTTTACAATAACGATGGACGGATTCAGCCTAATGAAATGGCCATCTCTCCATTTCCAGACATCGCTGACTATGTCCGGGTCTCCGTCTTTAGCAACGACTTTATACGGACCAACAACGTCGGCCTAAACCAGAAGCTTAATTGGGATCCGGCGCGGTTGTGGAAGGACGCTAAAGGGATAAAAAAGTTCCTCCGGAAGATCAGCCTTAACAACAGCCTGAAAATTGACCGAAAGACCCGGGAGTCGGAGGATATCCAAGCCTGGAATCCGCTACAACTGGCCGTGGCCGACTCTAGCTTGGTTGCCCTGAATCTTGCCCGGCGGCATGGTTTGTTTTTCAACCGGGCGAGCCCGACTTATGACGTTCAGCTTAGTAATACCGACCGCCGTAACCGCCGGGTGCTCACTACCGGCTATGAGTCCGGCCGGCAGGAAGACTGGACCCTCCGCTTCCGCTACCGGCCAAATGACCAACTTAGTTTGGAAGCGGCGGGCGTGAGCGGCCGCCGAGCTTCCGACTCTGAATTCTTCAACAACAAAGATTTCAATATTCAACAACGGAGCTTCGAACCCAGCATCAACTGGCAACCCGGGGAGCTTCGCCTAGTAACCGGCCTTGTCTTCGGCACCGAAACCAACATCCTGACGGAAGCCAGCGAGGAAAGTACCCGTCGGCTGGAGTTCCAGTTTGAGGGCAACTTCAAAAATTGGTTAACGACCCGCTTCCGATGGGTAGACATCGACTTTACGGGCGACCCGAGGAGCCCAGTAGGGTTTGCCTTGCTCCAAGGGCTACAGCCGGGGAGGAACCTGTTGTGGAACGTTGGCGCAACGCGCCAACTGGGCAAGTACCTCCAGCTAACCATCAGCTACGAAGGCCGAAAGACCGGGGAGGCAAACACGGTGCATGTCGGAAGGGCGGCGGTGCAGGCGTTTTTTTAGGCCACCAAAGTTTATTTTGATGCGATTGCCTTATTAACAAGACCTGATTAGTTGCTTTGACAATGATTGTTAAGTACATTGTATCTTTGACAGTTCAGGCCAACCAGATACTACCATGAATAAAATAGCAATCGTCCCCAACAAGCGAGCAGCGTTCCTTGCTGGATTCCGATTTTTCGCGGAAGCCCGGGCCATGACGGAGTTGTACGAGAGCAATTCCAAGCTGGTCTCTAAGTATGTCCACGCCACCTCGCGGGGCCATGAAGCGATACAGATTGCCATGGGAATGCAGTTAACGCCTACGGATTACGTCTACCCGTATTACCGGGATGATGCGATGCTGCTCAGCGTGGGGGTACAGCCCTACGACCTAATGCTACAACTACTGGCCAAACGAGACGATCCGTTTTCCGGTGGTAGAACTTACTACAGTCACCCCAGTTTGCGGGATGATGACAAGCCCCAAATTCCTCACCAATCCTCAGCGACTGGAATGCAGGCCATTCCGGCTACAGGTGCTGCACTGGGTATTCAGTACCGAGAGCAGCAAGGGATAAATGCGACTGACGACGCGGTGGTGGTCTGCTCTTTGGGTGATGCGTCCATTACCGAAGGTGAAGTAGCGGAGGCTTTCCAAATGGCCGCCCTGCGGCAATTGCCCGTTCTTTACCTGGTACAGGATAACGGCTGGAACATATCAGCAAGTGCCGAAGAAGTTAGGGCCCAAAATGCCTACGACTACATCAAAGGCTTTCATGGCATCGAAGCGTTCACCATCAATGGTTCAAGCTTTGCGGAATGTTATGCCACGGTTGCGGAGGCCTTACGAATCATCCGGGAAGAACGGCGTCCGGTGCTGATTCATGCCCACGTTCCATTACTAAATCATCACACCTCCGGCGTCCGGATGGAATGGTACCGCGATGACCTGGACGAGGCCCGAAGTCGGGACCCCTACCCCGTTTTTGTTCAGCAACTCCTGGACGAAGGTGTCAGCAAAGTAGCTATTGAAGCGGTTGAGCGCGAAGCGGAAGAAAAAGTCCAGAACGACTTTAATCGAGCTTTAAAAGCGGAAGATCCAAAACCAGAAGACCTGTTTACAAACGCTTTTGCGGATACTCCCGTAACAAGTGAAGTAGGAACCAGGATTCCGGAAAACGGAAAAGA
>JBLIGS010000147.1:0-7441 GCA_047637095.1 Neolewinella sp. | reverse complement strand
TATCAAACAAATGGTAGGCATCCTAGAAGAAGGTGGCGTCATCATTTACCCTACCGATACAGTTTACGGTATTGGCTGTGACATCACCAATAAAAACGCCGTGGAAAAGGTGGCCCGCATCCGGGGTATTGACCCGGACAAAGCCATGTTTAGCTTTATCTGCGAGGACATCAGCCAGGTAACGGATTACTCCAAGACGATCAGCAACGACGTCTTTCGCGTCATGAAGCACAACCTGCCCGGCCCATTCACCTTCATCCTTAACTCAAATAACAAGACGCCCAAGATTCTGAAAAACCGCAAGGAGACGATCGGGGTACGCATTATTGATAACAATATTGTGGACGCCCTTGTCCGAGGTCTCGGGCGGCCTATTTTGACGGCCTCCGTCAAATCTGGCGATGTAAACGAATACTTTACCGACCCACGGGACATTTACGAGAAGTACGGCAAACAGGTTGACGCCGTCATTGACGGTGGCACTGGTGGTACGGAGCCGAGCACGGTAATTATCTGTACTGGGAGTGAACCGGAGATGTACCGGGAAGGAGCGGGGGTTTTGAAATAGCCTTCGGCTATTTCTTAGACGT
Source organism: Neolewinella sp. (assembly GCA_047637095.1). Classification (GTDB taxonomy): domain Bacteria; phylum Bacteroidota; class Bacteroidia; order Chitinophagales; family Saprospiraceae; genus Neolewinella. The sequence continues at coordinate 6,851 of JBLIGS010000147.1, read as the reverse complement.
TCGCTGCGCGCTCTTTTAGACGCGGCCTTCGGCCAGCTTGTAGACGGCCTTCGGCCTTGTAGACGCGCTTCGCGCTTGTAGACGTTCGCTTCGCTCTCTTGTAGTGCTACCGCACGGCTCCGTGTGGATTAGTTAGTCGTGTACGGAGACGTGCGGTAGCACTACAAGCGCGGCATCTACAAGGCCGCAGGCCGTCTACAAGGAAGCGCAGCGACTGTCTACAAGCGGCGAAGCCGCGTCTACAAAGGAGCGCAGCGACTGTCTAAAAGTCCGATGGCCGTCTAAAAGCAGCCTTAGGCCGATTTTTTCACTCTGGCTGGCTACCTTTGCGCGCACTTTAGCCAGATATACCATGCGCCAGACCATTTTTCTTACCCTGCTGTTCACCCTTCTTTGCACCTGCGTCAGCGCCCAATCGGCGATTGTTCGAGGCAATGTCTTTGACGACAGTAATGGTGACCCTATCTCTTTTGGTACCGTTCAATTGACCGGTGCTGACGGGTTTAGCGACGGATCGAACACTGATGTGGACGGCTTTTTCAGCTTTGCCAACCTTATGGTCGGTGATTATAAGTTGATTGTCAGCTACGTTGGCTTTGAAACCCTCACGGTTGATGTGAACATCGGCGTTGAGAACGAGATTGAGTACAGGCGCCTGAACATGACCGAAGGCGGTGGTGTAGAACTACAAACTGCTACGGTTAGTGCCCGCCGAGAACGGTCCCGTTCCGACGTAGCGGTCTCCAAGGTGACCTTCAGTGCCGAGCAAATACTTAGCCTCCCTTCCACCGGCGGTGAGCCAGACATTGCTCAGTACCTCACGGTGCTGCCTGGTGTTGTTAGCTCCGGTGACCAAGGCGGCCAACTTTACATCCGTGGTGGTAGCCCGATTCAGAATAAGCTGTTGCTCGATGGTATGACCATTTACAACCCGTTCCACTCCATCGGTCTTTTCTCCGTTTTTGAAACGGAAGCCATTCGCTCCGCTGACGTTTACACCGGCGGTTTCAATGCCGAATACGGTGGTCGTATCTCCGCCATCGTGGACATCAAGACCCGAGAGGGTAACAAGAAACAGTTTGGAGGCCTGGTTGCTGCCAGTCCTTTCCAAGCCAAAGTCCTCCTCGAAGGACCGATCAAAAAACTTAATCCGGAAACAGGTAGCAGTATCAGTTTCCTCGTCACTGGTAAGAAGAGTTTGCTTCCGGAAACGAGCAAAACCCTTTACGAATATGCCGTGCAGGACAATTTCTTCAACCTTGGAGACACCTCCACGCTTCAGGCTTCCGACATTGGCTTGCCTTACAACTACCAGGATCTCTACGGTAAGGTCAGCCTCGTTGGCGGCAACGGCTCCAAGCTGAACGTCTTCGGCTTTAACTACACCGACGATTTCGCGGTGCCTAACGTTGCAAGCCTCGGTTGGACCAACAGCGGTGGTGGCATGAGCTTCAACATCGTACCTCCGCGGAGCAACGTCGTCATCGACGGTACCATCTCCGCTTCTACCTACGACGTAGCGCTGACTGAAAGAGACGGTGAACCTCGTAGCAGCCGGATCCAGAACACAACGGCACAGTTGGACTTTACCTACTTCGGTGGCAAGAGCATCATCTCCTACGGTTTCGATTACAACGGTTTGAATACTAATTTTAGCTTCGTTAACCCGATTGGTATCACCTTCGAGCAGGAAGATTTTACCACAGAACTGAACGCTTACGCCAAGGTTAAGCGGACTTTCGGTAGGCTTATCCTGGAACCCGGTTTCCGGGTGCAGTATTACGCTAGCCAAAACGCCATCAGCCTTGAGCCGCGGCTGGGCATGAAATTCAACGCAACCAAGTCCTTCCGCATCAAGATGGCAGGTGGATTGTACAGCCAGAACCTGATCTCTACCCAGAATGACCTGGACATCGTTAACTTCTTCACCGGCTTCCTCGTTGGTCCGGAAGGCGACCTGCGCAACCAGTTGGGAGAAATAGCAGATGATAACCTCCAGAGAGCAGTACACCTCATTGGCGGTTTCGAGATTGACATAAACGACAAACTGACCCTTAACATTGAGGGCTACTACAAAGGCTTCAATCAGCTCATCGAGCTGAACCGCAACAAGCTGCTGGCTACCGATGCTGACTTCATCATCCTTGATGGCGATGCCTACGGTGGTGACATCTCTGCGGAGTACCGCACAGGTGCATTCTTCATCGCTGGTAACTACAGCCTCGGCTTCGTTAACCGCAACGACGGGGTGCAGGAATATCCCACCAGCTTTGACCGCCGCCACAACGTAAATGCCTACGGTTCTTACGTCTTCGGCGGAGGCAACACGTGGGAATTCGGCTTCCGCTACAACTTTGGTTCTGCCTTCCCGTTCACCCAGACGATCGGCTTCATCGAAGATCCTAGCTTCAACGACCAGCCAGTATTGCCTTCTATCCTGACGGGCAACGGCGACCTTGGTGTACTACTTAGCCCGGACCGTAATGGCGGCCGTTTGAGCGATTTTCACCGCTTGGACCTGAGCCTGAAAAAGAAGCTTGAATTTGGCAAGTCCACCCGCCTTGAGGTGACCGCCAGTGTTACCAATGCTTACAACCGGGAGAACATTTTCTACGTTGACCGGATCACGAATGAGCGGGTGAACCAATTGCCAATTCTGCCGAGTTTGAGTGGTACTTTTTACTGGTAGAAGGTTAGGCGATAGGCATTAGTAATGAGGCGGAAGGCCCAAATGTATATACACATTTGGGCCTTTTTATTTTTCAGAATGGGGCGCGGCCAACGAAGTTGGCGTTTATGCTGAGCGAAGACGAAGTACAGGTGCAAAGTAAGGTCGATAAGCAAGGTTGAACTCTGGTCATCCTGGGGTTGAGCACCTCCAGGTGCGAACACAGTTCTGGCGCTTGCGCCTGAACAAAAAAGACACATAAAGGGCAAATCCGCAAGCGGATTTGTAGAGCCGCAATTGGAGGTGCTCAACCCCGCAGCCTAGTCAAGGTCTCAAAACTAACCACAGCGGACACTCCAACACCGGAACGAAGTAAACCTCCCGTCCCTAAGGGACGCGAAATAAATAAACCAAGCTTCTTGACCGCCTTATTTTGCCCTCACCGCACTTAAAAATTCTTTCCGTAGCTATGGCTATGCAAAGAATTTTTCAAGAACGGTGAGAACAACTCCGAGGAGGAACGACGATCAGCGCAGCTAAAAGCGTCAGGTCAAGAAACACGTTTTATTTAATTCGCGTTCCTAAGCCCCCCGCCTCAAAAAAAACACGGGACTAATCACCGTAATCACCACCACTGAAAAGACAAGTCCCCCAATCGTCCCCGCGGCAAGCGCGTGCCAGAACACTTCGTTCCTGCCGCCTAGCAAGAACGGTACAAGGCCAGCAGCGGTACTCACCACCGTCAGTACAATCGGCAAGATTTTGTGGCGAACGGCCGTAGCGTAAAGCTCCACTTCCGTCCAGTCGGTGTATTGCCGGCGGAGCCAGTTGAATTCGTTGACGATCAGGATGAGGCCATTCACCGCCAGCCCGGTTACGAGTAGGAAACTGGTGTAACCGCCTTGGTCTAAGCGGACGTTGAACCAGTAGAACGTCAGGAAGATGCCGATGCAGGAGACCGGGATGAGCAGGACGATGTTGAGGGCCTGCCGGAGGGATTCAAACAGCAGGGCACAGATGAAGAAGATTAGAACGACAGCGAGGCCCATGAGTAGGCTGAGGCGCTTTGCCTCAGAGTCGCGGCGGTAACTCCGGCGCTCAGCGGTGAAGCCAAGTGGGAGACCGGCCCGCAGGGTATCCAGGCAGGCTTCGAGGTGTTTACTGCCGAAGCGTGGGCTGCCCAGGTATTCAAAGTTGACGAGGCGGAGGTATTGCTGGTTTTCCTTATGTAGCGATTGTGGTGCCAACCGTTTTTCGAGGGAGCCGACGGCGGGGAAGTCCAGTTGGCTGCTATCGGTGGGGATCGACCAGTTCTCTAGTCGCCAGCGGTTGTAGGCGTCGCCGTTTTCGGCGACGATGGCGACGGGCTCTCCGCCCCGGAGGTAGAAGTCCGGCCGGTTGTTGCGGTCGAACCAGTCGAGGCCCGCCCGCAGGTCGGAGGGGGTTAATCCCCGCCGGGCGAGGTCTTGGGGCCGGTAATCCAGCCGGTATTCATAACGGTCTTTCTCCCACCAGTTGAGGTTGCCGTCGGTGTTGACTTCTTGCACCCGGGGATGGCCCAGTAGCAATTCTGCCAACCGTTCCGAATGCTCGTCGAGCCCAGCCTGGTTGTAGCCCTTCAGCGTAACCCTGAAGCTGACGGGGCTACCAGAACTGTTGTTGCTGTAGCCCTGGCCAACGCCATATATGTTCCATTTTATGCCGCCGAAGTTGGTGGCGTAGGCCGTTATCCGACTCTTCAACTGGAAGGGGAAGCCGCCCTTTCCTCCATTGGGGAACGTTATCTCGATGCCTGCATTTTGTCCGGAGTAGACCCGGGTCGTGAACCGATCGAGCTGGCTGGAATACCGCTGTAGGTAGGCTTCGACGGCGGTGACGACGTCGTTGAGTTGGTTGACGGTGGCGCCGTCCGGTAGGGCAGCGTTGACGTAGAGGCGGGTTTCTTCGGCGGGGCGGTAGCCGCCGCCTTCGTAGACGTAGTAACTGAACAGGCGGAAGCTGCCACCCAGGTATTTGTTGAGGTGGGGCCGGAGGTTGTCGCGGTAAAAATCGCTGCCGATGGTCTCGTTGTAAATGGGCCAATCGTCGACTTGGTTGGGGAGCCACCAGAGGGGAAGGCCGAAGGCGAGGAGGGTGAGGAAGAGAACGGTTTTGCGGAAGCGGAGGAGGGTTTTGAGAGTTGTTTGGTAGAAGGGGAGTTTGGTCTTTTGGTTTGTTGGTCTTTTGGGCTGCCGCGTAGGGGAGGTGTTGGAGTGGGGATGCTCGCTGCGCTCGTTTGGGGGAGTGTTTTTGCTCGCTTCGCTTGTAACCTCTCCCCCGGCCCCTCTCCGGGGGTGAGGGGGGACGTTGGAGTGGGGGAGGTCGCTGCGCTCGTTTGTTGAAGGATGTTCGCCGGGTTCGTGCGTTTCTGAGTCGTTGGATCGCTTAGCGATCCCACTAGCCCCTCTCCCTTGGGGAGGGGTTGGGGAGGGGACAAATTCTGCTCTTTCAACCTCCTCTGCACCTGCGTCCGCGCCCAAACGCTTCCCCTCCAACGCCGGCACAAAGCCCAGCGCGACCACCACCGAAGTTGTCAGGTTGATGGCCATTACGCGCGCCAATTCGAAGAGCTGGGTGCGCAATTCGTCGCTGAGAAACCAGATGACGGACAGCCCCGCTAGCGTGGTCAGGGTCGCGCCGATGATGGCCGGGCCGAGACTGCCGCCGGGACGCCGGAGCCCGTCGAGAACGATGATCACATTGTCCACCATAATGCCGAACGAGACGGCGATGCCCGCGAAGGCGTAGAGGTTGAGTTCAACGCCCAGCAGCCAGTAACAAAGAAAGGCGAGGCCGAGGTTGACGGCAAGGCTGAACACCACGACGCCGAGGCGACGGACGCTGCGGTAGGCGATCAGCACGAAGATCAGTAAGATGCCCATGCTGAGGGCGGTGCGGCGGCGGGTTTTGGACAGCTCGTCGCGCAGAAAACGCGTGGCATCGTCTTCGAGTAGGAGGTTGTATCCCGGCGTAAGCTGGCTTTTTAGGGCGCGGACGCGGGTGCGAAGTTCAGTTGCTAGCGCAAGGCGGTTGGCATCTTCCGTAGCGTAGGCCAGGAGTCGGATGCTGTTGGCGCCGTTGATCCGGAAAAAGGAACGGGCCGGAAGCGGAACCCGGCTAATTTCGGCCAAATCGCCGAGTGTCAACATCCGATCTCCGCTGCCGGGCATCGGGATTTGCTCCCACTCCCCAACCGTCAAGTCGTCAATGGCAGCACTGTTGCCACCGCTGATGTAGGTGTAGTCTCTCCGGCCAGGGTCGGTGATGAAGCCCAGCCCTTCCCTACCAAAATATTCCTGTAGTCGCCGGCGGATGGTGGCCTCATTCAGGCCCGCCAAAGCTGCGGCCTCCGGCCGCAGGGCAATGCGCCAGTGCGGGCGGTTACCGCCCGTCACTTCCAACCGGCTGAGGCCGGAAAGGAGACTGAGTTGGGGCGCCAACTGCTCGGTGGCGTAGCGGTACAGTTCGGCCGGCGCTGCCGGTCCGGCCAACGAATAGGTCATTACCGGCAAATTGGTAGGATCGTCCCGCTCGCCGGACGAATAGGAAATGGTCGGGTAGCCAACCCCATCCGGTAGGCTGGGGTAGAGCCGCCGAACCTGGGCGGCAATGTTGAACCGGAGGAAGTCTGCATCCGCTCCCTTCCTTGGCGTTAGCTGTATCCTCCCCGACCCGTCTCTGCTTACGGAGGTAATGTCCTCCACGTCCCGGACCAGCGCCAGCGCGCCCTCTAAAGGCGCGGTCACCTGCCGTTCCAAAATGGCCGGGCCAGCCCCCGGCCAGCTGTAGTTGACCGTCATGCTAGCAGTACCGCTGCTGGGCTGCCAACGGATGCTCAGCTGCGGTAGCAACAGGTAGCCAATGATGGCAAGGGCGGTGAGGAGTAATATTGTAGGGTAGGGGCGCAAGGGGTGTAGGGGTTCTAAGTACAGGTGGTAAATTAAGGGTTTTTGGTGGGATTGGTGGATGTTTTGATGGGATAGTTTTTTTGATGAACCATGTTTTAGGGGGTTGGGGGACCATTACCGGTAGCATTGGATGGCAACAACAAGTAATTGTGTCTGGGAACCTGACGTTGGACCATTATTATGATGACGCTTAAGGCAAGAGAAGAGATGGCTTTAGAGTTTGGAGTTTGTCGAAA
>JBLIGS010000146.1:0-7496 GCA_047637095.1 Neolewinella sp. | reverse complement strand
CGGCGAACCTCCAGCTCGATATTCAACTGGACAAAAACGATGTGCTAAAGATCCAGACCTACAACCGCAACCTAAGTGCAGCAGTTTCCAATTTTGAGCGGGAGGACGCGACCAATAGCTTACTAGACTTGAAGATGCAGCGGGTTCGGGAGGAGCTTCAATTCGTTGAAAAGCGGCTGGGCAAACTCAACCCCGAGCGGACCAACCGTTTCCGGGAGAGCCTCTTCCGCTACGGTACATTTATGGCCGACGTAGCTGCGGCGGAGAATTCGACTGATTTTGAAGCAGCGCTGAATACGATGGCTTTGCCGGCGGGCAGTTCCCAGATCAAACGAAGCCGGCCTTCCAGTTTTGAACTGGGGGCTTACTTCGGAGCGGCATTGAGCCAGGAGCGGCTGGTTTTACCAACTGGCATTGATGCGCCAGAGTTGGAAGAGGAAGTGTTTGGAGCGGCATTGTTTGTGCCGGTTGGCATTTCCTACAGCCGCAACATTGGTGGCGGAAAATCCATCACTTTCTTCGGCTCGTTGATTGACTTAGGCGCGATCACGGCTTTCCGGTTGGGTAACAAGAATGATGATGTTGACGCAGCGTCCGTTGATCGTTTGCCTGAGTTTCGGCCGGCGAACATCATTGCTCCAGGTTTCCACCTGATGTACAATTTCCCGAAATCTCCCTTCACCCTTGGTGTTGGGATTCAAGATGGTCCGAGTGTCCGAAAATTTACCCTTCAGGGCCAAACTCTGGAGCGGGAAGCGCGGAGTGTTCGGGGGATGGTGACGTTTAGTGTGGATGTACCAATTTTCCGGTTTTTCAATAAGTAAGTACTAGTGGTCGAGGCGATGAGCAAGAGCATTAGTACAGCGCCAAGTATTGGAGGCCATTCAGGTGAAGGTGGAATCAGTGAACATTGCTTCAAAACGAAGACATCGTTGTACGAGGTGTTTCGGGAGAAACACGGGACAACACCGACGGCCTACCTAAAGTCCTACTCCGCCACTACCCTCAGGTAAGTCTCGTGGGCTTTGCCGATTCTCAGCTCTCCGTAACTGTACTTCTCTTTGAAAAAGACGACCGCTTCTTTGAAGTTGATCTCGATTTTGCCTGTGCAATATTCCACCAGGATATCTAAGTCTTCCTGCTTTATGAAATCGGTGGCGGCCACGTCGCCAAGGGCAATCCAGTGCGCTAGGTGGCCCTGGATGGTACTTTCGGCCATTTTGCGTGCAGCTGCAACCTGGGGGACGGTCTTTCCTCCCTTGTATAATTCCAGGCTAACTTGCTTGGTATCTTCCTTTTCGGAAGCACCTTTGGCGTGCTCGAGATTGTCCGTCTTCAGGTCCTTGTCCTTGAGGTAAATGTTGACCATTTCCAAGAGTTCCTCTCCTACCTGCTCATAGCGTCGGGCACCGAAGCCTTTGACCCTCAGGAGTGTTTTCTTCACCGTTGGCAGGACGTAGTTGATCTCCAACATGGCTCCTGTACTCAGGACTTTCGAGGCCGTTGTCTCCTCTTTCGTCGCCCGTTCTTCTCTCCAGGCTTTGATGGCCTTGTAGAGTAATGGGTGGGGAATTTGCGTAGGAATCTTACTGGCGCGGGCCTTCTTGGCTGGGCGGTTGGCCTGGTTATAATCAATGCTGGCATCGGCGCGGGCCCGGACGAAAGCCGTCGGGTTAAAGTCTTCCTTGATAACCATGAACAGCTGTTTGGTTACGAAGGATATCTGCTTCATTTCGTCGTAACGTTCGGTTACGTTTTTCATGATTTTCTTGTTGTCAGACATGATTTCCAGATCGTCCAGTCCTGGAATCAATTCCTCATTGAGGTATTTGAGGAAGTAGTCGGCTGCACCGGAGAGGCGGGTTTTGAGGCCGGCGTTTTGCGCCGGGAGTTCAGCTTCCCGACCGTAGATATCAATGTGGGGCAAGAACTTCCGGCCAACGGTGATGATCTTTTCGTTTACTTCTCCGTGTAACCGGACGAAGGGAGCCGTGGCATTTCCCTGCAGCCAGCGTTCGTTTTCCAACAGGGCCCTTTGCAGGCGGGTGCTTGCTTGTTGGAGTTGTTTGCCGGCGAAGAGTTCCTTTAGACAGTCTATCTGGAATATCCGCTTATCTACCAACAGGTTCTCTTCCGAAGGCTGATTTTCTTCCGCTTTCTTGCTGTAGCTTTTCACGACGGTATCAGTCCGAACACTGCTGCCACCAATCTTGCTTCGAAGGACAATGCCTTCGAAGGTTTTGCAACGACTCAGGGCGACGTAGACTTGTCCGTGGGCGAAAGCATCCGCCGCGTCGATGATGACTTTATCGAAGGTTAGTCCCTGGCTTTTGTGGATTGTGATGGCCCAGGCCAGTTTTAGTGGATGCTGGGTGTAGGTCCCGATGACGTCGTCCTCGACCTCCTTGGTCTTGGTGTTCATCTCAAACTTCCGGTTCTCCCAGTCAACTGGCAAAACGAGAATCGGGCGATCCTCTCCGGGGCAAAGCACCGTTATTACGTCCTTTTCGACCTTGGTGACCTTACCAATCTTACCGTTGAAGTACAGTTTGTCAACTGTGTCGTTCTTGTTGAACATCACCTGTGCCCCCACCTTGAAATTCAGGTGCTGTGTGTTCGGAAACATTGATTCCGGGAAGTTATCTCTCACCTTCGCTTCGAAGTGATATTGCTTACCTGCTAACCGTTCGAGTTTTTTCGCATTGAGGTGGCGGGCGGTGTTGTTGTGAGAGGATAGGGTGATGTAGCCTTCGTCGTCGGCCGGGTCAAAACCAGCGATGTAGCGTTGGTTAAGGGTTTCGTAGACGGAATCATCCATCTGGTTGTTCCTCACCTTGTTGAGTAGGCCGATGAAGACATCGTCGGATTGCCGGTAGATGTGCTTCAGTTGGATGGTTGCCGAATGGGCATTTCGGAGCGCCTTACTGCCGAAAAAATAGGCAGTGTCGTAGTGGCCCCGCATTTGGTCCCAGTCGCTGTCGCGGACAACGGGAGGGAGCTGGTGGAGGTCACCGATCATCAGTAGTTGGAGGCCGCCGAAAGGGTCGTTGTTTCGGCGGATGCGACGGAGGACTTCGTCGATGCCGTCCAGGACATCGGCACGGACCATGCTGATCTCATCAATCACCAACAGATCTAGGCTTTTGAGGAGTTCAATCTTCTTGGCGCTGAAGCGCCGGGCTTTCTCCGTCGTTGCTCCGGGAAGGATAACACCGAACGGCAGCTGGAAGAGGCTGTGAATGGTTACCCCCTTAGCGTTAATGGCAGCAACGCCGGTTGGAGCGACAACGGCCATGCGCTTGGGGACCTCCCGGCGGACGCGGTGAAGGAAGGTCGTTTTGCCCGTCCCCGCCTTTCCCGTGAGAAAGACGTGGCGTTTTGTTTGACTGACGTAGTCGAAAGCGAGTTCCAGTTCGGGATTTGTTGCCATGGGACGAAGGTAATTACTGCGGGCCTTAAGTACTGCGGTCATATCAATTTGATTTTGACGGCAAGTAGGGGAAGGTGGAAGCGGTTAGTCGTTTTTTATACGCATAAAAACGTTTATATGCGTTTATAGACGGGTAATACGGGGCCTTTTAGCCTTTTGGTTTTCTGGCTTTCTGGGCCCCGCACGTTGCAGGGTGCGAGTTGGTGAGTAGCTCCGCACATGATAGGCGAGAGTAGGTTGTAGTTGTTGCAGACGCCGGAAGCAGGACAAGATTTCACCTAAGTAAAGTCTTCGCTCGTCTGCCGCCGAGGCGGGAGGAACGACCTGACTCGTCGGCCGAGAGAAGGCTATGGGGACTAAAGCTGCATTCTCTCAGCGGACAAGCGACCTTACGATTATACTGTTATGAGATAATATCTAACATCTGAACCTGGGCGTGGCCGCAGGTGCAAAGTGATGGATTAAGAAGCAGGACAAAACAATAGCATGTAAGTGCCCGGACAATATTAATCGCACCATTCTGCTCGGTATCTTACCTTAAACCAGGCGATCAACATTGGTCAGTCGCTTACGATTATAGGCAAAACATAGTGTGTACTTCTACCCGCTCCTTGTTTATTCAAGGCACCAATCCGGACCAAATAAGTTAAATCTCTTGTTGCCGTTGCTCTGGACACTCGATTGATGCTACCATACTTCCTAGCACTCATCCCTCCTTGAAAACCTTCATGGCCCGCCGCAAACATTTTCAACAATGCTTTACGATGATTATCATCAATATTTTCATCATGCTTTCTAAAGTACACCGTTTTCAGGACGGTAAACTTAATAGTAGGAACGGCATCTTCGACGGCCGCGCATAACGCTTCCAAGAAAAACAGGAGCCACTCGGTGACATCTAGCTTTGACTGGGCTAATTCTAACGCGCTATAATATTCATTCTGACGTGCCTGAATCGCTCGCGACAGGCTAAAAGGAACAGGCATCCCAAGACCTTGACCAAGTAACTTCTCCATTATTACCCGACCAATTCTTCCGTTACCATCTTCAAATGGATGAATACTCTCGAAGTATATGTGTGCAATACCAGCACGCAAAGCTCCTTCTCTGACTAATGATTTTTTTGTCTGCCACTCCCGATCAACCCATTTGACAAATACGTTCATTTCAGCGTCGATTTTTGAAGCCGGTAGTGCTTGAAAATGAATCGTTTGCTTATCAAACGAGCCACTAATAATTTGCATTGGATCTGGGCCTCTTCGAAAATCCCCAACAACCCGTAAACTTCTATCGTGTCCAAGCATAACATTATGCCAGTACTTAAGCATTGCAATACTGAATGAGGTAGCGTAAGTATTCCGAACGAGTGTGACCAATTCACTTATTCCCCTAGCTCGTAAATCACGACTAGGCTTCCCTTGCAACCCGTTACTGAGATTATTAATTATAGAAGACTTCAGCTCAGCCTCCTGAAAAAATTCGCCCTCAATGCTGGAAGTATTCGCGGCTTCTGTTACAAGTGTCTCAATTATGAAGTTAAACCTTTCTTCGGCAGGCAAGTCCTCTGTTAAGGCTACAAGAGGTTGAACCAGACGCTCATACTTCTCCAAAGCCTTATCAACTTCAGCAGCTTCAAAGGTAAATATTGGCCAATTTGGAAACTCCCAGTTATACAATGCAGATAGGTTTGTACTGCCCAAAATAAGGTTTTGAGGCGATTAAACAACCCAATCGCCTCAAAAAACATATTTCATGAGGCGATTAGGCGCCCTAATCGCCTCATCCATTGAAAATCCGGAGGAGTGATAGCTTTCCCCCATTGTCCATTCGACTCACTTTGCACCTGTAGTGCGCTTCGCAGCTGGCTTCGCCGGTCGACTATACTCAGCATAAACGCCAACTCAATTGGCCCCGCCTAATACTCCTATTTTGGTCTGCGGATATTTTTCTGGTAACAGATAGGAATTCCTGACACCTGCTCTAGTTCTTTCTGCACACAAAGGCAGGGCAAGCGAGCGGATTTGGGCGTTGCCGACTGCCGCTTGATGGTCTTTGCTTCCACATCAAAAGAATAGGTCCAGGCCGCAGCATCATTTGCTTCAGTGGCTGTCCAGAACTCGATTTTCCCACCAACAGCTTTGGCTGGGTTAACGAGGTAACAACTACTCGTTCCTGTCAACATTTCGTAGGCTCGGTCCGAATCACCACTGTAGATTTTTTCCAACAGCCAATCAATCTCTCCAAAGCAGGGCAGGCGAAAACCTCTATCCGAACAAGGGTATTGCCATAAGCGGAATAAATAGCCACCAGGGTACTCCGATAATCGGAGGGACAACTACGGCAGCAGCAGCTACCGCCTGTTTTTTGTCTCCGCAACCACATTGTACCCGACTGTTTTCTAGTTCATCAATTTCCCTGGCAAGGATGCCTTTTTTGACTGGGTCTTCTGTCTGGCCTTGTTCTTCCTTTAGCTCCGTAATCCGGCTACTGATAAATTCATCGATGTGCAGAGCAGGAGGGCCGGACTCTTCAACCAATTCGTTGGTGAAGGGAACTGGGCTTCCCGGTTCCGTATTCTGACAACTCTTCTGTTGTAACTGGTGCATGTAAATCTGCCCCTTGCTGTACACCTCTTCAACTTCCTTTTTTCGCCCTATAAACAGGGAAATATCGGTACTGATCGAAGGCTGAAACGCGTTAAAAATAGGCTCACAGGGCTTCCTATTCAGGTTGGCTTGCATGCCGCCCCTTGGTATAAAGCCAAGGAGTCGGTCCTCCGGCAAATGAATCAGCGTAGCGCCAATTTCTTACCAGTTGTAGTGACTGTCTGTTTTGGTTAGGTCGAGGTCTTTGAGTGTGGTAACGTCCTCTAGTTCATCCTTCAAGCCCATGAAGTCCACCTTAAAGGTAGTGGCCCTTGCGGCTTCCCGGCAATGGTCAATAATGCTTAGCGGAGTGCTTTGCCCCGAGAAGGTTGGGAACTCTCCTACCGCCGGTTTCTTTTTGCCAAAGAAGTAAAGGAAATAGGAGCCGTTCTCATCCTTTTCCACATAGCCACCACTGTTCTCCTTACGGAGGGTCAGCAAAAAAGTTTTGATATTTTCTAATGCCGTTGTTGGGTCCGGATAAATAGGACTCACGACCTCGGTCTCGGCTGCATGGAGACGAAAATAAACGAGATTACTCTCGTATTCGGGGCCCAGCGAGTGCAGGGAAAAGTGCATAGGTGGAAAGGATGTTCAGTAGTGCTAAAGACTAAATGTACGTTAAAAGCAGCCTAACAACCACGTTGTGCCCTTCTACAACCCATGAATTAAAGACATAAATGGTTTAAACACCTGCTTATATTGATTGCCAGAAAGCTGTGCTAACAAGACTAGCCTTTGCCTTCCAACGTTCCTTGCACCTGCGTCCGCGCCCACAAAAAACGCCCGGTCAACTTGCGTCAACCGAGCGTTCCGTTCGTGAAATCACTTTGCTAATTAGTTGCCAAAGAGGATGCCAACGGCTAGGCCAATTTCGCTGCCGCCGATGCCAAACTTGGCTTCCGCGTAGCCGGCCATATTACCAATCGGCATATTCGCTCCTGCGCCAACATTGAGGCCTACATCGGTGAAACCGATATTACCAAATCCGCCAAGGTCGAAACCAAAGTGGTAGATGCCTAGGCCGGCCAAGGCGTAGAGTTTCTTTCCCGCACCATCATCGCTAAAAATGTAGTGCGCATTGGGGTTGATTTCCCAGGCAGTGCCAGCCTCAGGGAAGAGGTAAGTAAAGTCGGCGCTCACTCGCCATGTATCATTAAGGGCATACTGGCCCTTGGCCTGAACACCAAATTGGTCGAAGTTGCCAACGGTGGCAATACCGCCACCAAATTGAAGTTGTGCCTGGGCGGAAAAGCTGAAGAAAGCAAGCAGGCAAAGTGTAAGTGAGTAGCGTAAAATTCGCATAAGGGGTATGGTTTGTTTGCTCCTTTATGTAGACGAAACCCAAAGGGTTACGCCCTTGGAAGAGATTTTTATACTTTCACGAACCGACCGATAATTTACACGTTCCATACTTTGAG
>JBLIGS010000145.1:0-7565 GCA_047637095.1 Neolewinella sp. | reverse complement strand
ACGTCGGCTGGCCTTACTGCAGAGGGTTAATGCTTTTTTGCGGGAGGAACGGTCGGAGTATTGGGTGGAGAACGAGGGATATTTCAGGGGAGCGCTTTTGCGCGCCATCCGGGTTTTGGCGACGCATGATTTGGGCGCGGCCGCAGGTGCATACGGTGTTTTTTTAGAGCAAAGAGGCTCAACGCCTCCGGAGCTCATCTCTCCCCTACTGCTGAAGCTCTATTCTCTACTCGGTTTCCGAAGAACGGAGTCGCTCCGCCTAAAGGTCCGTCGTATATTACCCGACCAATTAAAGGCCTTCCTCAAATCTCCCCGATAGTTTGTCAACACCCCGCCAACCTATGACCACGAAGTTCCGCCACTGGCTGAAGGACAAGCAAGCCGTCCGCAACGGCCGGCGGGAACTAGAACACCACGGCATTACCTACCACAACTTCTGGGAGCTTGGCCCAACCGGACAAACTTGGTTCTACCGCTTCCTACAAAGGCCGGCTTTTCAACAGTTAGAACAGCAAACAGGGCTCTCCTTCTTTAGTGTCTTCGGCCGACGCCGATTGGTGGAAATGGCCGGCCCCGGCCCTAAAATTTTCTTTGCCGGCGAAAACCTAGCCAACTACCCGGCTTATGCAGATCATTTAATTGACGAAGTAGACCTGGCCTTAGGTTTTGCTCACCTTGACCACGATAAATACCTTCGTTTTCCGCTCTGGCTCCTGGACATTTTCCCTCCGGAAGCAGACTTGCCCATCATTCAAACCCGGCTTAACGAATTATCTTCAGCTACAAATTATTTTGCCAACCGGCCTGGTTTTGCTACCCTCATTGCCAGACACGACAACAATGGTATTAGAAGTAAGCTTGGAGACCACTTCACCAGCGAAGGGCCAGTTGACTACCCCGGAAAATTCCGCAATAACAATTCATCTCTTGCTCCTTCCGGGTACGATGCCAAATTAATATTCCTGAAAAACTACCAGTTCAATCTCTGTCCCGAAAACACCAATGCCGGAGGCTATGTAACTGAAAAACTGTTTCACGCCATTGCGGCAGGATGTATTCCCGTCTACTGGGGCAGTGATAACCTCCCAGAGCCAGAGATTCTAAACCAGGAAGCTATTCTCTTTTATGATCCGAAGAACAGGCGTTCGATCCAACATCAGCTAATTGAATTATTAGAAGACGAGGAGAAGCTGTTGGCTTTTGCCAAACAGCCCAGGTTTACGGAAGACGCTCACCAAATCATTGGTGACTATTTCTTAAAGTTGGAGCAGGCCTTGCTGAAGGTATTAATGCAGATGTAAAATTACTTTGCCTTCCAGGCAGCAACTTTCCACATCCATCCTCCAGACACCTTCTTCCACTTGCCAGGTACATACTTAAAGCCTGGGCGCTGTTTCACATAGCGCGGCTGGACGTAGGCATACACTCCTTTCTTGTCTGTCCATTCAGCGGGTACCAAAACATAAGTTTCGTCGGCAGGCGCCTTAAGTGCCTTTTGTTGCTGCGGAGCCTCTGGCTTCGCTTCCACAACCAACTGAGCGCTGGCGGTAGCAAGACCAGCAAGAATGAGGCTTAGGGTAAAGAGTAGTTTTCGGAACATTAGACAGGGATTTATCGTCGCACAAAAATAACGACAAACATGCGCCCGTAGTGCGTGGGGCTAACAGACTGGTCCGTTTCCCGACGGGAAAACGACTCCACGGGGACAAAGGATTGGAAAATTTCAAGCCTTAGTGCTTGATTTCCTTTAAGTTGCAACACCAATACCGTTCCTTGCAACCGGAACATCCATTCAATTCTATGCTCTACAAACTAGTACTCTCCACCCTTATTTGCTTTTATATTGCCACTTTGCCCGCACAAACCAACTGGCAATCAGCAACGACAACGACCGTAACCGGTGAAGAACTTGCTGGCCAAGTTGATGATCAGTGATGGAGATTTCGCGTTCGCAACCTGCGGTTTAGAAATTCTGAAATGCGAAAAATAAATTTTCAGTATAGAAAAAGAAATCCCCGGCCAGCTTACGCCAACCGGGGATTCTTGTTTCAATTTGAATCGTTGCTTACCGCAGGTTACGGACTCCCGTAACGAGCAGGTTTACTTCGTTGTTGAGTACCTCAACAAAACCGCGATCGATGGTGAAGGTCATGCTACGGGCACCGGACTGTTCGTCGGTCATAGCTTTCTTTTCTTCATCGTAGTAGCTGAAGGCACCAGCTCCCGCTTGTAGGCTAATCTTTCCTCCGGAGAGTGCAGAAACCAATGGGGCGTGATTGTCCAGTAACTGGAAGGAGCCTTCCACACCGGGTAGGGAGACACTGGAGATGTTTCCAGTGAAGATGGTGCGGTCGGGGGTAAGGATTGAGATATTCATGTTAGACTATTAGTCTGTTAATGCTTAAGCTTCAGCGAGTTCCTTCTCGCCTTTGGCAATTGCTTCCTCGATAGTGCCAACAAGGTTGAAGGCGTTTTCAGAGTACTGGTCTACTTCTCCATCGAGGATCATGTTGAAGCCCTTGATGGTCTCCTTGATGTCAACGAATACGCCTTTAAGGCCAGTGAACTGCTCGGCCACGTGGAATGGCTGGGAGAGGAAACGCTCTACCCGTCGTGCACGGGATACAACGAGACGATCTTCTTCGCTCAATTCATCAAGACCAAGGATCGCGATGATATCCTGCAGCTCTTTGTAGCGGGCAAGGATAATGATTACGCGCTGGGCAGTGTTGTAGTGCTCGTCGCCAATGATGGCAGGGTCGAGGATCCGTGACGAAGAGTCAAGCGGATCAACGGCTGGGTAGATACCTTTGGAAGCAATCTTACGGTTAAGTACCGTGGTTGCATCAAGGTGAGCAAACGTTGTTGCCGGAGCAGGGTCAGTAAGATCATCCGCAGGTACGTAAACGGCCTGAACGGAAGTAATAGAACCACGCTTGGTAGAGGTAATACGTTCCTGCATTAGGCCCATCTCAGTTGCCAGCGTTGGCTGGTAACCTACAGCAGATGGCATACGACCAAGAAGGGCGGACACCTCAGAACCTGCCTGAGTGAAGCGGAAGATATTGTCTACGAAGAAGAGGATGTCACGGCCACCGGTTGGGTCGCTGAGATCACCGTCACGGTAGTACTCTGCAATGGTAAGACCAGAGAGGGCTACACGGGCACGGGCTCCGGGAGGCTCATTCATCTGACCGAATACGAAGGTTGCCTTAGATTGGGCAAGTTCCTTCATGTCTACTTTGCTGAGGTCCCAGCCGCCATTCTCCATGTCCTCGAGGAACGCTTCGCCGTACTTGATGATATTGGATTCCAACATCTCGCGGAGAAGGTCATTACCCTCACGGGTACGCTCACCAACACCTGCGAATACGGAGATACCTTCGTAACCAACGGCGATGTTGTTAATCAGTTCCTGGATAAGAACCGTCTTGCCTACACCGGCACCACCGAAGAGACCAATCTTACCACCTTTGGTGTAAGGCTCGATCAGGTCGATTACCTTAATACCGGTGAAGAGGGGTTCTTTTTCCGTAGAGAGGTCTTCGAAACGGGGAGGATCGTTGTGGATAGGACGCGCATCAGCACCTTTAGGCACTGCTGGCATACCGTCGATAGGTTCGCCTACAACGTTGAAGAGGCGGCCTTTGATGGCTTCCCCAACAGGCATTGTGATGGGACTACCAGTGTCGGTTACTATCGTACCACGTGTAAGACCATCCGTCGCTTCCATCGAAATGGCGCGGATAGAGTCTTCACCGAGGTGCTGCTGCACTTCGAGGACGATAATTTCGCCACTGGGGCGCTTGATCTCGAGCGCGTTAAGGATGGAGGGTAGCTCAGCGTTTTCGCCGGCGAAACTCACATCGACAACGGGGCCGATTACCTGTTTTACTTTACCGATATTAGCCATGTATATATGCTTGTTGGTAGCGGAGGATTCGTAATTGAGCCGCAAAAGTACGGCGTTATACGTTGCCGACAAAGCATTTTGCGGCTCAGTTTCTTTGGGCTCGGTAAAATGAGGGTCATTTAGCGTTCAATATTCAGCAAAAAGCATTTAGCAGCAGGCATTTAGAATGAAGTAAAAAGCAAAAGCTTTCAGCACTTAGCAGTGAGCCTAAAGGCCAATTGCTAAATACTGAAAGCTAATTTCTAAATGCTTGAAGCTATTTACCCAAAGCAAGATTTAGATCAGATCGTCTTCTTCCTCAACCGGGCGACGGGGTTTACGCCCTGGCTTTTTACGCTTTTTAGGCTGTGCCTTCCGTGGTGGTGGTGGTGGTTTTTTGATCTTGGAGATGATCTTTTTCGGTCCTTCTCGTCGTTCAACGGCGCGGCGGGCGATATCCTGAGCCGTAAGGTCCAGCTGACCAGAAGCTTCGAGGCGCATGCCTTCGAGGCTCTTGATGGTGGTTGGAACGGCTGCAAGCCGTTCACGGTCAATCAGTTTGCCGGTTACGCTACAAGTTCCGTAGACCTTGTTTTTGATTCTAAGCATTGCATTTTGCAATGCCTGGATACTGTCCCGCTTGCGCAGAACCTGTTCGTTGAGCAATTCCATCTGACTGACGGAGCTACTGTCTTCGCCCATGTCGGCACCAAAGCCTTCTGACATGGTCTGGGTTAGTTCACGGACCTGGGTTTGAAGCATTCCGAGCTCTTTTTTTGCCAGAGCGTATTCCGACTTAATTTTCTCGGCAAATTGCTCGAGGTCTTCGTCACTATATCTTTCCATTGTTGGTATCGTGTATGCCAGGGAACATGATTCAATTAAAACAACGCGCGGGTTGCAGGTTCCCCAATGTTACATCTTTTTTTCAGTTATCCAAATTTGTTACACATTAACAAGGCTATTAGGCTAGTAAAGTTCGACCGTAGCCTACTTTGCCTTTATCCTAATCATTGCACCTGCGTCTGCGGCAAGAAAACATAAGGTAGCAATAAACGATGACTGCTACCTACATGGTATAAATTCTGGGCGCGAGCGCTGGGTGCAAAAGAAAGAATAAGGAGCAAGGAAAAGGCATAAAGTTTCTCCTACTTGTGTAATTTTGTATCCTTATGACAACTACCTCCCCCTTCGGAGGTGTTGTCATGCGACTGTACCCCCAAAATTAGTAACCAAAACTCTCCTCCTATGGCCATTATGATCACCGACGATTGCATCAACTGCGGCGCCTGCGAACCCGAGTGCCCCAACACCGCCATCTATGAAGGCGGCGTGGAGTGGACAATGGCCGAAGGAACCACCATCACTGATGATTACACGCTAGAAACAGGTGCCTCCGTTGCCCCGGGCGCAGAACAAGCCCCCGTTAGCGACGAGTTCTACTACATTGTCCCCGACAAGTGCACTGAATGTGTAGGCTTCCACGAAGAGCCACAATGCGCTGCCGTTTGTCCGGTAGATTGCTGCGTTCCTGATCCGGAACGCGAAGAAGATCAAACAGTACTTGGTAAGCGGCAGGAAACCCTGCATGCATAGATAGCCTTGAAGGCTATCGATATGCGGTATGTCATTTCGGTATGTGATATGCGATTGGGCTACCGCACGTTATAGACGAGGTAGCCTTAAGCCTTGTTGGCTACCGCATGTTATAGACAAGGCAGATGTTAGAGGCTACCGCACGGCGGAGCGTCAAATCTTGGTGCATCCTATATTTATAAGTCTACAAAAACAATTTCCTCACAACCACCCGAAGCCCCAACTGGTAATAATTCCGGTTGGTCTGGTTGGCTTGTGCTCGGAGGTTGCCCTGCATAAAGAACTGAAAATTGGGTTGAATTTTGATCGCCCAGTCGTCGTTTATTTTGCGGTCGAAGGCTATGCCGGTGTTGAGGGAGAGGACGGGAGACCGGAAGGAAGCATCTGGATCGTTTTCAAGTATTTCTGCGCCAACCTGCATTTCTTCCTGAAAGGTAAACCGTTCCCGGACCGTTTTTAAGTGTAGATGCGCGGCTACGCCGAGCATAAAAGACACCCGGTCTTTCGCCGTAATGCTCTGGTGAAAGTTCAATTCAAAGGGAATCGAAATATATTTGGCCCGGACTTCCTCGCTAAAGCTCCTGGTCGGGTCATTACGCAACGGTTGTTTATCGATATCATAGCCTGTTTCTAGGTAGCGGACACCGGTGGTGAAGCCGATTTTATCCACCCGGCTTTCATAGAGGATGCCGAAGCCTAGCCCACCAATACCTGATTCCAGGCTGTCCTGTCGTTCCAACTCGGCGAAGGTGACGCCCGCTCCTCCGCTGATGCGGCGGTTGGCCCGGTGCGAACTAATTTCCAGGCCGAAGCCCTGCTCGTAGACCGGCTCGGTCTGTGCCAATAGGCTGAGGGGAAACAGGAATAAACAAGCAAAAAACAGTTTTGGCATATCGGAGAAAGGTTGGGGGCGGAAATTAAACAGTTTTGGCTGTAGTAATATTTTGGCAGATAACAGATTTGACCGTTCGCTTGTCGCCTCAGCAACACGTTGTACCTTACCACCATGTTAGCTAAGTCTCCCCTATATCTTATTTTATTCTTTGCTTTATTTCCATTCGTTGCCCTGCCTGCCCAAAGCAGCCCGCTACCACAAGACGACGAAGGGTATGCCTTCATCCGCCGGCTAAGTCTCCGCTACGGTTATGAAGGCTTCCAGCAACCAGCGACGGACCTAAGCCTGCGGCCTACCGGCCGCGCAGGCCTCGTCCGCCTTGCAAAAACATACAAGGAACAATACGGGGATGAGATGAGCAAGGTCGATAAATACCGGCTACAACGGTTCTTCGACGACAACAACGAGTGGCTCAGTCTGGAGCCTTTCGCCCCCACCGAAGACGGTGACCGGGCGGCTTTTTTCCTGGGAGACGACTTCGCCCTAGCTTCCGCCGAGGCTGCAGAATACCGAAAACAGGACAAAAAACTTATCAACCTCCTCTACCCTACCCCGGCCCATTTCATAGAAGTTAACAAGCCAGATTTCTACCTCCGGCTAAATCCCATCGTCGACCTACGGTTAGGGAAGCAACAGGACGATGCAGAGGACTACTTCTTTAACCGGCGGGGCGTAGCCCTGCGAGCGGGCATTGACGACCGGATATTTTTCCACTTCGATATTTTGGAGACCCAGGTTGGCCTACCGAATTACCTTCGGCAGTACAGAAACCGTTTCTCTGCCCTGCCGGGGGCAGGCTTCCTCAAAAACTATGTATTCGAGGCCTTCAACGTTCGTAACGGCGTGGATTACCTCAACGGGTCGGGCTACGTATCGGCCGACATCACGAAGCACGTTGGCGCCAGATTGGGCTACGGACGGCATTTTATCGGCGACGGAGAGCGGAGCCTTTTGCTGAGTGACTTCAGCAACAATTACCCCTACCTCGAACTTAACTGGCGAATCTGGAAATTCCACTACCGCAATTTGTTTGCGGAATTGACGGCCGGGCCGGGTAGCCGGCCCATCGGCGGAGTTCCCTTCCCCCGCAAGTACCTGGCCAGCCATCACCTGAGCATCAATATTGGAAAACGGCTAACGGTTGGTCTATTTGAGGCAGTGGTTTTGAGCAGGGACAACGGT
>JBLIGS010000144.1:0-7591 GCA_047637095.1 Neolewinella sp. | reverse complement strand
TGGGCTACTGCCCGCTGCCTTCGCCTCCAAGTTCTTCAGGATCTCTTCATCCGTTTTACCAAGGTTCTCCAACAGCATTGGCGTTGCTTTAGCAAAGACGTTCTCCGGGTAAAGCTTCAGGAATTTTTCATAAATTTCCTTCGCCTTGTCGAGGCTGTTGAGGTCTTCGTCGTAGGTAAAGCCAAGCATGAAGAGCGCCTCCGGTGCTTTGCTAAAGGTTGGGTAGTTGTTGTGGATTTGCTCGTAGATCATGGCGGCCCGCTTGGGGTCGTTCATGGCGCGGACGACTTCTGCTGCCCGGTAAAGAGGGAGTGCGGCCAGGGTGTCTGCTGGGTATTTGTCGGCCAATCTTTGGGCTGTTTCTGCAAAATTGCGACTCTCCTCCATATTGAGGGCACCGGTGGCCTCATCGCTGATGGAACTAAATTTTTGCATCAGCAGGCCGCCAACTTCTGCGGCGGAGGCGCCTTTGTCTAGGGCTTGAGCGGCTGGGGCGAAAGCCCCGGTGATGACGCGAGGTGCTTCTTCAACGGCGGTAGCCGTTGTGTCTGCGCCGCCACAGGCGACGAGGAAAAGCGATAGGGTAAAAGCAAAGAAGTAAGAAATAGTGCGCATAGTGTGCGGTTGGTTTTATTTTCCCAGTAAGGAAGTACAAGCTTTTATGATGATGTTACTGTCCATTGTTCGAAAAAGAACGGAACCAATGGACAGTAGGTCTGTAAAACAGTCGTTTTCCTTCAGGCCATTGAGGTATTGGGCGTTGAAAAGCAGCTGTGTCTGGACCATGTGGTTGCACTGCAGAACGAGAAATTCCCGTTCTTTAGGGTCAAAACATACAACGATCAGATTCTTGGCGGAGTCTACGCCCAGTGAATAAAAGTAAGGATAGGGAACATAGTCGTCGTTCCACACATCGTACAGGCCAGCTTCAAACAGGGGATAAGTCGAAAGGAGGGTCTTAATTCCTTTGTCCTGAAGTGCACCGACCAATTCGCCCAGCTTACTTTGTTGGATTTCAACGGGGCCTTCTCGCGCTAGCTCTTCGGCATCATATGGGAGCCAGCTTTCGGTCCGGAGGTCGAAGTAATCGCAATTTCCAAGGCGAAGTTTATAGTCGAAACGATCGTATCCCGGAGCGACGTAACCAGGATAGTAATACTGGATATCATTTTCTAGGCAGTACTCGATTTCCAGTAGCATGGTGTAATAGCCCAGGCTGAAGGACTGCATGGAAGGGTGGTAAAACCCTAGGATACTGGCGGCAGAATTGGCGCCGAGGTCGAAGTAGCTGCAGGCGGCGAGTTGGCCGCTTTCTTTCTCGCGGACGGTTGTTTCGTAGGTGTTGAAGACGGTTTCTCCGTTGTAATCTTCTAGGCTGTCCGAGATGGAGGGGGAGAGCCGACCGTCGAAATTGTTGGCGTAAACGGTGTATAGGTCGTTCCTTTCCTCGTCGATGGTTCTGGGCGCGGTCGCAGGTGCAAAGTGAGTTGCATTGCGGCGCAAGAGTTTACGTTGGCTCTTCGAGAATTTGAAGTCTTTCAAATCCAACCTCAGCCAGATGGCCGAAAATGGACGTTCCTTGAAAAATAGGAAGTGCGTTGTGAAGATGTTGCTTCCCATACGGTACCACCCCTTAGCCAAGTGAAAGTCGAGACTTTCCGGGCTGAGTACAAAGGGGGTATTCTTGTCGGAGTAAGAATAGTGCATTCGGGGTATTGGTACTTTTGGGTACGGGGTGCAGGCTAAGGTGGGGCGAATATCCGGTAAATATGTTTAACGGGGTAATGGTCTGCCTTTTTGTTCCAAGGCACTTGTGCAGAGCTGCCTTAAAATTGGCACAAGTACCGTGGAGCAAAGGCTACAGCTGTACGTACTGCTTTTTTCCTTTTTTCGTCACTTCCCCACCATTCTTCCAATCTGCTCGTCAACCAAGACTTCGACAGACGCATCACCGAAGTAGAGTCCAAGATCCTCTCCAAAGACGAGGACTACTACTCTATTGCCGGTTTCTGTAATCTCTACAAAGTTGATTGTCCGCGCCATCAGGCATTAGATAATTGTGATTGCCATAAATCCGTTAATCGATAATTTAGCTTTAGCTGGGTCTCAAACAACTCGTTTATATTGACGGTTAGGTGCCGCTGGAGGGCTAGGGCTCTTTGGCGGTATTTTTTTGCGCGGAAGGAATTTGAACAAATAAATCCCTTGATGCTGCTCTTCATCAGGGTGAACCCCGATGCTACTATAGGCGGTCCTCCGGACTTGAGTCGATGACATTTTATGCTGGCTTTGTGCAATATGGCTTAGATGGACAAGTAATCACTTCCAACAAACCTCCACAAACTGCTCCTCCCTATCCTTTCCAATAACCGTCTTCGCCCAGTAAAACCGGTCTTGGAACAAGGCCGTTTTCGGGAAGCCGGAACTGCGGGCGGCGGCGGTAATGCCGAGCTGTTCCTGCTTTTTGTTACCTACTGCGTCAACGGTCCAAAGCATTAGGGCGGCACTGTCGGGGTTTTCGGTGGCGGTTAGGCCGGTGATGTATGCCGTACCACCTTTTTTGGAAAGTTGTACATCGACGCGGCCAAGGGGTTTGGCGCCGGGCAAGGTTATTGGATCTGAGAATTTCTGATTACCGGTGTGGTTGAACCAGCTGAATTTGATCGCCGGTTCGTCGTCGGCTTCGGTGTACCAGGCGGCAACTATGTCGGCTCCGCTGGCGGCCAAGGCCGGCCCATTGACCGGGCAGCCAGAGATTTCCCACCCATCCTGATGGATGGGGAGGGGAGCGGACCATTCCCCGCCATGGGGTTTGACGACGTAGCTGATGTCTCGGACTTCGTCGTCGGAACGGTCGCGGTACGCGACCATGGTGAGTTCGTCGTTGACGGCCGTTGCGGTACCGCAACAATCGCACACTCGGTTGTCCAGTTCAACGCTGGTGGAATCAGACAGGGCTTTGGTTCGGAGCGACATTGCGCCACCGTGGCCATGACCATGCCCTTCAACATCCTTTGCACCTGTACTTCGACTTTGCTCAGCATAAACGCCAACGGTGTTGGCCGCGGCTACTTTCGTGTTCCTCCCGTCCAACCAGCTTACTTGCAAGTCTCCTCCGGGTAATCGTGCTGAAGACAAGAAGCCATGTTCCGCCGAAATGCCATCCTTGTGCAGTTTTGCAGACTCAAAGCGAATGCCCTTGTCACCGGTCTGGCCATATTTGATATCGTAATCGTACGTTCCTTCTCCGCTGTATTCGAGGAAATGGTAAAAGAAGACGGGGCCATGAAGTCCTTCGTTCACATAAACTACCGAAGGGTAGTCCGCCCAGTTAATGAACCAGTTTTCTCCGTACGCAAAGGTGTTAGGGGCAGACCACTCATCGTCTCCTAAAACGATGGTCTGCAGCGTGTCCTTCGGGTCTCCCGATTTGACATAGGACAACATCAGCAGGTCCTCGAAAGCGTTGAGCCGCGAAAGGTGGGTCCCCGTCGGTAATTGGTAGCAAGTCGCCGGAGGAGATGCCGATTTTGCTTCATCGAGGTAGGTGTCTGTTCCACAGGCGAAAAGGAAAAGAAGGGGTAGGGAGAGGAGTAGGGGGCGCAATTGAGGAGGTTTTGATTGGGATTAAGATAATGCTGGCTGGCTAATGCGTTCTCTGAACGCGCTATAAATATAAAAATCCTGCTATTTGGCTAACGTCAGAAACTAACGCAGGAACCAGTCATTAAGGAACGTCGATTCAATAACTGTCGCTTTTCGGCCGTCTTATTTTGCCCCTACGCACACAAAAAATCATTTCCGTAGCTAAGGCTATGCAAAGGATTTTTTGAGCGCGTAGGAACAAAAGCGTCAGGCCACAAATCGGACAGTTATTGAATCGGCGTTCCTAAGTTAATTCTGGCCCCGGCGTAATTGTCTGATTATCAATCCAGCCCCAAAATTTCCCGATTCGTATCCGCATCAAAACCAGCGTCCGCGAAGTCATCAAATGCCTTCTCGGTAACCTGGATGATGTGCTCGGCGATGAACGGCGCGCCTTCGGCTGCGCCCTGTGCGCTCGACTTGATGGCACATTCCCATTCGAGGACGGCCCAGCCGTCGTAGCCGTGCTTACTCAGTTTGGTGAAGATGGACTTGAAGTCCACCTGCCCGTCACCGAGGCTGCGGAACCGACCGGCGCGGTCGCCCCAGCCAGCATAGCCGGAGTAGACGCCCTGGCGGCCAGTTGGGTTGAATTCGGCGTCCTTGACGTGGAAGGCGCTGATTTTTTCGTGGTAAATATCGATGAACTCGAGGTAGTCCAGGCACTGTAGGACGAAGTGACTCGGGTCGTAGTTGATGGTTGCCCGGGCGTGGTTGTCGGTTGCTTCGAGGAAGCGTTCGAAGCTGGCGCCGTCGAAGAGGTCTTCGCCGGGGTGTAGTTCGTAGGCACAGTCGACGCCACATTCGTCGAAGACGTCGAGGATTGGTTTCCAGCGCTTGGCGAGCTCTCCGAAGGCTTCTTCGACGAGGCCGGCTGGCCGTTGCGGCCACGGGTAGAGGTAAGGCCAGAGCAGTGCGCCGGAGAAGGTCGGGTGGGCGGTGATGCCCATGTTTTGGCTGGCCTTGGCATTCCATTTCATCTGCTGAACGGCCCATTCCTGGGTGGCTTTTGGGTTGCCAGCAACTTCGGCTGGTGCAAAACCTTCATACATCTTCTGGTAAGCGGGGTGGGTGGCTACCAACTGTCCTTGCAGGTGGCTGGCCAGCTCGGTAATAACGAGACCGTGCTCGCCAACTTTGCCTTTCACCTCGTCGGCGTACGTCTTAGAAGTTGCTGCCTTCTCGAGGTCGATCAACCGGCTGTCCCAAGTGGGAATCTGTACACCTTTGTACCCGAGGTCGGCCATGTATTTACAAATGCCGTCGAGAGAGTTGAAGGGAGCTTCGTCGCCCATGAATTGGGCTAAAAATATGGCTGGGCCCTGGATAGTCTTCATGTCAGTATTTCTGTTGTGATTTGGGTAATTAGCTTTGGAAATGATCCGTTTAAGGACGATTTCTGCCGGAAGATAATCAATAGCAATAAACCGAAGGCGTTTCTTAGCTTTGCAGGCAAACTATCCTAACTATGTCAATGCGTGTTGAAGATGTCACTCCAGCAGAATATGCTTCCTTTTATGCCGGCTACATCGGCCGGGTTCCGGACGTGAGCCTGCGTTCTGCGCTCAATGAAAGCGCGGCGGAGTTGTTGGAGTACCTGACCCATGTTCCGGAAAGCAGGGTAGACTTTTCTTACGCTCCTGGCAAGTGGACCATTCGCCAATGCCTGCAACACATCATTGACACGGAGCGGATCTTTGCTTATCGTTCGCTGCGCATTGCGCGGGGCGATAAGACGCCGATGCCTGGTTTTGATCAGGACGAATATGTCAATTCCGCCGACGTCACGGGGCGCTCTTTTCGGAAGATGATCGAAGAGTTTCGGCAGCTGAGGCAGTCGAACCTGATTATGTTCAACAGCTTTACCGACGAAAATTTTCTGGAGATCGGTACTATGAGTGGCGGCCCGGCTTCGGTGCGGGCGATTGGCTTTATCATGGCGGGGCATGTGTTTCACCATGCGGAGCTGTATCGGGATAAGTATGGCGTGTAGAGGGAAGAGTAAAAGTAGAAAGTAAGGAGTAGGCTCAATTTTTTACGCTTTACTTTCTACTCCCGCTTTTCTATTTCTTGGGGCCGCGGCCGCAGGCGGTCACTGAGCGAACCCGAACGTGTGTAAAGAAGGTTGATAGGCACGGCTTGATACGCCTATCCAAATTTTCCGTGGTACGCAAACAAGGGGGAAAGAAACAAGGGGAAGGATACAGGAGGCGGCAAGGACTTCTCAACCCTAGTCGAGGCTTCAGTTAGGTACAGCCTAATGCCTTCCTACTCCCTACTCTCTACTCCTGTTGCTTCCACCGAAAGCATCAGTCTAACTACTAATGCCGGATACCCCCTAACTTTGTCTGTCATTTCCTGAGCCACCTCCATATGAGAATTCTACTACTTTTATCCTGTTTATTTTTTACACTTTCGTTGCAAGCAGACGAACTATCTGACCGCCTTCGCCTGCTTTTGCCAGGCGACGAGCCGGAGGTCGTCAACGAACGACAATTCCTTCACCAGCGGGTAAGTGAGCTCTACAGCCGGTTGGAGGACACCAAGCTTGAGCGGAAGTCGACGAAGAAAAAGATTGGCCGCATCGTCTCTTATCTGGAGAGAAACCACCTCAAGACGTTTGCATCAGGTCCTGGTTTGGCGGATGCTTTCCGCAGCGGACGATATAACGACGCTACGGCGGCCATCCTGACCGCGTTGGCACTGGAGCACTTCGGGGTAGACTATTACGGCGTCGTTGATCATTGGCAGGCCTACCTATTGGCGGATCCCAAAGGGGAGAAGATTACGATTTTGCATCCCGGAGGAACCAAACAAAAGGAAGATTTGAAAAGGGCCTTTCGAGACAACTACGTTGAGTTGGTTCGGTCAACAGTAGCGGAGGACTTGACCGTCCGAAACGAACAGGAAACGGGTAAGGCTTTTAGCGAGTACTTTTACGGGCCACGCCAACAGCTGACCTTCGGCCAGCTAGCCGCCTACGTCCTCTACCAGCAGGCACAGGCTGAGTACACCAGCAAACGGTATGATGTTTCTATAGCCTATGCGCGCAAGGCTTCTGAGCGGGAGAATCGCCCGGCCTTCCTAGTCATTCGCCGTGCGGCGGAGCTGCAGCTGAAGGCCATAAACAAGCCAGAGCAAAGCGGTGATATCGGCGTTTTCTACAAGCATTGGACAGAAAACCCGGACAACCGGTACTTGCCAGCTGCCATACTTAACCATTTTGATGAGCAGCAGCAACTGCTGCTGGCCCAAAATCGCCCCGACCTCGCTCGCCGCCTCCTCGACGACTACGCCTCCAAAGCGCCGGCGGGCAGCGCCGAATGGGAACAAGAACTCATTGTCCTGCAGCGCTACCGCCTGCTGAGTCACTACTACAAACAAGGTCGCCTTGACCTAGCCAAAGCGGAGGCAGAAGCGCTGTATGCCGACGAGCCAAACAACGAAACCGTCCGCTACCTCCTTGGAGAAATCGTTATCGACAACCTCCGCAAAACCACCGCCAAAGGAGACGAGTTCTCCCGCATCGTTCAGGGCGCAGCAGACCGTTATCCCTTCATCCGAAAGCAAGACCGCTTTGCCGATCTGCTCCTCCGCGAACTGGCCTGGAAGGTCAGAGACCTCTACGCCGTTGACCGGGCCCTAGAGGCAGACAAAAGCCTTGCCCAATTCCGTAAGGCCCTAATCGACATCCCCATCGGCAGTGAACGCAACCTCTGGACGCTAACGGCTTTTTACGCCGCATCAGACTTCTTTTTCCGGCAAAAGGACTACGGCCAGGCGATCAAGTTCAACGAGGAAGCTTTGATGTTTTCGCCAGAGGATCAGTTTTTGCTGCATAGGAGGGATTTACTGAGGAGGTATTGATAGTCAAATAGCCCTTAAGCCTGTTATTCGCCTGGGTTGAGGACCTCCAGGTCCGAACATCGTTCTGGCGCTTGCGCCT
>JBLIGS010000143.1:0-7625 GCA_047637095.1 Neolewinella sp. | reverse complement strand
CTCCGGTTTTTCCGCCTTGTTAGTCGGCAAAACCCACCAGCGAATTTGTCGACAAACTTAAATTACACTGCACTAGCGTCTCTAGGCAGGAAGAAAACGTTGTAGGCATTGTTGCGGCCGTAGACATTGTATACGGTAAATATCCAGTCGCCAGTCCAGGCGCGCTTGGTGCGCTTGAAGTTGTGAATCAGTCCAACTGAAGTCGAGGCGGTGGTAGACGGGCAGGCGGTCGTTGTTGCGCTCGAGGAAGAGGGGAACATCGGCGCCGTTGACTTCCACAAAGCCGTTCGGGACGGTGTAAGGGCGGTTCGATTGGATAACGAGGTTAAAGCCAAGTTCATGGGTTTTGCCTTCGTCCAATGTCATGTTGGCCGAAAAGGTATGCGGCTGATCGAAATAGCCAGGGTACCATTCTCCGCGGTTAATCCGGGTGTTGAAGCTGTTGCCTTCAACCCGGTTTTCTACCCGGGCGTAGGCGTAGTTGAGTTCGCCGGTGAGTCGGCCGGTACGGCTGGTGGCGGTGAGTTCGAGGCCGTAGGCGCGGCCTTCGCCGCGCAACAAATCCGTCTCTACCGCCTGGTTGAGAAAGAAGTCGGCACCGGGTTTGTATTCCAGCAGGTCCGTCAGCCAACGGTAGTAGCCTTCCATACGAAAGGGAAAGTCGCCGTTGGGCGTGACGTGGCTGAGGCCAGCGGAGACGAGCTCCGCCGTTTGCGGCACAACGTTGTTATCGGCCACCTTCCAACGGCTGGTTGGCAGAGGCGTAGTGGCGTTGAAGATGTTTTGCAGGTACTGCCGCGAGCGGGCATAGCTGGCTTTCAGGCTGGTGTTCGGAGTAAGCTCATAGTTAAGCCCCAAACGGGGCTCAAAACCGGAGTAGCCAAATAGTCCTCCGCCTTTACCAACAAGAACGGTCTCGGTACGGTTACGATCGGTCAACTCCTCCCCTTCCAGATATTGGCGCTGCTGGCCGGCCCCAAGCCGTTGGTAACTGACGAAGCGTAATCCGGCGCCGACGGTAAAGCGATCGGAGACCTTCCATTCGTCTTCGACGAAGGCGGCGAGTTCCCGTCCCTGCTCGTCCTCCAATTCTGTCCGGATGGCGTTGGTGCTGGTTCCTGGGTCAAGGATTCCTGGGGCGATTTTGTAGCGGTCGGCCTGGACGCCGCAGGTCCAGGCGTGGGTGGCGGATTCGTCCGCTGAGAGGGCGGAGGTGACGCCGGGCAATTGCAGGGAACGAAGGACGTCTCGTTCGCCGAGGACGGCGGCAATGGACTCCAGTTCTTTAGCGGATAGGCGAACAACGCCCATTGGTAAAAGGCATTGCTGGCAACTTCATCGGTAAGCTTACTTCTGGCCTCGGCGTGGACAGCGGCATCGCTGGACTATTTCCAGCCTAGCCCTTCCAATGATCATGAGCAAAATTAGCGGTGCAGCTCAAGCGCACGGTGATACCGACGGTATCGACGCTGGCTCCGTAATGGGCGCTCTCGGCCTCGACGCTGGCGGCCTCCTCGGTAGCCTCACTGGCGGCGGCGCTGCTGGTGACCTCCTTGGCAAAGCAGCTGGAATGCTCGGCGGTGCTGACAAGAAAGAAGGTGGCGGTGGCCTCCTCGGTAAGCTTGGCGGAATGTTTAAGTAAACCTACTAGTGGGCCAGCCAGTAGTTAAACAGTCTGTAAGTCAGGCAGTCTAGTCCGTACATCAGATAGTGAAACAGCCAACACAGCATGATTGGCTAAGTAATACCCCATCTGAGGTAAAAAGATAACGCCCCCGTTACCTGTTGGTAGCGGGGACGTTTTTCGTTAAAAGCTTGTGTGTAGCCCGTAGGAATCGCACCTGGAGGTACTCAGCCCAAGCTATTATCCTTGCCTCTCAACCTCCCCTGCACCCGCGTTCGCGGCAAAACCAGCCAAGGAGTAACAGTGAATGCGTCCAGCTCTTACAATTAAGTGCTAAACCTTACTCTCTCACCCGGTCTTCAAATTTCTTCCGAATAACCTCCTGCACCGTCACGCCCTCAATCTTCGACTGCAGCCAGCTCGGGATGTCCAGGAAAGTAAACGGACGGCTCTCAAACGGCTTGGTCGATACCGCATCTAGCTTTGCCTTCAGCTTCACGAACTCCCCACTCAATTGGTCCTCGCGCATACGCGGTAGTCTCCGTAGGAAGCGGAAAATCAACTGCTGGGTTTCCTGCAAGTGTTCCACCTTGGCAAGGAAGCGGTAGACGGATTTCACTTGGTATTCCACCAACTGAACATTGCCCATTTCGAAGTGGCAAATCAAGCTTAGAATCCGAGCGTAGGCCTGGATATCTGACCGGTAATTCGGGCTCCGCTGGTTGATGATCTCGTTGAGGTAATCAATGGCCGTATCGTTGTCTCCGCTACCGAAGTAGAGGCAGGCAATCCGGTAATGGAAAATCATTACCCGGTGGTCGTCCCAGTTGTAGCGGTCATCCTCGATGACCTCCACAATTTGTGACACCAGCCCGAGGCCTTCTTTAAACGTCCCCTCCATGTAGTGCCGCTGAATCTGGTGGTCAAACTGGTAGAGGTGGTACAGGCCCTGAACGTTGACGTTGTTCGTCAGGTCAAACTGGTGGGGAAACAACTCCAATACCTGGAGTTGCTCGTTGAATTTGTCGTATTGCCACATATTGAACAGCGTGGCCAGGTTGTTGTGAATGCCCTTAAGGTAGAGCGGGGCATTTGCAGAAACCATCTGCTCGTTGTTCTTAAACAAGTCCACCCACCGCTGGGTGTAACGGTAAGTAAGGGGATATTCATGGCACATCAGGTGCATCCAGGCGTAGCACTGGCAGTAGGATATCTTGCCCCAGAAGTCGAGGTCTTCATATTTCGCCTCCGGCAATTGCCCGCGGAAAAAAGATTTCACCATGAAAAAATCCTGCTCATTACTGACCAATCCCATTTTCAGGTAAAGGGCGTATAAACGTAGCGAGAGATTGGAGAAAGCGTCAGATGCGGAAATGCTTTTGGTGAGCTCCAAACACTCCGTTGCCAGCTCCTCCGCCCGGCCTTCAATACTGCGGGTGATGTACTGCCCTTCAATCAATTTTTCAAACTGGCAAATCTCCAGCGCGACCGTGTTTGACTCGATTTCACGGGCCTTCTTCTTGGTTTTGTCCAATACATCAAGCGACTGGCGGTACAGTCCTTTGTTGTACAGAATACGGGCATAATCGAGGTTCTCTCGCAGCAAAATCGCCTCATCCTTGTTCCGGTTCAGTAGCCGCAAACTGGTCAACAATTGCTTATAAAGGTGTGCTTTGAGGTTGGAGAGCTGAGATTTCTTGATCCCTTTAATTCTCTTCAGTAGGTAATCCTCGTCGTACTCACCGGTCCTTTCGAGGATATCGAAGAGTTGCAAGAACAGAATTTCTGCATTCGCCTGTTGGTTCCGCTTCACGAAAAGACGAAAGTGTCGTTTCTCCGCCCTATTGAGCGATGCTACTAATTTAAGTAAGTCGTCTGTCTTCTGCTTTGGCATTGGATAAAAGTTGAGTATAACAAACTAAGTGTCAGTTTATTAATGAACAAAACTGGTGCGCCCGTTGTAGCTATTTTGATCTTAAAAGAAAAGATCGGCTATTGATTCTGCGCTTGAAAGCAGTAGTTTTATACTCCTAACCAATTTAAACCGATTTCCGGGCACGGTTCCTAACCAAAACCGCCGGTATCGATCCTTAGAGTCACAAAGATAGACATGCCCTTCAATTCAGGGCTGAATGCGTATGGATGCCAACCAAATTCAAATATTTGACACTACCCTCCGGGACGGAGAGCAGGTCCCCGGCTGTAAGCTGGATACGAAGCAAAAAGTCGTCATTGCCCGCCAGCTAGAGCTGTTGGGTGTTGACGTGATCGAAGCCGGCTTCCCGGTGTCGAGCCCTGGCGACTTTAAGTCCGTTCAGGAAATTGGACGTAATGTTTCAAGACCCATCATTTGTGCCCTGAGTCGTGCCGTTAAGGCCGACATCGAGGCAGCAGCCCAAGCGCTGAGTACGGCCAAACGGAAGCGCATTCATACCGGTATAGGTACGAGCGACAGCCACATCCAATATAAGCTCCGGACAACTCCGGAGAAGATCATCGAACGGGCCGTTGACGCGGTTAAATTCGCCAAGAGCTTCGTTGAGGACGTTGAATTTTACGCCGAAGATGCTGGACGGACGGACAATGAATTCCTCGCCCGGGTTATCCAGGCGGTGGTAAACGCCGGCGCGACGGTGCTAAATATTCCGGACACGACGGGCTACTGCCTGCCGGAGGAGTACAAAGCCAAAATTGCTTACTTGCGGGACAATGTCAATGGCATCCACAAATGTGTACTAAGTACGCATTGTCACAATGATTTAGGTCTGGCCACGGCGAACTCTATTGCGGGAGCAATAGGTGGCGCACGACAGATTGAGTGTACGATCAACGGTATCGGTGAACGAGCTGGCAACACGGCCCTCGAAGAAGTGGTGATGATCATGAAGCAGCACCAGCAACTGGGTTTTTACACAAACATCAACAGCAAACTGCTGCTACAGACCAGCCACCTCGTCAGCGAGAGCATGGGCATGGTGGTGCAGCCGAATAAGGCCATCATTGGCGACAATGCTTTTGCGCACAGTTCCGGCATTCATCAGGACGGCGTGATCAAGCGCAGGGATACCTACGAGATCATCGACCCGGCCGAGGTTGGTGTTGACGAGTCGCGGATTGTACTGACGGCGCGAAGCGGCCGGGCGGCATTGGCCTACCGGTTCAAAAACCTTGGGCACGATGTGACTAAGGTACAGCTGGACCTGCTCTACAAAGAGTTTCTACTGGTTGCCGATCAGAAGAAGGAAGTAGTGGATGCTGACCTCGAAGATTTGCTTGCGGAAGGTGTGATATAGTTTCTGCCGCGGACGCAGGCGGTCACCTCCACAGCCCAAAGTCGGTTCTAAGACTGTAAATCCCCTTTACAAGCCCCTCAATTTAAGCTTATTCCCTTGCTACCTTTGTCGTAGCAACAATAACTCCGATTTTCAATCATGGCCAAAACATTATTTGACAAAGTCTGGGACGCCCACGTCGTCACAGAAGTCGCCGGCACCAATCAGGTGCTCTACATCGACCGTCACCTGATCCACGAAGTGACCAGCCCACAGGCCTTCAACGGCCTGCGCCGCCGCGAACTTCCCCTCCGGAACAAGGAACGCATCGTCGCTACCGCCGATCACAACGTTCCCACCATCGACCAAGACAAGCCCATCGCTGAGCCCCTCAGCCGCAAGCAAGTCAAGATGCTGACCGACAACTGTAAAGAATTCGACGTGGAACTCTACGGCCTCGGCCACCCTTATCAGGGCATCGTCCACGTTATTGGTCCTGAACTGGGTATTACCCGTCCGGGTGTTACAATGGTTTGTGGCGATAGTCATACGTCTACTCACGGTGCTTTCGGCGCCGTTGCCTTCGGCATCGGTACCAGCCAGGTAGAACAGGTTATGGCAACCCAGTGCCTGCTGTTGACCAAGCCTAAAAAAATGCGGATCAACGTCGAGGGCAACCTCGTACCGGGTGTCACCGCCAAAGACCTCATCCTCTACGTCATCAGCCAAATCGGCACCGGTGGCGGAACGGGTTACTTCGTGGAATACGCCGGCTCTGCCATCCGTAGTCTGAGCATGGAAGGCCGGATGACGGTCTGTAACATGAGCATTGAAATGGGCGCCAGAGGCGGCCTCATCGCTCCTGACCAGACCACCTTCGACTACCTCGAAGGCCGCGAATTCAGCCCCAAAGGCCAAGCCTGGGACGACGCCGTTGCCTACTGGAAGACCCTACCTACCGAAGAAGGAGCTTCCTTCGACGTAGAAAAGACCTACCAGGCCGAAGGCATCACCCCGATGATAACCTACGGCACCAACCCAGGAATGGGCATGGGCATCCAGGAAGCCATCCCGATGGACTCCGATATCCACGGTGCCGCCAGCATCCAGAAAGCCATGAAATATATGGGCCTCGAAGCCGGAAAAGCCATTCAGGATATGCCCATCGACTATGTCTTCATCGGCAGCTGTACCAACAGCCGGATCGAAGACCTCCGGGCAGTGGTTGGCCTCGTTGGCAATCAGAAGGTAGCCGATAGTGTTACCGCCATCGTCGTTCCAGGTTCCCAGCAGGTGGCCAAGCAGGCCATCGCCGAAGGACTGGACAAGAAGCTCGTTGCCGCAGGCTTTGAATTCCGCCAAGCGGGATGCTCGGCCTGCCTAGGCATGAACGAGGACAAAGTCCCCGCTGGAAAATACTGTGTCTCCACCTCCAACCGGAACTTCGAAGGCCGCCAGGGACCTGGCGCCCGGACGATCCTCGCCAGTCCGCTGACGGCGGCCGCGGCTGCGATTACGGGTAAGGTGACGGATGTGCGGACAATGCTTGCTGCGGGCTAGACATCGATCAGCGGGACAGGGCAAAGCCCCGTCCCTACCGCCTTCGCCGACTGTTTACGTACGGGAGGGCCTCGCCCCCTCCCACAAGCCCTCCTCCCGTAAAAAATATACAATGACCCCCTTCACCAAACTCACCTCCTCCGCCGTCCCCCTACCCATCGAGGACGTCGACACCGACCAAATCATCCCCGCCCGCTTTCTAAAGGCGGTTACCAGGGACGGGTTCGGAGAAAACCTCTTCCGCGACTGGCGCTACGACAAAGACAACCAGCCGAAAGAAGGTTTTGTGATGAACAACCCGACCTACTCCGGAGAAATTCTGGTAGCAGGCGCCAACTTCGGTTGTGGATCAAGCCGCGAGCACGCGGCCTGGGCCATCGGAGACTACGGTTTCCGGGTGGTCGTCTCCAGTTACTTTGCCGACATCTTCCAGGGCAATGCCCTGAACAACGGCATTCTTCCGTTGGTCGTCAGCCCAGCCCTGCTGGATGAGATCTTCCAGACCATTGAAAAGGACCCAAAGGCCACCTTCACCGTTGACCTCGAAGCCCAGACGTTCAAAAACGAAGTAACCGGAACGGTCTCGTCGTTTAATATCGACAGCTACAAGAAGACTTGTTTGATCAACGGCTACGACGATATTGACTTCCTGCTGAGCCAGGCGGATAAGATTAAAGCTTACGAAGCGGCACGGGTTGACCATAGCCTTGCCTAGCTTCTAACTCCCCCCAACAAAATAACAATGAGCACATTCAACATTGCCGTTCTCGACGGCGACGGTATTGGCCCCGAGGTCATTAAACAAGGAATTAAGGTATTGGACAAGGTCGGCGAACGGTTCGGCCACAGCTTCAATTACACCTTTGCTCCCGTTGGAGCGATTGCGATCGACAAGACCGGCAACCCTTTACCGGACGAGACCCTCGACCTCTGTAGGGAATCCGATGCCATCTTCTTTGGCTCCATCGGCCATCCCCGTTTTGACAATGACCCGACGGCGAAGGTTCGTCCGGAGCAAGGTCTGCTTCGCCTCCGCAAGGAACTTGGCTTGTATGCCAACCTCCGTCCGGTAGCTGGCTACGATGAACTGACACACCTTAGCCCACTCCGTCCGGAGCGGATGAAGGGGGTTGACATGCTCATCGTTAGAGAACTTACCGGAGGCATTT
>JBLIGS010000142.1:0-7635 GCA_047637095.1 Neolewinella sp. | reverse complement strand
AAAGACGAAGACATTTTGGTCGCTGGCTAAACGAAAAATAACTTGCATAGCCGTAGCTACGGAAGTTATTTTTCGTGACGCCAGCGGGCAAAAGATCAAGTTTGGGGCAACGAAACTTACTGGCTGGCCCACTAGGCAGAGCACCTCTTGTGCGATCTTGCTAAGTCCGCTTGCGCATTTAACCTTCTTTGTTCCGGCGCAATCGCCAGAATTGCATTCGGACTTGGTTGTCTTCACCTCAGCAACTCGATCAGCCAATCCTCAACTGGTGCATCAGTGCCGAAAGCTTCTGCTTGTGCCGCCCCATGTCAAAGACCATTTCTGGGTTGCCGGAATCAACAATGACCTGGATTCGGGTTCTCCCCTGTTGCTCGGGCGTAATCCACAGGTGGATGACTTCTCCGAAACGGGAGACGGTATTTCCCTGGGAGGTGGCGTGAATGCGACCGCCTTCGCGGTCGCCTTTCTGCATGTCCATCCCACATTTACGAATGGATTGAACGGCCGTGTGGTATGCTGCGCCGTATCCCTTGAGCAAGACAATGATTTCCTCCTTCTTGCTTGGGGAGCCTTTGTAGTCTATGTCGCCCTGGAAGCCAATGACTTTCGGCGTTTTATCTTCCTCCTCAGTCTCAGGACTCAAGTCCAGCTTGAATATTT
Organism: Neolewinella sp.; assembly: GCA_047637095.1. Lineage (GTDB taxonomy): Bacteria > Bacteroidota > Bacteroidia > Chitinophagales > Saprospiraceae > Neolewinella. Next base: position 6,975 of record JBLIGS010000142.1, on the reverse strand, counting down.
CTTTAGCTTCCTCCGGCGCTTTGTCCGTCGGCGGATCCATATACTTATAGTCGAGGATTACTTCTCGGAGGCCACCAGCAATGCGAGACCGAACGCGGTCAACATCTTCTTTAGAAAGGGTCCCCTGTTCCATCCTACCCTCCATTTCCCGAAAGCGTTTTTCCAACTGCGATACCCGGCGGCTATCCGGATGATAGTCGGGAAGAAAGGCAAGTAGTTCCGTGAGAACCGGAGCAACGTCTTTTCCGGCTAATTGGTCAAGAAGTGTCGATTTGAGCTTGGAATCCATGGTATTGGGGTGGTTTGGGCCAGCTAAAGGTAACGCCCCGGCGTCGTACCTTTGGAACATTGGTATTTACGCCACAGGGCAGTCGCCTACTCTCCGGGCGCTCTAAGGTTATCAGCCTATTTTGCCTTCGGCTTCATTGCTAAGGGACGCCGTACAAATAACTTACGCCTTTTGACTATTAAGTTTTACCTGTGAAACAGTCCTCCCGGTTCTTTCTTTTCTCCTCCCTCCTTGCCCTGACCCTTTTCAGTGCCTGGACCGTTCTTGAAGACGATCCACAATGGGGATTCTTTGGCCACCGCCGGTTAAACCGGCTGGCAGTCTTCACCCTTGACCAAGAAATGATGCCCTTCTTCAGGGGCAATATTGAATGGTTGACCGAGCACGCCGTTGACCCAGACAAGCGGCGGTATGCATCCAAGTACGAGGCCGTCCGCCACTACATCGACATTGACCACTGGGGCAAGAGTGAAGACTATGCCCACGTTCCTCGCGGCTGGACCGATGCACTCCTCTGGAAAGCAGACCTTCAGGTTGTTACTGAAGGCCAAGACACCATCACCTGGAAGGTAGACACCATTGTCCAGGCCGACGACAAACTCCTCTTCGCCCGAGACAGTCGGATTTTGATGAGCAACAACCTGGGTAAAACCGTAGAACTACAGTTTGGCGCTTACCGGGAGTTCTGGATCAACAGCCTCATCCGGCAGTACTACGAAGATGAAATGGTGGTCGACGCCCTCGACCTCAAAAACATCGGCTTCCCGCTACCGACCGGAGGAGGAAAGGTCATTGTCAAAGAAAATTTCACCGGCTATGGCATCCTTCCTTACCACATGATGAGCATGCACCGCCAAATTACGGAGGCCTTTGAACAAGAAGACCAGGATAAGATTCTCCGCCTTTGTGCGGAGATGGGCCACTACGTTGGCGATGCCCACGTTCCACTACACACAACAGAGAACTACAACGGACAGATGTCTAACCAGCTGGGCATCCATGCTTTCTGGGAAAGCCGAATTCCGGAGTTATTTGCAGATGACACTTATGATTACTTCGTCGGTAAAGCTGAGTACATTGAAGATCCACAGACGTATTACTGGGACATCATTCTCAAAAGCCATAGCCTGGTAGACAGTGTTTTTCGGACGGAGCAGCGGCTGCGAGATATCTATCCTATCGACCAACAGATGGTCTTTGATGAACGGGCAGGCCGGACCATCAGGACACAGTCGGCAGAGTTTGCGGCGGCTTGGGACAAGGAGATGCAGGGTATGGTGGAGGAGCGCTTTCGCGCTACCATTCTGTCCATCGGCAGCGTTTGGTACAGCTGCTGGGTGGATGCCGGCCAGCCGGATTTAACCAAGTTGATGCAAACGCCCAATGTTTACGCTAAAACGGATACACTAGACCGGGCGGTTCAGGGTGGGAAGATTAAGGGGAGGGTTCATGAGTAGAAAGTAAGGGAGTAGAGAGTAGGAAGCCCCAGACTCTGTACTTTCTACTCCTTAAGATAGAGGCTATAGCTCCCACCCGAAGGTCGAGTATCTTCAAAGTAGAGCTCTCCGTCGCAACGATGGGTGGGCATTGGCCACCAGTAATGATTGCCGAAGAAGGCAAATTTTGACTCTACGGCGGATTCTTCCTCATTGATGCGTTCCACTACTTGCCAGTTCCCGAACTCGGGTTCTCGGTCTTCCCAAGATAGCGTGTAGGTGCTGTCGGCACGGAGTTCGATGGTGGTCCTACGGGCATCAATTCGCCCACAGGGCAGACTACCGTAAGGGTTAAAGGTTGTCCCCAATGAATGGACATTTCGATAGGTACCGACGAGGGCGGCGAAGTGTTCCACTCGTGTCAGGTTTCGGAGTTCGACGCAGCCAGTCAGTTCTTGGCGGTCGAAGCAAAAGCCGGGTTCCTGAACCGTTGGTTCGGGAATTGCTTGCTCATCGTCGCAGCCAATAATGGCCAGGCAACATAGAAATAGGAGGAGGGGCAGGAAATTTCGCACTTTCCAAAGTTAAGCGGCTTGGAGGTAAAAATCAAGGGGCCACACGTCTGGCATATGACCAAGTGTTGTGTTTTGTGGGCGTGGACGCAGGTGCAGAGGAGGTTTTAAAGCAAGGTTTACTGACGTTAAAGAATACGACGAGTATGCTACCACACTACCGACTACTATACTACCTACTACTTAGCTATATTTGCCCGCTCAAAGCGACCCAATATGACCGCAAAAACTGAACCGATCACCCAGACATGGACCCTCGAAGCCCTTCGTGAGCTGCACAACAGCCCACTCATGGACCTCGTCTTCCGCGCTGCAAGTGTTCACCGCGAACACCACGACCCCAACGAGGTGCAGATGAGCAGCTTGCTGAGCATCAAAACCGGTGGTTGTCCTGAAGACTGCGGCTACTGCCCGCAGGCTGCCCGTTACCACACCGACATCGAGGAAAATGCCCTGATGACCGTGGAACAGGTAAAGACCGCCGCCACCCGAGCCAAAGGCCTCGGCTCTAGCCGTCTCTGTATGGGCGCTGCCTGGCGTAACGTCAAGGACGATGGTGAATTCGACCAAGTCCTCGACCTCGTCCGTACCGTCAACGGCCTCGACATGGAAGTCTGTGCCACCCTCGGCATGCTAACCCCTAACCAAGCCGAACGCCTTGCCGCAGCAGGCCTCTACGCCTACAACCACAACCTGGACAGTAGCGAAGAGTACTACAAAAAAGTCATCTCCACCCGTGGTTACCAGGACCGTCTGGACACCATCGACAATGCTCGCCAAGCAGGCCTGACCGTCTGCTCCGGTGGCATCATCGGAATGGGTGAATCCATCGATGACCGCCTCAAAATGTTGATGACCCTCGCTAGCCTGACCCCACAGCCGGAATCTGTCCCCATCAACGCCCTTGTTGCCGTTGAGGGAACACCGCTGGAAGAGCAGAAGCCAGTTCCCATCTTCGAGATGGTCCGCATGATTGCCTCTACCCGCATCGTGATGCCGGGCACTACCGTCCGCCTCTCGGCCGGCCGTACCAGCATGACATCAGAGGGCCAAGCCCTCTGTTTCCTCGCTGGAGCAGGCTCCATCTTCGCCGGAGACAAACTCCTGACCACCCCCAACCCCGAGGCCTTCGAGGACCTGGAGATGTTCAACGACCTCGGCCTCAAGCCAGCTACAGCTTACGCCAAAGGCGAAAAACCTTCCATCAAAACTGATCCCGGCGCTCCGCAAGCCAAGACCCGGATCAAATGGAGCCGCCCTGGACATAAGATTGAGCGCAACGAAGAAAAAAGAAGCTAGAAGCTAGAAGTTAGTACTCTAGTGGGCCAGCCAGTAAGTTTCGTTGCTCTATCCCCCTAATTCCTAGCTCCTAGCTATCTAACTTCTAATCTCTAGCTTCTAACTCCCATCTACACCCAAAAAAAGAAAATTATGTCCAACAGAACAATGGTCGCCGGCAACTGGAAAATGAATACTACTCCTACCGAGGGTAAAGCCCTCGCTACAGGTATCATCTCTGCCGCCGGATCACACAATACAAAAGTCGTCTTCGGCGTCCCTGCCATCCAACTGATGGCCATCAAAGAACTAACGGCTGCAGCCAACGGCTACTACGTCGCCGCACAGAACATGCACCACGAAGACAAAGGTGCTTACACCGGCGAGCTTAGTGCTGCCATGCTCGCTGATGCGGGCATTGACTACGTCATCCTCGGCCACAGTGAGCGCCGGGAATACTTCGGCGAAGACGATACCCTGATCAACACCAAGGTTCTCAAGGCACTGGCCGCTGGCCTCAAGCCTATCTACTGCTGTGGCGAAAAACTCGATATCCGTGAAGCGGGTAACCACGAGATGATCGTTGCCCGGCAGATCGAAGAAGCCCTATTCAGTCTCAGCCCAGCTCAGATGAGTGAAGTGGTAATTGCCTACGAACCCGTCTGGGCCATCGGCACTGGCGTAACCGCCAGCCCGCAACAAGCACAGGACATGCACGCCTACATCCGCCATATGATCGAGAACCAGTTTGGCGAGAGCATCGCTGCCGGTACATCTATCCTTTACGGCGGTTCTGTAAAACCTTCCAACGCAGACGAACTCTTCGGCATGAAGGACGTCGACGGAGGCCTGGTTGGCGGTGCTAGCTTGAGCGTGGAGAATTTTGCCCCGATTATTAAAGCGCGGTAGTTCCAACAGGACTAAAGAATAAAAATGCCCGTTGCGAAAGCAACGGGCATTTTTAAGTTTAAGGAGACTACTGCTCAGGTTTTGAAATAGCGGAACCATATTTGGGCTGTGGAGTAGGTGCTGTAAGCGATTAGAAAAAGCGCTACAATATTCTTTTTCTGGTTCGAATCCGGTTCCTCGTCCTTTTTAACCTTCAATGTGAAAACTGATGGTAAACGTCCGACTCAACACCTTATCCAATACCCGGCTCTCCGGTAAGCTGGGGTTGTAGAGCAAGGTATTACCGATGCCCTGGCTCACCTTAAATTCCGGTGAGAAGATGAAGTAAGGGAAGAAAAACTGAATTCCAGCACCGTATTCGACGTGAAAATCATGCGGAGAAATCCGGATGAGGTTCTCGGCTTGGCGGGCGCGGCTTTCGCTGGCAACGTCGAAGCTGTACTTGACGCCAGCGATGAGGAAGACCCGTTTGTCCCGGTAGGGAGCAGATTTATATCGGAAGTGGAAAGGCAGTTCGACGAAAACAGACTGGACGGACTCCTGGGTTTCTCGGGTTACCCGCGAGCCCTGGGTGAAGTTGAGGCGCCGTTCAGCGAAGCTGAAGCCGGGCAGGAACCTAAAGTCGAAGTACTTACCAATTTTGAGGTTGGCAATCATATTCAGGTTGAAGCCGGGGCCGTTGAGGCTGGTGACCGACACGATGGTGTCGGAGAACAGAAATTCCTCGCTACGGAAGGGCGTGTAGCGACTGGAATTAAACCCAAGTGTCAGGCCAAAGTAGAAGGGTTTGGCTTGAAAATCTTGAAAATTGTAGTTATTACCGCCGGTGAATTGGGCGCGGCCGCTGGTGCAAAGGAAGATTGTTAGGAGCAGGGTTAGTACTACTTCACGGCCGTATAAATGGAGGCAATTCCGAAAGTTAATGCTGTGCATTTGGTTTGTTTATAGCCCACCTTATCCATGATGTTAGTGAAGGTTTTACCGCTAGGGAAAGCCTGTACACTTTCAAAAAGATAGGCGTATGCTCGAGGATCTTTGGACTGTAAACGTCCAATCAGCGGCATAATTTTACCGAAGTAAAAATTAAACCCCCAACGAATGGGCGCAAAGGTAATACGGCTGAACTCCAGAATCACCACTTTGCCCCCGGGGCGAAGCACCCGGTGCATTTCGGACAGTCCTTTTTCGAGGTTTTCGAAGTTACGTACGCCGAAGGAAACGGTTACGGCGTCGAAGCTCCCGTCGGCGTACTTCAGGTTTTCGCTGTCGCCTTGTTCGAGCACGATGCGGTCGTCCAGTCCGGCGGCACTGACTTTTTTGCGTCCGTACTTTAGCATCCCCTCGCTTAGGTCCATGCCCGTCACGTGGTCCACGTTGGCCCGTTTTACGGTCTGGATGGCAACGTCGGCCGTACCGGTTGCCACGTCCAGGATTTTTTTATGAACGGCGGGGTCAAGTTGTTTGACCATTTTTGCCCGCCAGAGCGTATCCACCCCTAAAGACGTACCCCGGTTGAGGATGTCGTAGGTGGAGGCGATGCTGTCAAACATAGCGCCGACTTCGGCTTTCTTAGAGTCCATGCCGTCGTACGGCTTAACGGTGTCGTGATCGTGCGTCATGGAAAGAAAACGAGCGGGAGGAAATAAGGTTTCAGGAAAAAGTGAAAGTTTCTTCTAAACATCACACCTGTTTCAGTCCAGTTTTTTAGCAGCTCTACAACTATTCCCTTTCCCAACAAAGTATCCTTCCTCATATCCTTCCACAACCTCTTCTACCCTACCCCATTCATCAACGGTAATAAAGGTTGGATACAAGTAGACACCGTAGCGGGCCGAAAAATCACAATCAATAGCTGCCCGTCTTGAAGGGCCAGGACTTCTCTTGGTGATAAGGAATGGCCCTCTTCGTCATCGCCTTCGTTAATCACCTTCTCGTAGTACACAACATCACCTGCTTTTCCTGCCCGATCCCAGGCTGAATCTTTGATCATTTCCATCGGGCTCATCATTGAAAAGCGGCTACCTTCGTAGGCCAAATCTTCGGTATTTTCCTCCTCTGTGTACGTAACGAGTTGGCCCTTTCTTAGGTTAACATCTTCCAATTCACCATCCAGATAGAGGTAGGCAGCCTCCCCCATTTCATATAGAAAATCACATGAGAATCCTTCGCGATCATTGCGTAAATAGACACCATTATACCTTGGCTCAACGACGGTATCTCCGACGTAGGTGTTGTTCCAAACCATGTCCATTTTGAAGGCGATAGACTCAGCTTCTATCAGCTTTTAGAAAGCAGCTTCTAAGGTATCTTGGGGCCGTTCTTCTGCGCAGGAAACGACAAGAAAAAGCAAGATTAAGTGGGTAAAAAGGTGTCTCATACTACCAAAGATGGCCTAAGGACTTAAACAGTTGCTAAAGTATGCTTTTTAGGTTGTTTTAAGCCCTCAAAAACTAGGTAATCGGCAGGACAATTTGTATCTTCGCGGGAAGCC
>JBLIGS010000141.1:0-7740 GCA_047637095.1 Neolewinella sp. | reverse complement strand
TGCCTAATGCCTTCCTACTAATGCCTAATGCCTCTCTACTAATACCTTCTTACTCCCACCCAACATTCTCCGCCTTCTCAACAGCCTCCAAATCCCGGACGACAATGGTCCCTGCAATGCGGTCATGCAGTGCACGGACGAGCGGGTCGCCGAACATCCAGACAGCGGAAAAAACCGAGAGGTTGCTGATTAAAGAGACGAGGAAATTGTCGCTTAATACGTGCTTTGGCACGAATTCCATAAATGTCTCGGGATCAACAACTTCCGCAAAAAGCGGATCTTGAAAATAGCGGGTATAGACAAAAACGGAGGTAAAAAACATCAAAGCCCAAGGGATATAGCGAGTGAGCGACTGGTTTAGATTCATCAGCGCCCCAGTTTCCTGGTCAACGACCTTAATTTTCATCAACTTTTTGCCAAAAGTCCAGCCTTTGTTGGACTCCATTAGCGGCTTATAGGCTGCCTCCACAAGGAGGAAGAACATGGCTATTGGTAAAGACCGGACGTAGATCAGGCTTATTAACATCAGCAACGTCAATGGAACACTGACAAGGGCATTATCAATCAAGCGGGCGTAAGCCCGTTGGGCGAAAGTGGCGTAGGGGGAAGTAGTTTCTTGCACGGCTGCAAGGTAATCTTTAGATTTTAGAAGCTCGATGTTAGGAGCTCGATGTTAGGAACTAGAAACTAGAACTTAGAGCGCTAGAAGTTGAAGAGATTCGAGGTAAAATAAAAAAGCCAGAAGCTAGAAAACCAAGCAACCGTTCGGCGCTCTGCTCTCTAACTTCTAGCTTTTCTAACGACTAATACATTGTAAACTAAGTTTGCCGACAAAGTAGCTGGTGAATTTTGCCTACTAACAAGGCGGAAAAACCGGAGCCTAGCCGTAGCTAAGTGAGGATTTTTCCAACGCAGCTAGGCGGTAAAAGACACCGCGACTTAGGCGATGAAACTTATTTTACAGTGTACTAGCTCCTAGTTTCTAACTTCTAAAACCTAGGCTGGCTTCGTGTGCACAACGTAAGTTTCCGCCAATATATCATGGGCAGACTGGTTACGCTTGTTCCCCAGCATAACGAGTGTTGAGATCAATGGCAAAAGGGTACCACCGAGCACAATTAATAGTAACGAAACATTAGCGCCGAACCATTCCATCATTAATTCTCCTTGCGCTGTAGGATCCATCCCTTCCGTTAGTCCGGGAATGTTCATCATCTCGTACTGGAACCAAAGGCCGATTCCGCCACCGATAAACCAAGGGATGTAGCGCATGAAAGCCTGCATCCAAGAGACCTGCCCATCTTCATTTGCAACAACTTTGAGCTTCATGACCATCTTTCCAACTGCGGCGCCGTTCATGGCCTCCATCACTGGTTTGTAGAGCATTCCCAGAATTCCAACCGCCGCTGCAAAAGTAAAATCCGTCGCGGTGGGAAGAAAAAGGGACATGATGTATGAGACGGCAAAAACAAGTATCATATCCAAAATGTGGGCAACCAAACGGTTACCAAAATTAGCAAAACGTGGTTCTGCCTTCACGGTTAATCCGTCATCAATAGTATCAAATTCCATAGTAGTGTGGTTTTGTGTGGTCCTAAGATAATTCGAATAATAGTTCTGACAAGTATTGGTGGACGAATAGCTGGTTAGGGTCGACAAATGGCGGTACATTTGCGGTGCGTTGCGGTACGGAGGAGTTACGTCCTCCGTTTAATAGGGAATCCGGTGAAAATCCGGAGCTATCCCCGTAGCTGTAAGCCCGGTTAAGCGGGTGCCAACGGAGGGTTAAACCTCCAAGCCACTGGGAAACATCCCGGGAAGGCGGCACCAAGCGTCGGGTGAGCCAGAAGACCTGCCCCAATGCGTCATATTTTTTTCATTGCTCGGTGAGAAGCAGGAAAATAGTCTTGGGGCATCGCTGCCGGAGCATCTTTTAGTAGGGTGTTTGGGCGCGGACGCTGGTGCAAAGAAGGTTTTTGAAAGCAAGGCAACCGCCGGCTTCAAAACCACTGCGTGGACTATTATCCAATTCGGCCGGGCGAACCCAAACAACCTGATGCGAAAATTATTCCTCCTTTTATTCTGTGGCCTGCTGGGCCAACAACTCACGGCACAGACGATGCCAGAGATTTCCACTACTGCCGACGAAGTAATTGTTACCGGGTCACGACTGCCTAAACGGGTGGCTGAAAGTGCCCAGCGGGTGACGGTTATTGACTCGGCCGCCGTTGCGCGGTCGTCGGACCTAAGCCAACTCTTGAACGAGCAGGCAGGTATCGTTATTAACGGTGCGTACAGCAACCCGGGCAAAGACCGGTCGATCTTCCTCCGCAACGGAGCTAACCAGTACACCCTGATTTTGGTGGATGGCCAACCATTGGTTGATCCTAGCTCCCTTGGTGGAGCAGTTGACCTCCGGCTTTTGGATATGGAAGGCATTGAACGGATTGAAATCCTTCGGGGTGCAAGGTCCTTATTATACGGTTCCGACGCAGTTGCCGGTGTGATCAACCTGATCACCAAGAAAAACACTGGGACTAAGTCCCCTACCCTGCACCTGCGCGCCGCCGGCCAGAGCTACAACACGCTCGAAACCGGGGCTACCGTATCTGGAGGACTAGAAAAACTGGACTACCGCGCCAGCATCAGCTACTTCGATACCGACGGCATCAGCGAAGCCGAAGAACCCGCCTCACAAACCGGTGAGTTCGGTAAGGACGGCGCCACTCGCTTCGGCGCTGGCCTCAGCCTGAACTACCGCCCCAACGAAAACCTCAGCATCCGACCAGCACTCCGGGTTGCCAGCTTCGACGGCGATTACGACGACGGTAGCTTCCAAGACGGTAGCAACACTTACACCAACGAACTGATTAATCCCAGCCTAGCAGTAGATTACACCAAGGACAAATGGACCTACGCTGGACGTTACAACCTCGCCGCCTCCGAGCGGATTTTCACCTCCGCCTTCGGCGAATTCGTAGGTAAAGGCCAAGCCCACCAGGGCGAGCTCTTCGCCGTACTCGATCCCAACAACGGTGGTTCATTGACCTTCGGCGCCCAGCTCCGCAACGAGATCCTGATCCTAGACAGCCCAGATATGGACGACCCAACAGCAACGACGATCAGCCCTTACGCACAATACAGCCTCGTTACCAAAGGCGGATTTTTGCTCGATGCCGGTGCCCGGTTCAACAACCATTCTGAGTTCGGTGGTCAGTTAAACTGGTCTCTGGGAGCAGGGATGCAAACCACCGACAGCTGGAGCACCCGCCTCAACGTGGGCTCTGCTTTCCTAAGCCCAACGTTGGACCAACTCGCTGGCCCCTTCGGCGCCAACCCCGACCTGAAGCCACAGGTTTCCACCTCCGCGGAACTGTCCACCCAACTCGTCGACCCGGCGGGAAAGTACAGTATCGCCATCACCGGTTTCCAACGAAACATTAAAGACGTTGTCACTTTTGACTTTGCAGCCGGCTACCAAAACCAGGGCGAATTACTCGACACCGGTGTAGAGGTTGAAGGCGCTGTTGCCATTGGTAAAGCCTTCCGCTTAGACGGTAACCTCACCTACGTCCAGGGCAAACTCACTTCGTCAGATGGCAACGGTGGAACGGTGGAAAGCAAAGACTTCCCCCGCCGGCCGCAGACTTCCGGTGCACTTGGCCTAACCTTCCAGCCTAGATCTCCCTTCATGGCCCGTATCTCCAGTGTCTTCATCGGCGCTCGTCCAGACGTTTTCTTCGATGCCAACTTCACCCAAATGAACGTTGACCTTGACGCCTACACACTCGTCAATGCCTACGCAGAATATAAATTCCTGAAGCAGAGAAACCTCACGGCTTTCGCAGAACTCCGCAACCTCACCGATGCCAACTTCGTGGAGGTCACTGGTTTTTCTACGCAGGGAACGACGATTCGGGTAGGTGTTAAGGTAGTCTTGTAGGCAGCCGCGTGTTGGTCTTTTGGCTTCTTGACCTCTTGGGCTCCCGCATGTTGCAGATGCAATAGGCGTTGTATTTATTGCAGCCATTACGTGTAATTCCTTAGCGAGGGACCAGCCAGACGCGATAGCGGATGGCATAGTCCCTCGATAAGGAATTGCGCAAAACAGATTCCTCCCTCGTCCTCCTACATGAAAAACGCCCTGATCGTCAATGACGGTCAGGGCGTTTAGTTTTGGGGTAATGCAGTGCTACTTATCGTCTCCAATTTTTTCCACCAGTGTTTCCAGGATGGCGCCGTAGGTATTCAGAAAAACATGGATGCCCTGTTCTGCGACACCGCCAGTAAAGCTGAGTTCTGCGCCGTAGGTAATGTCCATATCGTCATCGTAGTAGACACGGCCCCAGCGGTAGGAAGCGTTGAAGTCGTTGATGTCCCGGAGGGAAGGTTTGATGTCGCTGAAGTAGGTCCGGAGGATGATGTCTCCATCGTCAATCAGGAGGCTGACGCTGTAACCTTTTAGCTGGACTTTGTAAAGGTCTTTTTTGACTTCTTCGTAGTCGATGTCTTTTTCATCAAGGATGTCTTCCACGACGGCCGAGTTGCAATACTTGTAGACTTCAGCGGTCTCCATTTGGGCCTGCAGACCGGAGGAAAGCGCGAAAATGAAAAGGCAAACTGCTAGGGTAATTGTTCGAGTATTCATAAGGAGGGATTTGTTGTTACTAATAAAAATGGCCAGCTTAAACAATTATACGATTCATTTCCCATTGACAATGCGAATCATGGGCTAAATAATCAGTAAATGGCCCCTCGACGCGCATCTCCACGCGCTTACGCTTGGTCGATGCTTGCTCGGGGACCGATTCTACTGAAATCAATCCGTTCGCGCTTCGCGCGAACGGATTGATTCGACCTCCGAAGGAAGCAGCGCAGCTAAAAGTGCGTCGAGGGGCTCAAAATTCACGGTTTTAGCCCATGATTCCCATTAATATTATATCATTGAAGAAAATGGGGAATAATACGGTGAATGCCACACAGTTGCCCAATTCGTGGCTCGTGGAGAAGGACTAAGGAAACAAGAGACAGTGTGTAGAAAGTCTAGAAAGCTTGCGAAAACCGACGATCGATCTAATAAAACAATCCAGCAATGGCGCCGGTCATCAAACAGGCGGCGGTACCGCCCAGCAGGGCAATCATGCCCAGCTCTGTGAGGGTACGACGTTGGCCGGGAGCGATGGCCCCGATGCCCCCAACCTGGATGCCGATGGAGGCAAAGTTGGCAAAGCCACAGAGGGCGTAGGCGGCGATGAGGGTACTCTTGGGCGTCAGGGCGGCCATGGTTCCGGCCTGGCCTGCAGCCTGGACGTTTTTAAAAACGTCGTAGGCGACAAATTCATTGATTACCGTCTTGAGGCCTAGCAATTGACCTATGATTGTCATGTCTGCTGCGGGGACACCGATGATCCAGGCTACCGGAGCGAAGAGGAGGGCTAGCAAATAAGTGAAGCTGAAGCCTTCGAAGCGGTTGCTAGTGGATTCTGCGATTTGCTGGTTCCAGGTATCGCCGACTTCTAAGGCGGCGTTCCATGCTTCAGTGTTGAAGCCCATGGCCATCCAGTTAACCAGGTCGGTGCCTCCGGTGAAGAAGACGTTCAACATGAAGATCAGGGCGGTGAAGACGAGGAGCATGGCGCCTACATTGACGGCGAGGCGGAGGCCATCGGTGGTCCCTTTGGAGATTGCATCGAGGAGGTTGGCGGAGTCGTCCGCCGCCATTTCAAGGCGGTTGTCTTTGGCGCCGTCGCCGCCAGTAACGGCGTCGAGGTCTTCCTTGGATTCCGGCAGGAGCATTTTTGCGCAGACGATGGCCGCCGGGGCAGAAATGATACTGGCAGTAAGGAGGTGCTTGGCGAAAAATTGTTCTAATTCGGGGTCACCTCCTCCAAGGAATTTGATGTAGGTAACGTAGACAGAACCAGCGATTGTGGCCATGCCACCGACCATCATACACAGCAATTCAGACTTGGTCATCTTTTCCAAGTAAGGCTTTACGACCAGCGGGGCTTCCGTTTGGCCAATGAAAACATTGGCAGCAGCAGCGAGGCTCTCCGGGCCGCTTAGCCCCATCGTCTTAGACAACATCCAAGCCATACCGAAAACGACCTTTTGCAGAATGCCTAGGTAATAAAGGATGGCTGAAAGCGCAGAGAAGAAAACAATGGTTGGCAATACCTGAAAGGCAAAGATGTAACCGAAACTGTCCATATCATTAACTATGCTGCCGAAGAGGAATTCGGAGCCAGCTGCCGTAAAATCAAGGGTTTTGCGAAAGCCGGTGGCAACGTAGTCAAAGACAATGCTTACCCCAGGAACTTTCAAGATAAAGATGGCTAAAGCAAACTGCATAGCCAACCCAATAGCCACCATCCGCCAGTCAATGGCTTTCCGGTTTCGGCTGAAAACATAACAAACTGCGAGCATGGCGGCGAGGCCGAGAACACAGCGAAAAAGATCGTAGGCAAAAGTCATGCGGCGAAGATAGTAAAAGGAGTAATAGAGGTGGCAGGCATTAGTAGAAAGGCATTAGGCAAGAGTAGAAAGGCGATAGGAATTCGTCTGGAGGCGGGAGTAGAAAGGTGATAGGCTACCGCATATTGGAGCGTGACAGGAACATCCCTTGCGGTTGTCCCTGGAGGTAAGGGTATTCCTTGTTGTCCAAAACGAACATTGCCAATTAACCTACCTTGCCCCTGCGTCCGCGCCCCAAAGCCAGACTTAATAAAGAGGAAAACTCTTACGAAGAAGTCTTCGACAGATATTCTTGTATGCTCCCAATTGATAATTACCTTTGCTCTTATGCAGAAACCTTTCCTTATTGGCATTACCGGCGGCTCTGGCTCAGGCAAAACAACTTTCATCCGGCAACTTCGTGAAGGCCTTGGTCCCGACAAGGTTTGTTACCTGAGCATGGACGACTACTATGTCCCTCGTGAGGATCAAAAGATGGATGCAAATGGAGTCTACAATTTTGACCGGCCGAAGTCCATCAACGAGGAAGAATTTACCCGCGACCTGAAGAGACTCTGCAAAGGGAAGGTCGTGAAACGAAAAGAATACGTCTTCAACAATGAGCAGGCGGAGCCTAAAACGCTGATCTTCAAACCAGCACCGGTAATCATTGTAGAAGGGCTTTTTGTTTTCCATTATAAGATAGTCCGTACAATGCTGGACCTCCGAATTTTCCTCCACGCAAAAGACAACCTCAAAGTGGTCCGTCGCATAAAACGCGACCGGGTAGAACGCAATTACCCACTTGATGACGTCCTATACCGCTACGAACATCACGTGCTTCCTAGCTACGAAAAGTACGTCGGGCCCTATAAAGAAAAGGCCGACATCATTGTCAACAACAACACAGATTTCAACATGGGACTAAAGGTCGTCCGCGCTTTTGTTGAAACCATTGTTGCCGATTAGCAGACCTACCATAGCGTTGGAGAACATAGGGTAAGATTTAACTTTAAGTTATTATCTACTACTGCAAAAGCCCCGTTCTTTACACTGGAATTGAACTGCCCCCATGCTAATTCACACCCTATGCGTCTTGCTCAATTGTTTTTCCTCCTTCTCTTGCTCTGTTTCCTGTTTTTTCCCTCTTCAGTTTTTGTCTAAGGGACGCGAATTAAATAAAACGTGTTTCTTGACCTGACGCTTTTAGCTGCGCTGATCGTCGTTCCTCCTCGGAGTTGTTCTCACCGTTCTTGAAAAATTCTTTGCATAGCCATAGCTACGGAA
>JBLIGS010000140.1:0-7767 GCA_047637095.1 Neolewinella sp. | reverse complement strand
GTCTGCTCCGCAGTCAACCCTCCAGGCTGAATGGTAACGCCGGCTTCGGCGATCAATTCGTCGAGGAAGGAGACCCGTTGTTGGGCTTTGTCTTTGGCATCGAGTTCGGAGATGGAGAGAACAACCTCCGTCTTCGCCCGGGTTAGGGCGACGAAGAAGAGTCGGCGACGGGCTTCGTCTTCGCTCTCTGCCCCGGTGTAGGTCAAGGTGTCGGGGAGCTTGAATTGGTTCTTTCGGCCTCCCGACGCTTTGCCCCATTTGCCTTCTGCACAGTCTAGCATCCAGACTTTGTCGAATTCCAATCCTTTGGCACTGTGGGCGGTCACCAACAAAACAGCCTCGGCTTGGTCGAGGTGGTTCCGGAGGGGGAGTTGAATCCGGTTTTCGTCCATTTGCTGGAGGGTTTCCAGCAGGCCGTCAAGCATAATTCTTGGTCGGCGGGCGACTTCCCCGACAATAAAGTCGGCAAAGGTGGCCAGGTGCTGCAGCAGCTCTGCCCGGTTGGGGTGGCGGAGGACGGCGGGCATGAGGCCGGAGCCGTTCATGGCGCGCTCGACGTATTCTGTTAGCGGGTAGAGACCAATCTCACCGATCATGTCTTCCAGCCAGTCGGCGGAGATTTGGACGCTGTCTCCGTCGCGGAGGTCCGTTGGCCACTTAGCCGGCATTTGGAGGAAGTCCCTCCAGGTAGGGAAGAAGCCTTCTGAGCTTTTAGTGGCTAGGCGGGCGCGGTTGAGCCGTGCGAGGTCGTGCGGCCAGAGGCCGAAGCAGCGGAAGTGGAGTACCCGAAAGAGGAGGAATTCTCCCGTGCCGGGGCGGTCGTATTCTGCCTGCAGGTACTGCAGCATGTCCAACAGTTGGCGGACGGGCCTACCGTTTAGGATATTGGGTCGGCGCTTGGAGCGGTAGGGAATATCGGCCCGTTCCAGTAGATGACGAAGCTCAGTTGCTTGGCCGTGCTTGGCATAGATGACGGCCATTTCGGACCAGGGAGTTCCGGCTTCGTGCCAACTGCGGAGTTGGTTGAGGAGGGCGGCGGTTTCTTGGCGTTGGTCGGGGAAGGTTAGGGCTTTGACTGGCGAGGTCCTCCCCCCCAGCCCCTCTCCATGGGAGAGGGGAGCTCCTTGAATTTCCTTTGGAAATTTTGTAGCAGCACTTTGCTCTTTCAAACCATCACCCTGCACCTGCGGCCGCGGCCCCTCCTGAACTGGTCGATGCGGCAAAAACGCCGGGTTCGAAGCCGTCAATGTCTTCTCAACCGCAAGTTCGGGCAGCTTATTCCCAATCCGGAGTTCGTTCTTACTGATCAGGATTGAGGCTACATCGAGGATCTCCTGCCGGCTCCGATAATTCTCCGTAAGCGTAACCAGTTTGACTTCGTCGTAACGCTGAAAGAAGTCAGTCATGGAACGCAATCGCGCGCCCTGAAACTCATAAATCGCCTGGTCGTCATCGCCGACGATGAAGATGTTCGGCCGTTCCCAATACGCCACAAGACTTTGAACGATGGCATCCTGTGATCCATTCGTATCCTGAAACTCGTCCACCAAAACATACTGGTAGCGCTCCTGGTAAGCGCGTAATAAGCTGGGAAAATCGTTGAAGGCGCGCAGTACCCAACCGATCATATCACCGTAGTCGTAACGGCGCATTTCGCGCAGGCCGTCTTGGTAAGCGGGGAAAAGCTTGATGGCCTCCTGGAGGCGTTTCATCCGTAAGGTTTCCTCATCAATTGAACCTTGCTTGGGGTCGCCTTTGGCCTTGTCTTTGTATTTCCGTTTGTAGGTAAAGTCAGGATGGGTTGGCAAATCCTTCTGGTAACGATCTATTTTTTGTTCCATGTCATCAAGCTCCCAGTTCTCGCTTTTGATGGCCGAGAAGAGGTGCTTAAGGTGAGGTTCGTAGAAGTAGGGATCGTGGTAGCCTTGCCGAAGGGGCGTGTTTTGGTCAAGGCCGTCAAGCAACGATCGAATGACCCGGATTTGTTCCAGTTCACCAAGCGGCTCTAGGTCAAGCTTACCGAAGTACTGGAGGTTTTGTTGAATCAGGTTGCTGCAGAAACCGTGGAAGGTGAAGATGCCGATGCGGTGGGCCTCTGGCCCAATAAATTTCAGCAGTCGTTCCCGCATGGCCTTCACGCCAGCCTCGGTGAAGGTGAGGCAAAGGATGTTGTGGGCGCCGGTGTCCGTTTCCGTTAGGATGTTACCAATGCGAGCGGCCAGCAGGTGGGTTTTGCCGGTTCCTGGGCCAGCAAGAACCATTACCGGACCGTCGATTTTTTCTACGGCGGCGCGTTGGGCCGGGTTGAGGCGGTCCAGTTCTGTTTGGAAAGAGCGGTTGTGGAGATGAGCGTTTTTCAACTTAAAGAGATAGGTAAGCCGGAAATTAGAGTCGAATTAGATTGACAATATAAGCCCACTTACCCCCCTTCGTCCCCCTTTTTCTTCTTTCGTTTTTTCCCTTCGGGCTTTGGGCCTGCTGGTCGAATCCGAATCACCGTCTTATTTGGATCAATTCTGATTTCCTTTTTCTTAATTTCTCTGTTCTTTACCGGATTGAATTCGGTAAAACTCGGATCGTGTTCCGCCCAGCCAATTCGCCAGGCTGTCAACTCATCAACAATCAGTTGGCTCTTATTCCGATAGGTGTTAATCATAACGGAATGCGGCCATCTTTCAATGGCGCTCTGTGCGCTGGCTTCTGTCTGGCTTTTGCCTTTATATAAATCCCACGCTCCAAATTGATGGAGAATTTCATGGGCTATAACATATCGATCTGTAAGGACACCCATCGTATGGCGGCAGTAAACGATCGCCAGGTCTACGTCAGACATAGACCAAAAATTATACGCATGGCTACGGCTATTACTTTTAACGAAGAGGAGGATTTTGAATTTATCCTCTTTCATTGTCACCCGATTGTAGTCCATAAAATCCTCGATATCACGGTAGTTCAGCTTCTCTAAAACGATATCAATTGTCTGTTTGGGTGCATGTCCGCTCCTAGGGGTCTTCTCGAGGTAAATAACGGAGCCGTTATCCCTGGAAAAGTAGTCTTCGTCAAACTCGAGGTATTGCCCGTAGTAGTCTGCCTCGTTGACAAGCCACTCTTCAGCCGCAGCATATTCTTTCAAGGTGTAAGCAATTTCGTCGTCCTCCCACTGGCCTTCAGGGGTTTCAACGAAGACGCTCAAAATTTTCACCTCCTCTGTAAAGGACAGGTATTTTTTGCTGCTGAACTGGCCTGGCCGTTGAGCAGACATTACTATTGGCAATGCCAATAGTAAGAGTGTAAATTTAAAAGACATAATAGGGTTTAACACCAGTAGGTATCTGGTCGGTGTGTAAAAGAAGCAACTTACTTACCCCCCACAAACAGCTGAGAAATCGACTTATTTTCGTGGGTGTTCCGAATCGCATTAGCGAAGAGCTTAGCGGAAGAAAGCACCTTAATTTTCGGAGAAATTCCCTTCAGTGGTACCGCATCGCAGACGATGAGGCTTTCCAGGCGGGACTTTTCAATCTTCTCGTAGGCATTGCCACTAAGGATTGGGTGGGTAGCGATGGCGCGGACGGACTTGGCACCGCGCTCCATAATGAGGTCGGCGGCGCGGCACAACGTGCCGGCAGTGTCCACGAGGTCATCCACGAGGATAACGTCGGCCCCTTCCACATCACCAATCAGGGTCATGCTGGCAATTTCGCCAGCGCGCTTGCGGTGTTTGTCACAGATAACGACGTTGCGTTCGTAGTACTTGGCGTAGTCCCTGGCGCGTTTTACGCCGCCCATATCTGGGCTGGCGAAAGTGACATTCGTCATGTCCTGGGTGTCGAAGTAGGGGATATAAATCGCCTGGCTCTTGAGGTGATCTACGGGGATATCGAAGAAACCCTGGATCTGGTCGGCGTGAAGGTCAAGGGTCATTATCCGATCGGCGCCGGCTTCTACCAACAGGTTGGCAATCAACTTAGCGCTGATTGGAACGCGGGGTTGGTCCTTACGGTCCTGGCGGGCGTAGCCGAAATACGGCATCACACAACAGATGTAACCAGCGGAAGCGCGGCGGGCTGCGTCGATCGTCAGCAGCATCTCCATCAGGTTCTCGTGCGGCTGAAATGTGCTACCGATAATGAATACATATTCTCCCCGGACACTTTGCTTGATGATGGGCTGCATCTCCCCGTCGTTAAACTTAGCAACCGTTAGTTCTCCTAAATTCTGACCGTAGACGGTTGAGATTTTATCTGAGAGGTACTGGCTACCAGAGATCGACAGAAGCGTCATCTGGTTATTCATCGGAGTGAGACGGGGCTTGTGGGACATGGGGCGAAGATAGCACGGTAGTCAAACAGCCAGTTAGTCAAACGGTCAGATATCTTTAGGGGCGTGGCTAAAGGAGGAGAAAGAGATAGGAGAAAAAAGGCAGGAAGTTGGAGGCTACGGCCTTCGGCGACCTTGTAGTTTGGTGGTCTGATAGGCTCCGCATGTAACAGGTAAAATAGCACTGCAAGCGCCCTTGGTAGCTTACAGTTTCCTTCGTGATTTAGTGCCCAAAACGAGCGTAGCGAGCATTCCCACTCCAACGTGCGGGAGCCTACCAGACCACAAGATTACCGAACTACTTAGTGAGGGACTACGCCATCCGCTAAGCGTCTGGCTGGTCCCTCGCTAACATTTCCCCCTCGGTCCAGAAGCCCTCGGCCATCGCTTACTTCGTAGCTGAAGATTCCAGATAGGCGCGCAAATCTTCAATTTGTCCGTCCGTCATCCTTTCCTTGGTGTAGTGCGGCATGTAGGCCCGTTTGCCCGGAATTGGGCTGGTTCCATAGCGGCTCACCTGGTAAGTGGAGTAGCGGGTGTACTGGGTAAAGTGCTTGGTCATGAAGTCGTAGTGGAACTGACTTTCTCCCAATTCGAAGAAGCTGAATTTGCGTTCTTCGTGGCAATGCAAACAGGCCAGCTGGTAAATGGCTTGGCCATTGGCAGCGTCTCGTTCCCGGCTGATGGGGAAACCTGCCTTGCGGTCTTCTGGCGGATAGACGAAGGTGGCCGGGCTGGCCAGCAGGTAGCCTTCTTTGAGGTTGGCAATCAGGTTACTGTTGTCTCCACCGCGGTCGATGGCGGCATTGATTTTGTCGACGGGGACACTGCTGTCTGGAAGGTCCGAAAGCTTGAGGCCGAGGGTGTGGAGGTAGGCGACGACGGACTCCATTTCGACCGCATTCAACTCAGCTCCCTGGGCGCACTCTGTTGCGCAAAGCTGGATGGCTCCACGGAGGTCACGGCGGGCATCTTTAACAAGGTCGCCGTATTTTTTCTTGTAGTCTCCGTTGTAATACGTTTCCCGGTTAACTGCGCCCCAAAAGGTGGTTGCAGGTAAGAACGGGAGGTTATTTTCTTTGGCGTAGGCCAAGCGGGCTATTGGATCAGAATCCGTTAGAACGGGGTCTTCTTTGACGATGTTGTGGCAGCTGATGCAGGTGAAGTGGGCGCTTTGCTTTCCGCCCTTTGGGCGGAGGCCTTCAACGACCAATCTCTCTCCTACTTCGGCAGAGGCGCCGTTGACGGGGCGGACCATAACGTCGGCCCGCTCGGGCGCACCGAGGCTACGGATGACGTCGTAGACCATCGTGTCTGCGTCCACAACGGGAAGGGTCTGCGGTCGGCCGGCGAAGGCAAACAGGCTAACCAATAAAACCGGTAGTAAGTATTTCATTGCTTTCAAAATTCATGCTTTGCATCCTGCGTCCGCGCCCCAAAAGCGCTCCGCCGGAACGAACTACAGGTTAAACCAGCGGCTAATTGTGAAGCCAAGGCGAAACTCGCCATCGCCCCAACTTGAGGTAGTGTACGGAATATAGTCCGTCTCAAAAATGCCGGTGGCATTGGTAAAGTTGACCTGAAAAACGTGGCCACCAGTGTCCCACTCAATACCAAGTCCAACTGGTAAAGTATAACCGTTATCGCTGTTGAGTACACTACTAAACGGCTTGGTTACGTCAGCCACCAGCGCCATCACACGGGAGACCTGGTAGCGAGCAGCAACGCCGAAGCTGAAGAGGGTATTTTCCCCTTCAAAAGGCACCAAATTGCGGTGGGTCACTCCTGGAATAACCTGCATACTAAAGGATTCTCCAAACTTGCGAGCAATCACGATACTCCCGTTGAAAGCCATGCGGTGGGCAAATTTCGGGAAGCTCCTGATCAGGTCATCGTTGCCCTCAATTTTTGTGCTCGTACTCATAGTTGCAGTACCGACGAGCGCGAGACTTAAGGGAAAGCCTTCCTTTTCCTGGTGCAAGGCCCGGTACTTAAAAACGGTGTTTAGGTTTTGCCGCAAGCCCGCCTGTCCAGCGGGAGTTGCGCCTGATCCTTTCGCCCGGTAGATCCCAGCACTGAAGTTGTCGGAGAAACCGTATTCAACCCCGATGGCGACGTCTTGGGCCACTTCCAATCCATAGAAAGTTGGCCAGCCGCCGTTGTCTCCGAACAAATCACCAAACCGGTGACTTATGCGAAGATCGAGTTTGCCCTTGGGCAAAGTTTCCACACTGTGGACGTTCACCACCCGCGTATCCTTGAAGGTACGGTACACCCGTTCGCGCTGGGAGAGTAGTGGAAGGGTGGCAAAAAATAGAAGGCCGAGGAGTAAGTTCTTGTTCATGTTGGTCGCTTTTCGTCCGGCCTTTTGGGCGCGGACGCAGGATGCAATGTTTAGCTAAACGAGCAGGGTATGTGGATATTAATTTTGCGGGTGTCCCGCATCCAGCCAACATTCGATCATCCGGAGTTCATCTTCCGTCAAATCTTCAGGCCGGTCGGCAGGGGCATAGTTTGGTGGCATACCTAGATTGGGATCCGCCTTCATGGTGATGGTCCGTTCCCGAAAGGAACCTGCGTCGATCTGCGAGAGCAGGCCCTCGTAGCTATCGTACAGTCCCGGAGCAGTTCCAAGATGGCAACCACTATAGGCGCAGCTTGTTTCTACAATGGGGCGAATATCTGCCTCATACGTCGGGTTGATGTCATCACAGGGGATTTCAGTTGGCTCCGGCAATGAATCGTTGGTACAGCCTGCAACAGTAATGAAAGCTACTAAAAGGAAGCCATGAAAAAGTAAAAGTCGCATCAGTTGATAGTTTAAATGCAATCGCAGCCAACCAAATCCGGGATTCAGTTGTAAATAAATCTGGATGTAGGTCTTTGCAAACTGCTGCAAAACTACTTAGTTTTTCGTCAGGCATAGCTCCTTAATCCGACACAACTTTAAAAACTTTACAATATGTACCCGGTCGAACTAACGATTCCTATGTCCCGTGACCTCACGGCTCACGGTTTCACCAGCCTTACTAATGCTGAAGAAGTGAACGCTGCCCTTGGCAGTACCGAAGGCACTGCCCTTCTGGTCGTCAACTCTGTCTGTGGTTGCGCGGCGGCCAATGCACGCCCTGGCGCCAAGATGGCTTCCATGAACGACAAGAAGCCAGACAACCTCTACACCGTATTTGCAGGTGTAGACCGCGAGGCAACTGCGCAGGCGCGTGAGCACCTGCTTCCTTACCCTCCAAGCAGCCCGGCCATCGGCCTGTTCAAAGACGGCAAACTCATTCACTTCCTGGAACGCCACCACATTGAAGGTCGCTCTGCTGAGATCATTGCGGAGAACCTGAAGATGGCTTTTGATAAATTCTGCTAGGTAGAAAACGAGAAGTATTTAGCGGTTAGGATTTAGCGTTTAGCGGGAAACTACCAAATGCTAAATACTGA
>JBLIGS010000139.1:0-7882 GCA_047637095.1 Neolewinella sp. | reverse complement strand
GTTGGATTCTGCGAAGGAGCTGGCGGCTTACCAGTGGAAGAGTAAGGTTGCTTTTTTGGTACAAGAATTCATCGACTTTTCTAACGAAATAAGCGTCATGTACCACCGGTTTCCGGGCGTTGACCAGGGATTTGTTACCTCGGTTTGCGTAAAAGAAATGCTTACGGTAACGGGCGATGGCATTTCGACTATTGAGGAATTGATGGCCGATTATCCCCGGGCAGCGTTGCAGTTGGACCGCTTCCAGGAAACGGAAGGTGAACTGATTAAACAAGTACCAGACGCCGGAGAACAGGTGTTGCTGGAACCCATCGGGAACCACAGCCGAGGAACTACTTTCCTGAATGGTAACCACCACATTGATCAACAACTTACCGACGTTTTTCACGCCATTGGCCGGGAAATGGACGAGGTATACTATGGCCGGTTCGACCTGAAGTGTACCAGCATGGAACGTTTGAAAGAAGGCAAGGATATCCGCATTCTAGAGTTCAACGGCGTAGCCGGGGAGCCGGCGCATATCTACGACCCAGACTATCCCGTCTGGCATGCGTATCGAGACATTTTTGCCCACTGGAAGATCATTTATAAGATTAGTCGGCAGCAGCTGAAGTCTGGTGTAGAAGCCATGACTTTGGGCGCGGCCGCAGGTGCAGTGAAAGACTACAGGCAATATATGGCTAGGGCGAAAGGATCGTTGTAGTCGTTGCAATGGTTGCAGTGGGGGCAACCCGCAACCCGCAACCTGAAACTCCGGGGGTAGGGGGAAGCACCACCACCTGCCATGCCATCAAAAATGGTAGGGAATGATTGAGAAAATCTAATGTCGCTTACAACCCTGTCTCGCCTGTGGCGTTTGCAACAACTGCAACAACTGCAACAACTGCAACAACTGCAACAGCTGCAACAACTGCAACAGCTGCAACAGCTGCAACAACTACAACAGCTGCAACAACTGCAACAACTGCAACAGCTGCAACAACTGCAACAGCTGCAACAACTACAACAGCTGCAACAACTGCAACAACTACAACAGCTGCAACAACTGCCCAAATGCTCCTCCTCGCTCTACTCATCTCCTTCATCGGCACGCTCCCTCCAGGGCTAATCACCCTGACCATCACTCAAACGACGATTGAGGAGGGAAAGAAGGCCGCTTGGCTAACTTCCCTAGGAGCGACTATCCCGGAATTCATCTATACCTATATCGCCCTTATTGGGGCCAATTTCCTGCTGCAGAACGAAGCTGTTGGTTATTACATTCAGGTTGCTTCTGCAGTATTGTTTCTGGTCTTGGGGGTGTATTTCTGGTTAGCGAAGCCCAAAGTGAAAGGGGAGAGGGCCTCCATTGATGCCAACCACGGCAAGTTCTTCCAGCGCGGCCTGACGGCTGGCTTCTTTAACTTCCTAATCGTTCCCTTCTGGTTATTCGTTGTCGTCTGGTTACGATCTAATGGCTACGTTGTGGAAGGACATTTGACTTATGCCTTGTTTTCTCTTGCTGGCGCCCTGGGCGCCTTTGGAGCATTCTTGCTCTACATCGAATTGGGGGGCTGGATAGTCAAGACGTTTGCCTCCGCAGAAAGGTACTTTAACCGGGGGATTGGAACGATATTTTTGGTGCTGGCCTTGTACCAGGTTTATGAGGTTCTCAATGTCGTGTAAGGTCGATACCAAATTGGCTTCGCAGAACTTCGTCCGACGAGTTCAGCCTTCAGAAACAAACCGAAGGCCCTACGTTGTAGGCTCGGTCTGCAAGGCCCTCGCGCCAAAGGATTCGCTATTGTTTTAACGAGTGACGGTCTCCCTCTTTTCTTTCTACCGCTCTTGCTCCGCGTGCGGATTCACTTGTATTGCATCACTGGCCTAAAAGCTGATGAAGGGCGGGTCGACTTAAAAATCAACCTTCCCAATCATCTCCAAAATCTCTTTCCTAATCAACGGCACCTCACTCCAAAGAATAAAGTGATCTCCACCTTCGACGTAGGAGAGCTTGACCAGGGAGTCATTACCAACGGCAACGCGCACAAATTCGGCGTTGCCGGCAGGAACGAGCTGGTCTTCTGTACCCTGAACGACGGTGATCGGCATCGGCATGGCCGGCCAGTATTCCCGCATGGCCTCTAACTCCGCTTTGAGGGGGATGATCTCTTGGTTGCACACCCGCAAAGCGGGTGGGGTTAACCACCGCAGCGGTGGCAGGTCTACCGCCCTGCGCCAAGTATTAGACGGTTCTAAATCCGGCGAAACCGCCGGTGCCACCATGATAATGCCAGCAATTGTCTGGGGATAATCCATCGCCGCTCGGGCAATAACCGGCCCCCCCATGGAATGACCTACTAAAATCACCTTGCTCCTTTGTTTCTCTCCCAGCACCTGCGCCAGCGCCCCCGCCTGCATCGCCAAAGAAGGTTCGGCATCGCCAAAATCGGAGTACCCAAAGCCCAGCCTGTCTAGGGATATCATGTTGCAAACCGACAGCAAAATACTGTCCGTGTAGTAAGGCGCGTAAGCCGACAATGATCCCGGCGAGCCATGCAGGAACACCACCGTCGGCTTGCTGATGTCGTCCCCAACTTCCAGGTAGTTGACCGTCGTGCCATCCATGTCAACCGTCCGGAAGTGCGCATTGCTAACGCCCATCGTATCAAGGCCGTCCATCACGGCTTCTGTCTCGTACCGCATCTTCATGCTCTCGCAACGAACGAGCACAAACAGTAGGCTAAACGTGCCGAGTAACCACCAGTAACGTTTCTTAATCTTTGGCATAAGGAGGAGTTTGCCATTCTACCCGGAAATCGAGCAGCGACTGATCAATAAACGCCTGAGATTGCCGTAGGATGGCTTCGGCGTCACTTCCCCTCAGGGGTGTCCCGTAGCGGACTTTTGCATACGTCCGCCGTTTGCCGAAGCAGCGGATGAAGTGGGGAAGGAAGGTGTCGTCACCAACCCATGCATCGGTGGTGTGGTAGTAATCCAGGGCAGTAGGATAGACGGTGAAATCGCTTGCTGCGGCCTCCCGAAACGCACCCGACTTGAACTTAATCGTCTGCGGTTCATCGTGGGTCGTCCCCTCTGGGTAATTGATAATGGTATAGCCCGACTGGATGGTCTCGCTGATTTTTTTACGGGTTTCATCCCGACTGGCCTGGTTCGCCCGGTCTACGAATAAAACACCAGTAACCCTGGCTGCGAAGCCAATTAGTGGCCAATAAGACACTTCGTACTTGGCCACCGGCAAAGCCTGAACGTGTTTCAAGATGATAATTGGGTCTAGGTAAGACCGGTGGTTACTAACCAGCAGACCGCCGCCTTGCGGTGGCGTCCCCTCAACTTCTATTCGCACGCCCATGGTATAGAGGATTACCCCGAGGGCCTCCCGTCGGATTCGCAGGCAACGATCTAAACCGGTACCCTTGACAATGCCCCCCAGGAAGATCCTGAGAAGGTAGGCCAAGACAATTCCGACAAAGGTGAAAAGGCGGGCAATTCCCCGTATTCTGGTAAACATCTGTAATTACTTTTCCTGTAGCAGTTTCATGATCATTGCCGGAATATCGGCAATATCTAGCACCATTAAGCCATCCAGCACGTCGGAGAAGTTAGGATCGAGGTTAAAGCTGACGAATCGGGCGTTCATCTTGGTGTACTGCTTAATCAACGTTGGTACCTTAATGTGGTCCGGCTCAATCTCGGAGAGGAAGCTCTCTAGGTCACGGATGCGGCTACTTTTTAACCGCTCAGGAGAGATCTCCTGAAGGACCGGAACGTAGGGCATCCGGGGCGTAAACAAGGCAGCCATCTCCTCGTCGTAGAAATGCTGCTTAATAAAAGCAACGATGATACTTTTGGAGATGTCGGAGTAGTACTTGCTGATGCTGACCGGCCCGAAAAGGTATTTGTAGGTAGGGTTCTGTAGTAGAAAAACCAGGACCCCACTCCACAAAAGGAAAAAAGGGAGGTAGCCTTTTTGGTATTCCTGGAGGATGAAGGACCTGCCTAATTCAATGCCCTTGGTTAGCTTTGGGAAGAAGCCTGGTTTGATGTCGAAGAGGCTGTTGAGGTAAAAGCCCTTGACGCCGTGTTGGTCGAAGATGGCTTTGCCGGGGCCGAGGCGGTAGCCGCCGGCAATTTGGCACTTGCTATGGTCCCAGAGGAAAAGTTGGAGGTAGTAGTTGTCGTATTCGTCTAGGTCAATGTCCTTGCCCGTTCCTTCTCCAACTGCTCGGAAGGTAACCTCCCGTAACCGCCCAATCTCCTGAAGGGTCAGTGGGATTTGCTCTGCAGCTGTGAGATAGACTGTGTAATCACCTCGTGCCATCAGGGCACATTCGGCGGGCAAACCAGTAATCTCTTCTGCAATTGCAGATAGGGTTATGGGAAAGGTAGCTGAAATCATGTTTAATAAGTGGTAAAACAAAGGTAGTGGGTAAAACAACTTGTTGTGCGGCGAGAGGTGCCGCAATGCGCCATTTAGCGATAAAATAATGTTGGCTTAAAAAGAGTGGGGGGATCAAATCTACCTTCTATATACTACAAACTACTGCCTATATTGCGACTGACCAAATATAGATAGATCATGTACGCACCCGACCTTTTTAAAGACAAAGTAGCCTTGGTAACCGGCGGACGCTCCGGCATCGGCTACGGAATTGCCGAACATCTCCTCAAGTTGGGGGCTAAAGTCATCATCTGTGCCCGCAAGGCAGAGCCGCTTGCCCAGGCCGCTGCTGAGTTGTCCAAACTTGGCACCTGCGTTCAGCGGCCCTGTGATATTCGGAAAAGTGAAGAGGTGGAAGCCCTGGCTGATATGATTGAAGAACAATTCGGTCGGCTGGACCTATTGGTCAACAATGCCGGCGGACAGTTCCCCAGTCTCGCCCGCTACATCAACGACAAAGGCTGGAACGCGGTGATCAATACCAACGTCAACGGAACCTTTTACATGACCCGCATCATGGCCAACCGGTTCTTCATCCCCCAGAACGAAGGCAACGTGGTCAACATCATCGTGAACCTGCACCGGGGCTTCCCTGGTATGGCGCATACCGGTGCGGCACGCGCGGCCGTCGAGAACCTCACCAAGACCCTCGCCCAAGAATGGGCGACCTATGGCATCCGCCTCAACTGCGTCGCCCCAGGAACGATCATGAGCTCTGGCCTCGACACCTACGCCGAACCCATCAGGGCCCTGCTCGACGATATGGAAAAGGAAAACCTCATGCGTCGCCACGGAACCATCCAAGACGTCTCCAACGCTGTCCTCTTCTTCGCTAGTCCGCTTTCAGCCTATACCAGCGGGACGACCTTATATGTAGACGGCTTGGACCACTTGCATTCAAATAGAATGAGAATGGTGGATATGTTTAGGTGAAATATTTTAGAAACTAAGTACTCGGACAGAATTAATGCGACATTCTGATCTGGTAAATTTTGAGTCTGAATGAGGCAAAAAACATAGGCCACCTCGAGGCGTCGAGAACGCCGTAGTGTTAGCGAGGCTTTATAACGAAGTTCAGGCTCAAAAGATACCGAGTAGGATGGTGCGATTAATTTTGTCCGAGTACTTAGGGGACGCCGTGTAAATAACTTACGTCTTTTGACCGCCTTGTTTTGCCCCCACCAAAATTAAAAATCATTTCCGTAGCTAAGGCTATGCAAAGGATTTGTAATTTCGGTGAGAACAAAAGCGTCAGGTCAAAAACCAGTAAGTTATTTATACGGCGTCCCTAGAGGTTAGAAATTAGATGTCAGAAGCAAGAAAGGATAAGTTGACTTCCCGCCCCTCTACTCCCACCTTGTTACCTACCTCGTGCAGCAGTCATTCACTCATTCTTTAATTCTTCCACTCACTCCTTACCCCAATGAACATTTCAATAGAAAACCAAATAGCCACCCTCACCTTCTCCAACCCCGAACGTGCCAACTCCCTCGACGAAGCGGCTTGGGCAGCAATGAAGGAAGCTTTTGAAACCGTTGACGCAGACCCCGAAGTCCACGTTGTGATCTTGGCAGGGGAGGGGAGGCACTTCTGCGCGGGCATGGACCTGAGTGTCCTTGGTGGCCTGCAGGAGCGGATGGCGCCGACGGTGGAGGAGACCAGGGCGCAGTTGGTAGCGTTTATCCTGGGTATTCAGGATTGTATTACTGCGATTGAGCGGTGCCGTAAGCCGGTGCTGGCGGCCATTCATGGCGGTTGCATTGGTGGCGGTGTAGACATCGTGACTGCCTGCGATATGCGGTACTGCACGGAGGATGCCTACTTCACGGTTAAGGAGATAGATTTCGGCATCGTGGCGGACATTGGAACGCTGCAGCGGTTGCCTCAGATCCTCCAGCCGGGGTTGGTGGCGGAATTGGCTTTTACGGGGAGGAAAATGTTTGGCCCAGAAGCACACGCAACGGGATTGGTGAACCGGACGTTTAGCGACCGAGATGCGATGTTGGAGCAAGTCACAGAACTGGCGGGTATGATTGCTGCGAAGCCGCCGAAGGTGATACGGGGCATCAAGGAGAATTTGTTGTATAAGCGGGAAAATGGGACAAATGAGAGCCTACAATTTGTTGCGGAGTACAGTGCAGGCCTCCTGTTGGCGCTCTAAGGCCCAAGACTAATTTGTTTGTTCTACAAGGAAACCTGCCTGCGGGCTACCGACTACCATATTACCAACTACCATACTAATAAGGCGGGCGCGGCCGCAGGTGCAAGGAAAGGATTGAAAAGCAGGGTTTTAAACATCTAATCCTTCGGGAAGCAAGGCCTGGCTTAGGTCTTAAGGCTTTTGTTGGAATGAAAAATACTTTGTTTTGCAGGTAATCCAACATTTTCTTGAATCAATCCAACATAAAATTTGATTATTTTTAGGGTAAAAGTTGTTTATCGTTGATAAATTGTTTTAATTTGCTCTTGTTATCAACTGATACTACACATGATTACTCAAGATCGCCGCGAGCTTAACGATCGCTTCAAAGAGGTTTTTCGGATCCTCGAGGAGCGAGGTGAAATCATCAAGAACGACCGTAACGGTCGTGGTCTTGGTGACTTCGCTAAGCGCATTCTCAATAACCGATCGTACGGACACATCGTACGCGCCTTCCTCAACGACGACGATAAGCGTTGCATCAATTACGAACAGGCCCGTAGGGTCTGCCACGAATACGATGTCAACCTCGCATACCTTCTCGAAGGCGACGGTACGCCCTTCGGTCGGGAACTCCCCGAGCCACTCGAAGTCGCCGGCTCCGATGTACCCCTCAATATCGTCTTTACTACCACCGAGGCTTTCGCCGGCGCTACTATCGACTCCGATAGCTTCGCCAAAGAAGACCTAGACTTTTTCCGCCTGCCGGGAATGTCTGGCCCCGGCTACGTCGCCTTTCCCATTAGCGGTAGTTCCATGGAACCCGTTATCAATCCCGGAGATGTCGTCATCTGCAAAGAGATCGATAGCATACAGGAGATGAAGGAAAACCGCATCTACGCCGTCCGTAGCAAGGGCAAGATCTGGATCAAGTACGTTAAGAAAATTAGTGACTCTAAAGGCCGAGTGATTTCCCTGAAACTTATCTCCGCCAACTATCTCGAGCACGACCCTTGGATTGAAGAGGTAGACATGACCACACGCCTCTATGAAGTTGTTCGCCGCGTAAGCGAATTGTAGTAGGATTCTTCTTCCTACACACTTACCGCCTGCGGCCGGCTTTTCAGTAGGCTGTAGGCGGTAACTATTCCCCGGCTTCCGGCGGAAAATCATCCCTTGTTATCTAAGGTATTGTGTCTGTTGGGCGCGGTGACATCGGTTACTGTTCCCATCTTCTCCGGTGTGGTTGATTCCACGTTGAGTACGACTTGTATTGCCTGAAAGGATGTTTTTTTGCAGGT
>JBLIGS010000138.1:0-7942 GCA_047637095.1 Neolewinella sp. | reverse complement strand
AGATTTGCCGGCATAGAGTTCTTCGGCGAAAGACTCCGGCGCACGGCGCAGCAAATGCTGCAGTTCTGCCAGTAGGCGGACGTTCTTAAAGGTAACGGGTTGGTCGTCCTCCCGGGAAAAGTACATCCGGTGCATTCGTTCCAAGGCCTCCATCGTATGCCCTTCGGGAATCAGGAGGTAATCGAGCCGGTAGACGAGGTCGAGCAGCAAGTAGGCCACCGCCCCTGGCTGGTCCTCAGGAACCAATTCCCCTTTACCGAGGTACTCTATCACGGAATGGATATGGGTCTGGAGGAAATCCAGTTTCAGTGTTTTGTCTTCGTCGGAGAGTTGTTCCAGGTGGGTTATCTCCGTTGGGCTCAAGCTGTCGGGAAATTCTTCCAGCAACAGGTCGTCTTGTTTGTCGGCCCGGATGGCCATTTCCTTGAGGGCTTGGTAGAGCTTATGTGGGCTGGCATCGTTGACGGGCGTATCGAAAACAATGGTGAGGCAGCCTGTGTCGTCAATGGCGAAGCGACTGTATTTCATTTCATAGTTCATTGCCGTCAGCCGGTGCAGGAGGTCGGCGTTGGGCAATTCCATTTTAGCAATTCCGGCGGTAGCCCGAAGTTGTTCCGTGTCGGCAAAACCAGTTACCCGTTTACTCCCTTGGTAGAACTCGAAATACAGCTTACCATCGTCTACTTTCCACTTCACGTTTTCTTCCCGGTGGTCCAGCAAGTAGGCCATAAAGGCCGCGCAGCTGTCCAGGTATTCGCCGTCTTCGAAGGCGGCGAGCGACTTATCCCAGGCCGCGTAGTTTTCCGGTGTTTTGTAGGCATCGGTATAACGGCCGAAGCGGAAGTCCGGTTCGGCGGTAGGGTCATAGCCGGGGGAGCGGCCGAAAAGGGTGTCCCAAATGCTCAAAGAGTAATACGTTAGTTTGGTAGGCGGTTGATCCGTTGGTGGTTTACTTCGGCAAGATACATGAATTTCTGGGCTTGATTTTGGTGGCGTGGACGCGGGTGCAGGAGGATTTTTTTTTAAAAAGCAGGGAACGAGAATGGAAATGAAAACCTTATCTTTAAGTACTAACAACATTCCTCCAATCATGACAAAGCCGATTGAATTTCCGGGAAACTTCAACTCAGAGTTCATGTGGACCCTAGAACGGTACCATCGTGCAATTGGTAACGGTACGTTTACTGAGGAGGATAAGATTGAATTGTTGCTCGGTAAAATCGTAGAGCTTACGCCCTCAGGATCCCCTCACGCTGAATGTGTTAGTCTA
Organism: Neolewinella sp.; assembly: GCA_047637095.1. Classification (GTDB taxonomy): domain Bacteria; phylum Bacteroidota; class Bacteroidia; order Chitinophagales; family Saprospiraceae; genus Neolewinella. Next base: position 6,672 of record JBLIGS010000138.1, on the reverse strand, counting down.
CTTGCCGAATTTTTCCAATCCCGGACCAAAAGCTTTACGGCTCGGTAATCCATTACACTGAACTTGACACCTTCATCAGCCCTTTTGCTGGCGAAGTCGTAGTGGCCGAATTACTACCTGACACATCCGAGTAATCACCCCTTCCACCAAATCCGGTACATCCCCCGATACTCAGCGAACATCAGCTCAAACGGCAGCCGAAACTGGCTGCCATCCGTAAACCCGCTTTTGTAGTAGAAGCCGATGGTGGCTTCGTTGGTGTCCATCCTTTCCAACCAGAGGTTAGACTTGCCTAGGCGAAGGGTTTCCGCCTTCGCATAATCAGTCAACTGGGTCCCAACACCGTGGCCACGGGTGGCATCGTCGAGGTATATACGGTCAAGTTTAAGGCTAGCCTCTTGCGGGAAATCAGGGTTTGGGTCATCCAGCTTTAAGCGGAAGATGCCGATCAAGGCTTCCTTGAAGTAGACATGGTAGTAGGGCGCATTCGGAGTAGCCAAGTCAGCCTCAAAGGCTGCTTTGCCGTGTGTCCGGTTGATGTACCAGTCTCCGTCGTCGGGCCAGAGGTAGGCGAAGGCGGGTGGGTAGATGCGTTGCATCAGTGCGAAATGCCTATCATGGTCTTGGGGCTGGACGAGGCGGAGATGGAGGTTGGGAGAGATTTGGATTTGCATCTAATTTTGATCTTGTTGGGTACTAACCTAATGACAATCCCAATAGGTCGTTATTTCATTGGGAGAACAAACTTTACAAACGTACAAATACAGGTTTCCCAAATCACCAATCATCAGGCCATGGTCAGACCAATGCGGATATTCGTGGTCATTTTCTGCATCAATAGCTTCTCCCTTTTTCTCCCTACCTCCCCAACTCCGCGTGCAGACTGCCCTCAAGTCTACTGCAACTCGATTACCACCTAACAGCCCTGCCTTCCAACAATCCTTGCACCCGCGTCCTCGCCTGAAAATAATTCCACCAGCAAATCCACGGGTTAAAGTCGAAGGCTTCAACCACCAACGGCTCAACGATGTCCGTTCCTGGAAGCTAGTGGGCTGGCCAGTAAGTTTCGTTAGCTAAAAACGAAGATATTTTGGTCGCTGGCTAAACGAAAAATCACTTGCATAGCCGTAGCTACGGAAGTTATTTTTTGTGACGCCAGCGGGCAAAAGATTAAGTTTTGGGCAACGAAACTTACTGGCTGGCCCACTAGAGCGGGAGTACGTTTCTCCTAAGAAGCGGCCTTAATGCTTGCGTTCCTTAAGATATGCTTCGCTTCCACCCTTTTCGTACGCCTCAATCGCCTCCGCAGAAGGCTTACGTTGTTTGTCCACGATGGCCCAGTTGACCTCCGGGCGGAGCGATAACGTCTCCGCGTCCTGGCGATAACCGACGAAGCCAGCCACGAACTCCATCGCATACTTTGTCCCCATGTAATCCCAAAGAAAATCTACCTGAGAAAGTCCACTGGTGAACTCGCGGGTAGTTGCAACCCGGATGATTAGTTCTTCTCCCTTAGGACTTGTCCACTTACCCGGGCGGAGTTCCTCGTACTCACCATCCGAAAGCGGGTCTTCCCCCTCATCCAAAGTCCCGCCTGGCACCTGAAGGCCAGCTTCAGGGTAATCGCGGTGCGTAAAAGCCAATAGCTTCTACCCCCTTTCACCATCACGGATAATGTAGGCCAGTACTTTATTCTTGCGTTTAAAAGAATCCATAATCAGGGAAGTTCTTTACGCTTCCTTCAACTCCATCCGTACCACACTCTCACAGTGGCTCGTCTGCGGGAACATATCAACTGCCCGCGCCTTAACGACATCGTACTTCTCCGACATCATTGCCAGGTCCCGCGCCTGCGTGGCCGGGTTACAAGATACGTAGACGATGACGGGAGCTTCGAGCTCAAGTAGCATAGCCACTACCTTTGGGTGCATGCCCGCGCGAGGTGGATCTGTGATCAAAACGTCCGGCTTACCGTGCTTAGCGGCGAATTCGGGGGTGAGGATGTTGCGGACTTGGCCGGCGTACCAGCTACAGTTCGTTATCTCGTTCATTTCCGCATTCACCTTGGCGTCTTCGATGGCGGCAGCGATTTCTTCGATGCCGACGACAGACTTGGCGTCTTTAGCCACGTACTGACCGATGGAACCGATGCCGGTGTAAAGGTCGTACACGTTCTCTTCGCCGGTCAAGCCAGCGTATTCAGCCGTGATATCGTAGAGGCGTTTTCCCTGGTGGGTGTTGGTCTGGAAGAAAGACTTGGGTCCGATGTGGAAGCTGACGTGGCCGATGGTTTCCTTAACGGTAGATGTACCTGCAAACAGGTTCATCTCCAGGTCCATCATGTATTCATTGATCTTGCCGTTGATGCAGTAGTAGAGGCTGGTGAGGTGCTCACCGAATTGCTCCATGATGGCATCGAGGAAAGGTTTGATCTGGTCTTGGTCATTCTCGAAGAAGGCCAGGACGAGCATACACTGCCCTGTCGTTGTGGTCCTGATCATGAACTGGCGGAACAAGCCGGTCCGCTCCCGCATGTCAAAGAAAGAGATTTGCATCTCGATGGCCAGGGCGCGGATGCCGTTGCGGAGTTCGTTGCTAGGGCCGTGCTGGAGGTGACATTTTTCGATGTCGATCAATTTGTCGTAAGCGCCGGCTTTGTGGAAGCCGATGACGTTCATTTCGTTGGAGATCGTTTCATCACCAACTTCATCAGCGGTGAGCCAGCGGCGGTTAGCGACGCCGAATTCTAGCTTATTTCGGTAGAACGATGTGTTCTCGCTACCGACAATAGGTTCCCACTGGCCGACTTCGACTTTGCCGATGCGGGCTAGTGCATCGCGGACAATCCGGTCTTTCTCCCGCAGCTGGCCTTCATAGCTGAAGTTTTGCCACTTACAGCCTCCACAGACGCCGAAGTGTTGGCAAAACGGATCAACCCTGTCTTCACTCATCTTGTGAAAGACAAGTGGTGCGGCGAAGAGGACCTTCTTTTTCTTGCGGAAGGGGCGAACGTCGACGACGTCGCCAGGGACTACTTTCTCTACGAAAACGACTTCGCCTTCTTCGGTTTTGCCTACGCAAAACCCTTTATCTGCCAATCCAGTGATGGTGACATTGTCAATGCGTTCGGGGAAGCGGTTGCGGCGGTTGCGGGCCATAGTAGTAGTCTTGTAGTCTGGTAGTTCGGTGGTCTGGTAGGCTACCGCACGAGGAAGATGTGGTAGGCTTTGGAAGCCACAAAGGTACGTTGGATAAAGGAGGTTTTTTCGGCGCGGACGCAGGTGCAAGGATGGTGATTGAGGAGCAAGGCAACAAGCAACGCTGCTTCCTATTGGCAACAAAAGCAATTGCCCCACAAACAAGAAAACCCGCTAACAAATCCATTTCTACCATCAAAATAGGCGGGTTCAACCGCAGGCTTTTAAAGTAAGCGTTTAACCATGCTGACTTATATCATTGTTTTCCTTCTGGGCTAACCCCTACTTTAGCCAAGGCATATAAAAATCCTAACCTTCCATCGACACCTCCATTACCCACATCAGGCCCCGTTTCAAATTCTTCGTGAGCAGTGCTCCGGAGGAAGTAATCCGCCATATCACAGGGTTACTGAAGCACTGCCCTCCAAACATCAAAGGGAAAATTATTGGTGACCACATCATTCTCGACATTGTTGGCGAGGACGTTCACTTCTGGTCTCCTCAGCTGAATTTCAGGGTTGAGTTGGCGGAAGACGAGGACGAAGGGCAGACGTTGGTTGCCGGGCTTATTGGCCCGAAGCCAAGTGTGTGGACCTTATTTGTTTTTGTCTATTTCACCATTGGGATTGCGGGCTTTTTCATCAGTTCATACGGCATCTCCCGATATATGGTTGGAGAGTTCTCTTATGCCCTTTACGCGCTACCACTCGCCGTTTTGATTATGCTAACCGCTTACCAAGCGGGCAAATTCGGAAAAAACCTGGGCAGTGACCAGATAGAGTTGCTGAAGCAATTTGTCCGCGATGCCGTGAAGGAATAGCGCCGACAAAGGGTAGGGTTTATACACTCGTATTGGATGTATTGCAATTTCCTTCAGATGGGAGCCGTTTCCTTCCCGCTTGACTGATCTCCACAACCAACCATAACATTGCGTAATTTCATCCACTTCCCTCTTTTGGCCCTGTTGCTCCTATTCTCCTGCGGCTGCGAGACGGACCTTACTACCGGCACGACGGTGACCGATACCGACGTAATCGAGGAACCGGGCTCCACGACAGTAGACGATGCAAAAGCATTGGAGGCGCTTAATCTGGTGAATGACCTGCGGGCATCCGGGTGTACCTGCGGCGACGAAGTTTTCCCACCAGCGCCTCCCCTTAAGCTCCACGCTACCCTACAGTCGGTTGCTGAATTTCATTCTGCGGACCAGGCCAACCGGCAAATCATGGGCCACGTTGGCAGCGATGGCCGGCGCGTAGCCGACCGGCTTTCCGACGCAGGGTTTACCTGGCGCGGCGTAGCAGAGAACGTTGCCTGGAACCAACGGAGCGTTGAGCAAGTCGTCAACGCCTGGAAAGGCAGCACTGGCCACTGCAAAAACATCATGAACCCCGGTTACGAATACATGGGCTTTGCGGTAGAGGATTGGTACTGGACGCAGGTTTTTGCGCGGTAACCCTCCACCCTCCACCCAACCGTTACAATTCTACTATTCCCGAGCGAGCCCCCTGCTTTCTTATCCCTCACATTGCACCTGTACTTCAGCTGCGCTCAGCATAAACGCCAACTTCGTTGGCCCCGCCCGAAAGCATCCCTGACCTCAGCAACAAAACCTGACCGCGTCTTAAGTGCCATATTCTACTCTGGCAGAGCGCTAACTTTTAATGAGGTTGCTCCGCCACCACATCTCCAACTGTGCAAACAGCACGAGCAGAAAGAGCGACACGAAACCATAACTGACCAGTGACGAGGTGTAAGCTGGATGTGTTGCCCCAACGCGCGTAAACCACAGCGCAAACGCCACCAGTGCTAAAAAGACGGTCAGACACATCAAGCCCCGTTGACGGAACCGATGAATTTTTCGCTGCATTTCGGCCTATTGGCGGACGGATGCCATAATCACGTCTTCCAAGTCAACGTCGGGATACAATTAAAAGCAGGAAGGAAGGAAATCTTTAAGGGGGTCCTGTTCGGGAGACATGGGAATGAATTATGAATTAGAGGAAATGTCCTGCCAATCGGGATGCTGCTGACAGAGGGAATAAAAACGGTCGCGCCCTCTGGAGAGGAGTACCTTAACGTAGTTTCCGGTCAGGCCGGTGCAGTAGGCAGTTTCTTTGACGGACTGCTCTTCGAGGTAAAAAAGCTGAAGAACTAGGGCCTCCCGCGCAGGCATCAGGGCAAAAAAATTGCGGATGATTTTAGCCCGGTCTGCTTGCAGGAAATTGGCCAAGGCTTCATTGACAACGGGCGAAGCCTCCGGGAGTTTTTCGTCCCATTCCTCCAAGGTTCGGTTTTTTCGCTGGCGGCCGATACGGAGAGCTTCGTTGATAACGATCCGGCAGAGCCAAGTTGAAAACGAGGCGTCGCCCCTAAACTTGCTGAGGTTAGAATAGGCCAAGAGGAAGCCCTGCTGCACGGCGTCGCGGGCATCGTCCTCTTGCTTCAAAACGGACATGGCAACGGCGCACACCGTTTGCTGATGTCGACGTACTAAGGGCGTAAAGGCGGAGGTCCCCCCCAGAACCCGATCTATGTGCTGTTGGTCATCCACCTAGTGCATCAAGATCAAAGTTCGGTACAGTTATAACTTACCATCGCGGCACTGTACTTCCCAGCTGAAAACCTCACGTAGCTAAGGCTATGATCGCCTTTCAGCTGGTCGTCCAGCACCGCGCTGCCGGCGTTCTAACTAGCACCAACTTCAATCTTGACGCACTAGGTTACTCCTTGTGCCGAAGGCGGTCCACCATAAAGTAGGAGCCCAACAGGCTTAGGCCTCCAAATAAAAAGAGGAAAGCGGGGTAGAGAACGGAGTCGCCAGGAACCTTCCTCAAGTGTTCTAAAGCGAAGGCGAATAACAGCCCGCTTCCACTGCCGACGAAGAGCATACCGAGTTTGACCTCAAGGTAACTCCGGTAAGGATCCGGACTGCCGTCGTCCAGTAATCCGCGTTCGATTTTAGCCATCCGTTCGGTGTGGCTGGCTTTGATGAAGTAGTAGAAGGTGAGGCCTGCGGTAAGGCAGGCAAGAGAAAGGACGAAGCCGGGGCCGAAATCCATGGAGAAGTAATTTATAAGGTTAGTAGAAATCAAAATTGACGCGTGCATTCCGTTTACAAAGTCTCGGGAGAATGCATGCGATGAGCGGGTTTAAATCCCCGTACTTACCTCCGCTCGAACAGAATGCCCTGTGCCCGACTGCCGAGGTCCAAGGTAAAAGCATTCACATCGCCTGATGTATGGGACTTGAGGTTAAGCGCTCTGAACAGTCCTGTTTCGCCAGCGAAGGAACCCTCGGACCGTTGAATGAGCTTACGCTTGCCATGCCGCCCACTATTTAACCATAAGCCGGCACCGTCCCGGGTTATGGTAAATACTAGTGCAGTGTAATTTAAGTTTGTCGACAAATTCGCTGGTGGGTTTTGCCGACTAACAAGGCGGAAAAACCGGAGCCTAGCCGTAGCTAAGTGAGG
>JBLIGS010000137.1:0-8036 GCA_047637095.1 Neolewinella sp. | reverse complement strand
TCACCGTTGGAGCAGGTGGTGCAAGCGCCGGCGGAGGTGGCGGTTATGGCGGCGGCGTCAACACCCAACACACCTTTGAAGACGACTACGATGACGGCGGCGGAAGCTTCGGCGGCGGAAGCTTCGGCGGCGGCGGCGGCGGTGGATTTGGCGGCGGTGGTGGAGGCGGCATGGGCGGTCTCGTCAAAAAAGCAGCACCACCTTCAATGGCCCCACCTCCCACCTACGACGACGAAGCCTTTGACGACGAAGCCTTCGACGATGAAGAATACGAGGACGAGGGGAAATACTACGAGGACGAAGAAGGAGGCGAAGAAGAAGGCGAAGAAGAAGGTGACTTCCTGACCGACGAAGAAATCGCAGCCATGATCCAAAGCGGTGAACTCAACGAAGAGGACCTCGAAGACATGGACGACGATGATATGGACTTCGAAGGCATGGACTTTGACGACATGGATTTCGGGGACATGGATATGCCAGATTATGATCCGGATGAGTTTGACTAGCCAGGGCTAGGCCCTGGCAGGTTGCGGGTTACCAGTTGCGGGTTGCCGTCGTTATAGACAGTTGTTGCAGTTGTTGCAGTTGTTGCAGTTGTTGCAGTTGTTGCAAACGCCGGAAGCCAGGCAGGGTTAACCCTAACTGGAAAAAACTTGGTCATTACTAGTACACTAGCAACCATTGTTCCGCTTAAACACTAACATACTCCTCAACACAACTCGCCAAGGTGAATGCTCGCTAAAGGGGGGACTCGCCAAGGAGAGTACTCGTTAAGGGCACCCCCACTTGTTAAATCAATCTTATAACTTTACCAACAGCAGCTTCGCCGGCAACCCAACGTTGCCCTCTCCTGTTCTACGAAAAAACCAACGCACTCATGTTACGACGTTCCCTCTTCCTACTCCTCCCATTCTTCTTCTTTGCTTGCACGACACAGCAGATCAACCAGACCTTAAACACCGTGCTGGGAGAAGGCGGAGCCCTCACCTCCGCAGACATTGGCAAAGGCCTCAAGGAAGCCTTGCGGGTTGGCGTTGAAAAAGGCGCCAACGAACTCTCCGTTTCCGGTGGGTACTTCGATGATGTCGCCTACCGGGTATTACTTCCGGAAGAAGCCCGGAAGGTTACCGATAAGCTACAAGGCATTCCAGGTTTCAAAGACCTGGAGCAAACCATCATTCGCAAGATCAACCAGGGCGCTGAAGATGCCGCAAAAACGGCCGGTCCAATCTTCGTCCAGGCCATCAAACAGATGACCATCCAGGATGCCATGGGCATCCTCAAAGGCGGTAACAACGCTGCCACTTCCTACCTTCAGCGGACAACTTATGACCAGCTCTACAACGAGTTCAGCCCAGTCATTTCACAGTCTTTGGACAAATTCGACGCCCAAACCGTCTGGGGCGACGCCGCCAACGCCTACAACAACTTCCCGCTGACACGTGACAAGGTCAACACCAACCTCTCCGACCACGTTACCCAAAAAGCCCTCGACGGCCTTTTCCGTAAAGTCTCCCTCGAAGAAGAAAACATCCGCCAGAACCTGAATGCCCGAACCTCGGAATTACTCCGCAAAGTCTTCGCCCTGCAGGACTAACGACCGTCTACCACACGACAAACTACCACACTACCGACTACTTTAGCATCTTGTTAGTCAAGGACAAAATTTAAACTATGAAACTTGAAGGAAAAGGCCGCAGTCAAAATATTGACGACCGACGCGGTGGCCGCAAAAGCGGCGGCATGACTGGCCGCACCAAGGCCGCTGGCGGTTTTGGCATTGGCACACTATTAATCGTAATCGTTATTGCCCTAATGGGTGGCGACGTCAGCGAGTACCTCGGCGCTGCTAACGGCGGAGGCCTTAGCGCACCGGCCCAGACAAATTCTGGCGGACTAGCAGACAACAACAATGACCCGAATGCGGAGATCGTTTCTGCCACCCTCTACGATACTGAACAGTACTGGGGCAAGGTCTTTCCGCAGGAATATGGCAAGAGTTACAAGGAGCCTATTTTGGTGCTTTTCTCAGGCGAGGACCGCTCTGCTTGTGGCTTTGCAAGCGCAGCTACTGGCCCATTCTATTGCCCGGCAGACAACAAGGTCTACATTGACCTTTCCTTCGCTGACCTACTTCGCCGTCGCTTCAAAGCACCTGGCGACTTCGCCCTTGCCTACGTTGTTGCGCACGAAGTGGGCCACCACATTCAGAACCAGTTGGGCTACAGCCAGCAAGTAAGCCAGGCCCGCCGTCGCATGAACGAAACGGATGCCAACACGATGTCCGTTCGGCTCGAGCTGCAGGCCGATTACCTCGCCGGCGTCTGGGCCCACCACGCCCGCAAAAACTCTGACCTACTGAGTGAAGGCGACTTCGAAGAAGCCATCAGGGCAGCCACCGCCATTGGCGATGATGCCATCCAGAAGCAGAGCCAGGGCTACGTTGTCCCAGACAGCTTCACCCACGGAACTTCCGAGCAACGGGTGCGCTATTTCTACGCTGGGTACAAGAGTGGTGATGCGAGCAAAAACTCGCTGGACTACTTCTTTACTTCTCAGGAGCTCTAAGCGCAGCAACACCACATCTGGCCGTAATGGCAATTTAAAGCATTTAGTAATTAGCATTCAGGGCAAGCCGCCTAACTGCTAATCGCTAAATGCTTTTCTGTTTTCTACAACTAAGGGACGCCAAGGGGAATCATCCTTCTGTTGGAGCCCAACTGGTTTTCATCGTCCCAAGTAATTCTTCGCCCCGCAGGAGCGCGTGTTGAAACCCATCGCCGGTTGGCTCAATGACGGCAGTGACTTCGTCGCCGTAACGGGCCTCAGCCCGGAAATCAATGTCGGCGAGGGTTGGGCGATGGGCCTGCAAAAAATCTGCGCCCAATGGCTCAAGCATCAATTCGGGGAAGACAGGGTTGGTCAGGTGCTCATTAAAATCCAGTTGGTAATAAGCCACTTTCGAAGAGGTTGTGGCCGATGGCTCTTCCGGAGGAGCAATCTTTCCGGACGGTTGATTTAGGTGCGCGGCCGCAGGTGCAAGGAATTGGGACAAAAGAGCAATGTGGTCGGGGATGGGCCGGAGGCGACGGCTGTTCACGTCCATGAGGAGCCACTGCGTGCTGGCCACGGCGAGGGTCTCGCCGGCATCATTGACGATGTGAAAATCACGGAAGGTTTGTAGTTGGCGGGCGAAGCCGCTGGGGGCAGTAACGACGCTGACTTGCTGGCCCATTCTGGGCAGCTCAAAACACTCGATCCGTTGCCGACGAAGAATCCACGACAGCCCACTTTCCGCCATCAACTCCGGGCTCGAAATTTTTAGCCGAACCGTATTCACCATCGCTGCCTCTTGAAACATCCTCACCAGATGCGGCAATGTCAGCCTCCCTCCCGGGCCTACCGTTGAGGAAGCTATACGGAAGGGAACAACCTCGTGCAAAGACGAAGTTGACAATAATTCTATTTTTTGTTTTAAATTTGTATTCATTAAACTTTTAGTAAAAATGCGAACTGTCCGCAAACTACGCAAACGCCCCGTCATCCTAGCCGACTATTCCGCGCCGGTTGTTAAGATGGCACCACCAAAAAAACCGTTGGAGGCAGAAAAAAACCAATCCTCTCCTACTGTCATTCGCCATTCTTTTCCGCCCGAAGGTGATCAGCGCGAGGAAGGCAAGTCCGATGGCTACTGCTTCACCATAACTTTTGCCGCAGGCAAAATGGAAAAATCCTATGACTTGATAAAGTCATTTCTACGGGAACAAGGATACGCAGGAGTTCCACTTCCTAAGACCATTGAAGACCTTCGCAAGTTTCGGCTCCCTCCTAAATTACGACACCAGTTATCTCTTTTTGGTGAAAACGGCTACGTCCATAACCCTGTGAAAATCCTATTTCCTGTTCCTGCCGGTCGACAAGGAGCTTTAAGGCTGGAAATTTACAATGAACGTTCTGAGGACCACCTTCTTCGTTTTCACCGACGAAAATAGTCCAATTTCAGTCTTTTCCGTTAATAAAGTGGCTCGAAACGTAATCAAGCACCCGAATATTATGACTTATTCGATGTAAACCATTAAAATTGCACTTTCGCATGTTTAGGATTGAACAAAACCAACCCCAAATCGCGATAAACCAATTGAAACCAACCGGAACTCTAAAGCCCGGGATTCACCCAAACTATTCAACTTACGTTAAATTCAGCGCTTATGTTTAAGCATTTACTTTTAGCCTTTGCGATGCTGGCCTGTACTTCCCTCTTCGGACAGAGCACGCAGTTCCCATGGGAATTCGGTCTTCAACTCGGCACCTCCTCTATTGGTGGTGACCTCATCGAAAACGATATTGTCTTTTTGAACCAGCCACGTCTTGGTGCTGGTGTGACACTTCGTCGCCGTCTCGGCAACAGCTTTGCACTCCGCGGCCATCTCATGTATGGCAGCCTCGAAAGCGATGATGCAAAAAGCGATGATGCTGAACAAGCTGCTCGTGGTTTTACATCTAAGACTACTGTAATTGAGCCAGGTCTTATTTTCGAATTCGAACCTTTCGCTGGTAAGCGTTTCGAGGGTGGTCAATTCAAAAAGTCCATCTCACCATACATTGGTTTAGGTGTCGCTTACGGTATCTGGGGTGATGTTGAAAACACTTTCAACGGCCAGAGTGACGCGAACATCACTGCCGACAACGCTGCTGACACCGACGAAAGTGGCGGTCTCGTATTCCCAATAGTAGGTGGTCTTAAGTACTACATCTCTCCTAAGTCTTCCATCGGCCTTGACGTCAGCTGGCGTATTACTAGCTCTGACCTCATCGACGGTGTAGCTCAAGCTGGTAACCCTAGCAACGATGATACTTATGTGTTCACCGGTCTTACTTTCTCTACCGGTTTCGGCAAGCCCGACACTGACAAAGATGGTATCTACGACGAAGACGACGCTTGTCCTACTGAAGCAGGTCCTATCTCTACCATGGGCTGCCCTGATACTGACAGCGATGGTGTTGCTGACAAAGACGACAAATGTCCACAGGTTGCTGGTTTAGCAAACCTCGCTGGTTGCCCTGACGGCGACGGTGACGGTGTTGCTGATGGCGACGACGACTGTCCTACTGAAGCAGGTCTTGCAGCCCTTAATGGCTGTCCTGACGGTGACGGTGACGGCATTGCTGACAAAGACGACAAATGTCCTACTGAAGCTGGTCTTGCATCCCTGATGGGTTGTCCTGACGCTGACGGTGATGGTATCGCTGACGGCGACGACGCTTGTCCAGCAGAAGCTGGCCCAGCTCGCACCAACGGTTGTCCTGACGGTGACGGTGACGGCATCATTGACAAAGAAGACGAATGTCCTACCGTAGCTGGCGTTGCCAGCCTTAACGGCTGTCCTGAACCTACGTTCCGTGCTGAAACACTTCCAGAACGGATTGTTCGCTACAACGACCTCCTCGACGAGGACAACGATGGCATGTCTGACTTTGAGCACATCACGGTTGACAGCCTCACCGGTACGATCTCTATCGATCGCATCTACTTCCCAACTAACATTTCTCGCTTGAACCGCCCAGACCGGGTGATCATCGAAGAAGTAGATCGTTTCCTCGCTCTTCCAGGTGCTGACCAATTCAGCATCCGCTTCGAAGGTCACGCTGACCGTCGCTCTTCTGACGAGTACAACCAGGGCCTCTCTGAGCGCCGTGCCGGTTCTGCCGAAACGTACTCTATCGACAAAGGCGCTGCTACTAGCAAGCTCAGCCAGATTGGCTTCGGTGAAAACCAGCCCGTTGGTGAAACACTCCGCGAAAACCGCGTAGTAATCCCCGTAAGTTCCGAGCCAACCCGCATGATCAAAACAAACTAAGCTTTTGTGCTTAATGATCAGGTCCAAGGGCTGCTTCCACGTTGTGGAAGCAGCCCTTTTACTTTTCCCCTTTTACCGCTGAAAAGGTTCAGCAGAAACTATTTCTACAAATTGTCAGGACTTTCCTTTGAAAATGCCGCGAAATACCGCATTTTTGTACTCCTGCCTTAGGTAACTAACTGAATGGCAGGATTTAGGCGAAACCACCACATTTAAGCACTTTCACTATAGTCACTATCTGACTTGCTCAGATACAGACTTGGTCTGTAATCTTTACCCTGATTTATTCACGGTTATACAGATTGCTAGAATGCTTGTGTGGTTAGTCAGTACGGTATAGGGAAAAAGCACTCAAAGGGTTATGTCAGAATACAGAATTATTATAGCAGGTCAATTAGAATTCGGATCAAAACGTGTGTTTGATCAGGTAGTAGAACAGTACATGCACCGCATGGAACACTACTATAAAAACGATATTTTGGTGAAGGCCGAAGACATCTTCAAAGAAGAGGAGATGATTCTTGACATCCCTCGAAAGGTAGTCGTTGGTAGCGAACGCCACTGGCTGAACACCCTAAATCTACTTGAACGGGTAGTATCCTTCAGCATGGCTGGCAGCCTGAATCTCTGGCGACTTAGTGCCGGAACAATTCTTGATCACCACGTTCTTGAGCCCAAGAGTGAGCGGACAACCGTTCAGCTGTTCAACAAAGGCCGTGAATTGGTTAATCAAGAAAAGAAGGAAGACGAGGCTTTGGCCATGATGACCAAAGTCGTTGGCCGTTTTGCCCGCCACGCCCAGGCCTATGAGCGCCGTGGTTTTGTCAACAACCGCCTTGGTAACACCAAGGACGCCCTTTACGACTACGACAAAAGCCTGAACATTTACCCCTCCATGCCGGAAGCCCATTACGGCAGAGGGCTGATTCACGCAAAGAACGAAAGCTGGGAATTGGCTGAAGCCGATTTCGAGGCTGTTACCAACAACAGTATTCCACACCAAGCCATTTACTGGATGGCCCAAGTTGCCCTTGGCGATAGCTACATCAAACTTGGCCGGCCAGCAGATGCCCTCCGGGTATTCAATATGTTTACCAAGCGTAAGCAGCGGATTGCTAGCCTTGACCGCTACAACCGCCGGGTCAACACCACCTTCGGCAAACTGCTTAACCAGACTGGTCGCTACACCGATGCCATTGTTGCATTCAAGCAAGCCCTGGACGCTGAGACAGACATAAAAGCCCCGAAGGAAGAAATCATCCGCTACCACTACGGTCTTGCCCTTCAAGGCGCAGGAAAAGTAGCCCTAGCTGTCAAGCAATTGAAAATTGCAGCCAAAGATTACCCCAAAGCGAAAGAAGCTTTGGAGACCGCCCGTGTAAGCGCCTAATAACATCCGGCCCTTCCCTCGCGTTATGCCTGCACATAAATCTTTTATTGTGACAGGTATTCGACCTTGTTTATATGCCTTATTGTTATTGTTCTGTTTCAGTTGTGTCTCTGCACAGCCTGGAAGAAGCAACGCGTCCCCCAAGCTGAATAAGAAGGATCAGCAGACTTTTGCCAAAGCCCGTTCTCAGTTTGATATCGGCGACTTTGTCGGGGCAAAGGATATGCTAGATGGGCTTATCAAAAAAAATCCATCCTTTGCTGACCTGTATTTCCTACGGGCACTCACGTTCAAGGAACGAGGAGATTACCGGGGGGCGGTAGATAATGTAAAGCAGGGCCTCAGCAAGGAAACCAAGAACCAGGCCATTGCTCAACGGCAATTGGGAGAGTTGTATGCCAAACTCGGAGAGTTTGACAATAGCCTTGCCTCCTACGAAGCTTACTTAGCTGGCGTTAGCAGCAGCGTCAGAGTCGGGCGTGTACAAAAGGCACAGGCATTGGTTGAAAAGGCCCGCATTGCCGCCGATATTGCCAGTCGGCCAGTCCCTTTCAAAGCCTCTCCCCTCCCGGGAGGAATCAACACCACGGAGCACTTGGAATATTTCCCAAGCCTTAGTCTCGATGGTAAAAGCATGATCTTCACCCGGCGGGTTTACCCGCAGGAGAACGAAGACTTTTACCGCAGTGATCGTCTTGAAGACGGAAGCTGGTCAGAGGCCGTTCCTCTTGAAGGCATCAACACTGCCCTCAACGAGGGCGCACAGTCCATTACCGCCGACGGTAATT
>JBLIGS010000136.1:0-8039 GCA_047637095.1 Neolewinella sp. | reverse complement strand
CGGGCCGCCATCCAGTCCTCGGCCAGGCTATTTAGCCCGCCGGGGACAAACTAATTTAAGAACCAGGTGTTTACGTCGGGTGCTTTCCTCGCACCAAGACACTAACTCACAGCGATCAAATTATCATATGAGCAGTATTCTGAACTTCCAGAAGCCCGACAAAATCACGATGCAGAAGTCGGATGATTTTCAAGGCACGTTTGAATTTAAGCCCCTGGAACCAGGCTTCGGCCAAACCATCGGTAACTCTCTCCGTCGTGTGCTGCTCAGCAGCCTTGAGGGCTTTGCTATTTCTGCCATCCGAATTGCTGGTGTTGACCATGAATTCTCTACCATCCGCGGTGTAACCGAGGACGTAGTAGAAATCATCCTCAACCTCAAGCAAGTTCGCCTCAAGCAAGTTATCCAAACCGATGACAGCCCCGAGGAGGAAAAGGTTTACCTCACCATCAGTGGTAAGGAGCAGTTTACTGCAGCAGATATCGGTGACCACACCAATGTCTTCAAGGTGATGAACCCTGAATTGTTGCTTTGTACTATGGAGCCGTTTGTCAACCTCGAAGTTGAGATTACGATCACCAAAGGCCACGGTTACGTTCCAGCGGATGAGAACCTGCCAAAGAACGCTCCAATCGGTGTTATTCCGGTTGACGCGATCTACACACCAATCAAGAACGTTGCCTACCGCGTAGAGTCTACCCGTGTTGGCCAGCGTACTGACTACGAAAACTTGATCCTGGACGTTAAGACCGACGGCACCATCCACCCGGAGGATGCTGTTCGCGAAGCGGCCAATATCGTTATTCAGCACCTCGTGCTGATTACTAACGAAGCCATCGTTTTCGAAAACCACGGTACCCGCGAAGAGACCATCGTCGACGAGCACATCTTGCACATGCGCAAGCTCCTCAAGACAAGCCTCGAAGACCTCGACCTCTCCGTACGTGCCTACAACTGTCTCAAGGCAGCCAAGATCAACAGCCTCGGCGAACTCGTTCGCTATGACACTCACGAACTCCTCAAGTTCCGCAACTTCGGTAAGAAGTCTCTCGTGGAAATCGAAGAGCTTCTCGTTGAGAAGGGCCTGACCTTTGGCATGGACCTGAGCAAGTACAAGCTCGACGAAGAGTAAAAGCTAAATTAGAGAGCTAGAAACAAGAGGGTAGGAGCTAGGAAACTAGCCACTAGTTCTCTCGCTTCTAGCTCTCTTGCTTTTAACAAGGGCCGTCCGTAACCCGGATGCTATTATAACAACGGTAATTACCCTAACAGTGAGCAGGTGCCCGACCTTCGATGAGCTGTAAGAAAGTGTTGCCGGCAAAACCACTGAGACATGCGTCACGGTAAGAAATTTAACCACTTGGGTCGCACAAGCGCCCACCGCAAAGCAACGCTTCGCAACCTCGCGATTGCCTTGTTTACTCACAAGCGTATCAACACGACTTTGGCTAAGGCCAAGGCCCTGCGTAAGTTTGCTGAGCCTATCATCACTAAGGCTAAGACCAACGAAACGCACAGTCGTCGTGTGGTATTCAGCTACATGCAAGACAAAGAAATTACAGCACACCTTTTCAGCGAGATCGCTGAAAAAGTAGGCGATCGCCCCGGTGGTTACCTCCGTGTTATCAAGACGGGCTTCCGTCTCGGTGATGGTGCTGAAATGGCAATGGTAGAATTCGTTGATTACAACGACCTGTACACCAAAGGCGGCAAGAAAGCCAGTGGTGGTAAGACCCGTCGTAGCCGCAGTAAGAAAGCAGCTGTTGCTACACAGGAAGAAGAGTAAGCAATTACCCTTCCTTCAAAGAATTAAAAGCCCGGAAGCATCATCAGATGCTTCCGGGCTTTTTAGTTGAAAGGGAGTGAATTGGCGAGTGGCTGCTGCATGCGGAGCTACTCAGTAATTCACCAACTCAGGGACTTGTCTACTGCCAACCATCCTTCTCCAGCCGTTCATATTTTACCTGAACCTGGGCGCGGAGGTCTTCCTGGTAATCGGCCATCTTTTGGCGGATAGAGGTGTCACCAGCGCCTAGGATGCGGGCGGCCAGTAGGCCAGCGTTCTTTGCGCCGTCAAGAGCAACAGTTGCTACGGGAATACCGCCGGGCATCTGGAGGATGGACAATACAGAGTCCCAACCGTCAATGCTGTTGCGGCTTTTGATGGGCACACCTATAACGGGCAGCGGTGTTAGGCTGGCCACCATGCCGGGGAGGTGGGCGGCGCCTCCGGCGCCAGCAATGACTACCTGTACGCCGCGGGATGCGGCGTTCTTTGCGTAGTCATATAACCGATCGGGCGTTCGATGGGCAGAAACAACGGTGACTTCGATCTTAATGCCGAAGTCCGTTAAAATCTCGGCTGCTTGCCGCATGATGGGGAGGTCGCTGTCGGATCCCATGATAATCGATACCATAAATTAGTCTTGTAGTTTAGTAGCCTTGTAGGCCGCAAAAGTAGTCTTGTAGTCTTGTAGTCTGGTAGGCTACGAGAGGAGAGTGTATTGCTACTGCATCATTTATAATAGAAATGATAAATCCCGCAACCCGCAACCCGCAACCCGCAACCGGTCAAATTTCAAAATCCAGCGCCCGGCGCAGCACCCCGCTGTCGCGTTGCTTGGCAAGTCCTTCGTAGGTTTCTTGGTTGAATTTGTAGAGGACGGCTGGGCGGTGGGCAACGTTTTTCTGGCGACCGACTTCTTCGAGGATACCGGTCCGGAGGATTCTGGTTCGGAAATTTCTTTTGTTGAAGCCTTCCTTTACGTTCAGGACGGTCTCGTACAGTTGCTGAAGTTGGCCGAGGGTGAATTCGGCAGGTAGTAGCTCGAAGCCGATGGGCTGGTAGCGGACCTTCGCGGAGAGGCGACTGTTGGCAATCGTGATGATTTCGCTGTGGTCAAAAGCCAGTTCTGGAAGCTCGTCCAGGGGGAACCATTCGGCCTTGGTCGCGTCGGAGGCGGCTACGGCGGGGTGGTCCTGGAGGTTTACCAAGGAGAAATAGGCGACGGAGATGACGCGGCCGCGGGGATCGCGGCCTGGCTTGCCGAAGGTGTAGAGTTGCTCTACGTACAGGTCTTTTACACCGGTTTCTTCTTCGAGTTCCCGCAGGGCAGCGGTTTCCAGGTTCTCTTCCATATCAACGAAACCGCCAGGCAGTGCCCAGCTTCCTTTGAAGGGCTCGCCGCCGCGTTGAATGAGTAGTAGTTTGAGTTGTTTGCCACCATCGTAGCCGTAGACGACAATGTCGACGGTAACGGAAGGGCGGGGATATTGGTAGCTGTGCATAGAAGGTGGGAATCCGTAGTGAAATAAGTCGGTAAGTGGTGCAAAGGTTGACTCGTTAGCGGTTTAATAGGTCCGTTTTTCGACGGTATAGCCGAGGATCAAGCCCATTGGGAAAGTTTTCAAAGGTGGTCATGCTGTTCCATAACTGCCAGTTTCTTAGGGCGCGGGCGCGGGTGCTTTGTAAGTTAGAAGGAGCAAGGAGGCATTCCCCGTTTTGAAAAACGGGTTGTAATAACTCCTCGTGGTGGCCAACGAAGCCCATGTCTCCGGCAGAGGTTCCGTCTGGCCGGAGAATGTTTTCCGTCGGTTCTCCTTCGTCGAAGGTATTGTATAACTGGCTGGCAATGGGTTGGCCTTCGTGATTAAAGTAGCGCCGGACACCCAGCCTACCAGGATTACTGGTTTTGATGGGGGTCTCACTACGCTTGATCCGATCCTCCCATTGGCCTTCGGCATTCTGAATTGCGGCGAGTTTGTAAACCCCGCCTAGGGCGGGCTGGTCGTAAGAGGTTGCCAACCTGGTCCCAATGCCCCAAGTGTCAATCTTGGCACCCTGGGCCTTGAGATCGGCGATGGCGTACTCGTCCAAACTGTCTGAGGCAACAACCTTGGCGTCGGGGAAGCCGGCGTCGTCGAGCATCTGACGGGCCTGAATGGAGAGCCCCGCCAAATCCCCGCTATCCAATCGGACGCCCAACATTGCATGCCCGCGTTCGCGCAAACGATGTCCTACCTTAATGGCCTTGGCTACACCTTCAACGGTGTCATAAGTGTCGACCAAAAAGATGCAGTTGTTTGGCATTGCGGCAGCGTAGGCCTCGAAGGCTTCGATCTCCTCCGGGAATACCATCACCCAGCTGTGGGCATGGGTTCCCTTGATGGGGATGTTGTAGTGCCGACCGGCCCAGACGTTGGAACTGGCGTCGCAGCCGCCGATGTAAGCAGCGCGGCTGGCCGTTAGCCCTCCGTCAATGCCCTGTGCCCTGCGTAGACCGAATTCTAACACAGTATCCTCGCCGGCAGCAGCCTTGATCCTGGCTGCCTTAGTGGCAATCAGGGTACTGAAGTTCATCACCGTCAACAGGGCTGTCTCTAATAACTGAGCTTCAATGAGTGGCGCTTCTATGCGGAGTAGCGGCTCGTGGGGTAGGGCAATCTCTCCTTCGGGGACGGCATGAATACTACCTGTGAATTTCATGCGCTGCAGGAAATTTAGAAACGACTCTTTGAATAAAGGTTGGCCATTGGCCCCTTTCAAACGGCCCATGTACTGAACATCGTCGGCGCTGAAATGAAGCCGATTAACGATGTCAATAGCCAGCGGAAGCCCCGCAGAAATAGCAAAGTCTCCTCCGAAAGGAGCCTTTCGGTAGAAAAGATGAAAAACCGCTTTCCTTTGGTGGAGCTTCTGCTCGTAATACCCCGCTGCCATGGTCAGCTGGTACAGGTCGGTCAGTAAGCCGAAGTCGGGGCGGTAGACAGTTGCCAGGTGGGAGTGATTGATCATGCTTAGCTTAAAATTTAAGCAAAGATAGGTTGGTTAGCTGGAAAACACAAATTTCAGATAAATGCTGAATTCTTTTTCGAAGATTTGAGTTGGCTTGTGAGGAGAAACGAAGAGAGATGTTTTGAATATGTAGATTTTTGCCAAATCATAGAAAGCAGGGATTGAAACCCGCAGATTATCAGGAGTTTGGGGCTATAAATGATGTTTGGGAAGACTGAACATTTGGTGACGAAAGACCTTTTAATCAGTCTTAATTGCTGTGCGGCGAAACTCCCAATCGCTATTGGGCTACAGGCGCGAATGAACCAACAGTATAACATCCATTGACTATGCGTTTTATCCTTTTTACCCTTTTGCTGACCCTTGTGTCCACCTTTGCTGTTGCCCAGGTGAGTATTGGTCTTCGGGCTGGTTACGGCTTCTCTGACCTGCAGAGCGACGATGCCTTTGATGCGGTTTCTGACCAATTTAGCAATGCTTCCTCTTTGGCGTTCGGCATTTATGCAGAGTTGCCCTTTAGCGAAGTCTTCAGTCTGCGTTCCGGCGTAGAAATTAAGCGCCGGGGAACAACCGTGATGGTTACTCAGGATGCGACCATTTTTGGAGCAACGGTTCCTACTGGAGCTGAAGCCAAAACCCGGTTTTCCTACATAGATGTTCCGTTGCTTGCGCAGGTGAATATTCCTACGGGAGGCAAAATTCAACCTTATGTCTTTGGTGGTGCCAGCTTCGGATATGCTACGAATGGTAACATTCGTACGACTGCTCCGGATATCATCGAGTTTAACCTGATGACGGCGGATATTGACCTGGAGAACATTGATTATGAACGGTTTCACGTGGCCGCCGTTGGCGGCCTTGGCGTCCGGGCTACGCTTAGCGAAAAGATCAAGCTCTTCGTTGAGGGCCGTTACGAACAGGGCCTTACCGAGTCATACGAAGTTCCTTTGGCTACGGCTAAGACCGGTTTTAAAGGCATGAACTTTGGCGCTGGCTTTGCCATCACGCTGTAGGTACTGCGACGGTTTTCACGACGAAGGCAAAATTACCTGGGAGCGGGTCTAGTAGTAACGCAAATCAAGGGCTAAATGCTGGTCGTTTAGCCCTTGATTCATGTTAGTAGGCTACTCAATCAACGCATCAAGACGAAGTCTCCCGAAAAGACTTCCTTGCTTCCGTCGTCGAGGAGAAGCTCGAAGACGTAGACAAACACCTGTGGGGCCATAGGTCTTCCCCTGAGGTTGCCATCCCAGCCGAATTCTGGCCGGTTGGGCTCAATGTTTTCTGCTTGGAAGACTTTTTCTCCCCAGCGGTCAAAGATGATCATCGATGAAATTTCAACTACTCTTGCTTCCGAAAATAGGGTGAAGTTATCGTTTACGTCGTTGCCGTCGGGAGAGAAGGCTGTCGGGATATAAACGTCCAATCCTTCCGGTGCAAGCAACTGAACGGTGGCAGAAGCTTCACATCCGTTGTCGTGAACTACGGTGATGATGTAGGTCTGAGAACTGGCGGTCAGCGGAGTGGTAACCAAGCAAGTATCGCAAGCAACCTGGCCTGGTGGGCTCCATTGAATAGTCTCCAAGTCTTCCTCTGGAATACTAACCCCAGCTACTAACCGGCCAGAATTTCCTTCCAGTAACTCTATTAGTTCTGGCAGACGAATCTCCAGGTCAACCCCTTCTTCAATGGTGATCAATGTATCTAACATACATCCCTTCGCGTCGGTGATCTCAATGTTGTATTCCCCTGGAGGGAGTTGGTTGAATATTCCCTGGCTGCTTCCGATCTGACCATTTATTTGGTACTCATATGGCCATGCTCCGCCTTCGATGTCTTCGAAGATGATCTGACCGTTGTTTTCTCCGAAACAACGTTCGGGGCTAACACTGATCAGGTTAATCCTTGGAATTTCATTTGAATTGCTAACGACCACGCTGTCCTGGGCGATACAACCATCTGGGTACGTAGCTGTGAAGAGATAGGTTCCCGGTGCTGAAACCGTAACCGCCAACGCTGTCGATACAGTATTGCCCGCAAGCGACCATTCATAGGTTCCGGTAGCAGACGAGGTTGCCTGTAGCGGCGCTTGGGTATCTTTACAAGTGAGGGCAAAATCACTTCCTGCATCTACGGTTTGAAGGCAGAAAGAACAGGCCGCGGGTGGTACAACATTTGTACTGGTTAGGCAACCTGGGTTTTCTAGGTCCTGGAATACAAGCGCTAGGTTACCATCGTTTATGAAGTAAGGTCCAGCATTGATTATTTGCCCGTAGTTACCCGATAGTGTACCGTCTGCTGATTGCCATTGTCCAGAGGTGTTTTGCCCGTTGACGACAAGGTTAAAGGTGTAGGTGTCGTCAGTAGAATCATTGCCAGTTCCCTGGTTATCACAGACGACGTTTGTGATGGCTACTGCTATAGCACAAGCATCTGTACAAGGAAAGAGTGGTCCGATTACGTCTGATGCGATACAGTCGGGTTCCGTTATGTCCCGTACCTGAATCTGTGGCATGCTACCATCCGCAGGCAAGCTAAACGTTCCTCCTTGGTTGTAGGCGAATTGTCCCTGCGGAATATTGTTGACCAAGACCTCGAAAGTATCCGTTGGGCCACCGTTGGTAGCGGCAGCATTGATTACTACTTCGTAGAAGTCGTCGTTCTGCTGTGAGAGCGTTCCGTTATCATTGCAAAAGATGGTTAATGTCGTTATTGCAATGGCGCAGGTCGGGGAGCAAGATGGCGGAGCTTGGGCGAAAATCTGGGTGATACAACCAGGGTTCTCTTCATCCTGGAAACCGAGCGCAACATCTCCGCTGGAGATGAGGAACGGACCGAAGGTCGTACTGATGTTGTAGGTTCCGGTATTCCCGTTAGATGCAATCCAGGTTGGTCCGGTATTTTCTCCGGTTACGACGACTTCGAAGGTGAAGGTATCGTCGGAAGGATCATTGGTCCCTTCATCGTTGCACAGGACGTTACTCGTAACTGCACTTATGGCGCAGGTAGGGGAGCACGTTCCTGGCGCCAACACCAGAATATCTTCCGAGCATTCGGTATTTCCGACATCTTGAATCGACAGCGTTTGGCTGCCTTCTGAGATGAGGAAGGGGCCTACCGTAACTAATGTTCCGTAAGCGTAGGTTGTGTCCTGCCCAGCTATCTGCCAGGTAGACTCTACGTTTTCTCCGGTAACAAGGACCTCAAAGGTAAAGGTGTCGTCAAGGGGTTCGTTGGTACCTGA